>NZ_JBSFRM010000011.1:130253-147378 GCF_053589235.1 Gordonia sp. NPDC003376 | reverse complement strand
GTGGTGGTTGAGATTGTGGGGTGGGTGGTCGGCGGCTCGGTCCCGGCTCAACCATCGGATCGGCGAGGTGCGGCGCAATGATCGAATGGGGTTGTGGTGGTGGCGGTTGAGCCGACGAGGCTACTCGCTCAACAACTCCACGCTCGTGATGCGGTGCAGGGAGAAGCGTTGCTCGTCGTCGGTCCCGTCCTCGGTACCGATCAACTGGCCTGCGCTCATGATGCGGGGGTGGACGACGTGGCGGCTCGCCGAGCCGTGGGCGTCGACGTAGTCCACGCGCAGCGGGCGATTGGCCCGCAATGCGAGCTGGATCAGGGCCGTGGTGGTCTCACCGTTGCCCGCAGCTCGCACCGGGGTGGTCGAGCCCTTCCTCTCCCGGGCAGGTCTCGCCGACATGGCCCTGTCGTGAGAACGCAACCGCGACACCACCTCCCGGACCTGGTCGGGATTCAGGGCGGCCCGACGCGGCGGGATCGCGGTGCGGCGTCCACGAGTGGTCGCGACCCGGCTGCCGCGGGTGCGCATGTCCACCAGCTCGCCGGACGAATCCTCCCCGGCCGGTGCGAAACCGGAGGCCCGCAACTGCTCGAGCACCTCGCGGATCTCGCTGGGCGACACCGCGACCGTGGGGGCCAGGGCCCGCAACGCCAGGTGGTCGGCGGCGTCGCTGCGCAGCACCGCCGCCAGGGTGGCGGCGTCCTCGCACCGGATGAACGACGACGCCAGGCCCACCCGCAGCTGACCATGGCGGCGGGCCACGTCCTCGATCAGGTAGGTGAGCGACTGGGGGACCGGGGTCCGGGAGTGCGCGGTGAACAGGGTGATCAACTCACTGCTGGAGCGGCCCGCGTCGAGCGCGCGCCGCACACTGTCCTCGGTGACGCGATACACCGATGCGGCACCCCCGGATTCGAGGTCGGCGACCAGCTCCACCTGCTCGGCGAGATCCGGGGTCATCGGGCCCGGCACGGTGATGGTGAGATCGGCCTGGGCGAGGAAGTGGTCGACCGGCTCGGGCAACGCCTTGCGCATCGCGGCGAGTGTCGCGGCATCCTCGTCCACGGGCTCGGACGAGATGATCGCGCGCCCCACCGACGACAGCGCCGAGTGCGCAACGATGCCGAGTTCTCTTGCCTCGGTCAGAGTTTCGTCGACGACGCGGGTGGTGATCCGCCGCAACCCGTGCGGGTGGCGCCAATGCAGATCGGCCACCAGCCCCGGGATCGAGACCCGGGTGCCGGGGGATGTGTCCGCCAGCGCGGCCAGGATGGTGTGCCGCTGGGCGGGGGCGTGCGCGTCCTGGTTCTCCGCCGACAACGCCGGGATGGTGGTGCCGTCGCGGTCGGGCTCACCCACCTGCCAGGCCCGACGCGGCACCGACAGCCACGCCTGACCGAGGGTCAGCCATTGCCGTTCCGGCGGCTGGTGCATCCAGGCGTCGGCCTGGGTGGTGGGTGCGAACGCATGCTCGCCGGTGTCGTTCGCGGGCGGCGGATCGGGGAAACCGGCGTCGATCAGGCGGGCATGCGCCAGCAACTCGACGATCAGGGCCACCCGCCGCTGGTCGAGTCCGGTGGCCTTGCTCAGCCGGCGCAGCTCACGCACACCGAGCGCACCCGACCGCAGCACCGCGGCCGGGGCGGTGCCCAGCAGCCGGAGCAGGGCGACGGTGTGCCGGATCAGTTCCAGCGCTTCACCACCGGCCGCCGCGTCGATGTCGCGGGCGGAGAACCGGCGGGATGCGTTCTCGTCGTCGGGTACCGGCTGGTGCAGATCGTCGCTGCGCGGGGGTGGCTCGCCGCGCAGGATCTGCCCGAGCTGCGGCGGCAGCTCGACGGTCTGGTGATCGATCCGGGCGAGCAGGCCGTCGGCGATCAGCCGGGCCACCGGTGCGGCCGGATCCGCGTCGGGGGCGGCGTCGCGACTGCGGCCCAGCGCCGGCCCGCGCGACAGGGTGGCGAGCAGGTCGGCGCGCCGCTCGTCGAGGTCGTCGAGCCGGGCCCGCAGCTCGTCCGGGGTGAGATGGGCGAGGGGACCGGTCAGGTGCAGCGCCCGCCACGGCAACGCCGACGCGGTGTGCGCCCCGACGTGCAGGGCGTCGTCGTCACCCCAGATCAGGGCCAGCCGCCGCAGATGGTCGACGCGGACGGCGAGGTCGGTGGGCTCGGCGCGATCGGACAGCGCTTCGACGATCGCCGGCACCGTCACCGGCACCGGCGACTTGCGCCGCTTCGGGGGCGTACTCAGCACGATCGCCTGTTCCAGCACGGCCACGTCGAGCAGATCGAGCGACTCCCCGGCCAGCGCGATGGACGCGGCGGCCAGCGCCCGCTGGCCGAGGACACCGGTGCCCTGCGGCGGGGGTGCGGCGAGATCGGGCCGGAGCGCGAAGAGTTCGGCGAGGTCGTCGTCGGAGCGACGCGCCAGATCCACGGCCAGTGCGTCCGCGCGGGTATCCGAACTCATCCGACCGATTCTACTGAGTGCCGGGTGCGCCGCTGCGGCCGCCGAGCCGTGATCAGGCGGGGAGGGTCACCGCGACCGGCGTCGACCGGTCGGTGGTGCTGCCGTCGCCGACCTGGCCGACGTCGTTGTGCCCCCAGCAGTGCACCTCGCCGGAACCGGTCCGCGAGCACGTGGTGCCGCCCGCGGTCTCGACCGCCACGGCCTGTCCGGTCAGACCGGCGACCTCGGCCGGGGTCTGGCGGCCGTCACCGGTGGTGCCGAGCTGCGAGTTGTCGTTGTCGCCCCAGCACCACACCTTCGCGTTCGCGACGGCACAGGTGCTGCCCCAGCCGGTACTGATCACCGACGCCCCGGACAGGCCGGTCGCCTTGGCCGGCACCGACCGCTGTTGGGTGCTGCCGTCGCCGATCTGGCCGTAGGCGTTGTCACCCCAGCAGTAGGCACCGCCGCCGGCGGTCGCACAGACCGTGACGAAAGCGGTCGGCGTGTCCTCCGAGTTGTTCTTGGTGTACGTGCCGACCGACAGCGAGGTCACGTCGGT
The DNA here is from genome assembly GCF_053589235.1 of Gordonia sp. NPDC003376. Taxonomy (NCBI): domain Bacteria; kingdom Bacillati; phylum Actinomycetota; class Actinomycetes; order Mycobacteriales; family Gordoniaceae; genus Gordonia; species Gordonia sp. NPDC003376. Next base: position 144,371 of record NZ_JBSFRM010000011.1, on the reverse strand, counting down.
CAGGTTCGCGACCTGCACCGGCGACTCCTGGCGGCTGGTCGAGCCGTTGCCGATCTGGGCGTTGTCGTTGTTGCCCCAGCAGTAGGCCTTGCCCTCGGCGATCGCACACGTGGTGCCCTGTGCGGTGGTCACCGCGGTGGCCGCGGGCAGACCCGCGACCTTGGTCGGGGTGGTGGTCTCGTCCACGCCGGGCAGGCCGAGCTGCCCGGAGTCGTTGTCACCCCAACACATCACGTCGCCGTTCGTGACCGCGCAGGTCGACCCGTACCCGGTGGCGATCGAGGTGACACCGGTCAGATTCGGGATCTTGGTGGGTGAGGTCTTGTCGGTGCCCGAGCCGGTGGCGCCGTCGCCGACCTGCCCGTAGTGGTCGTTACCCCAGCAGTAGGCCTCGCCGCCGGCCACGGCACAGACCGTGGTGCGCGAATTGCGGTCGCTGTCGGCGTAACCGCCCACCGAGATCGCGGTGACGCCGGACAGTCCGCCGACCGCGACCGGGGTGGTGCTGTCGGTGGTCGAACCGTTACCCAGCTCGCCGGAACCGTTCTTGCCCCAGCAGTACGCCTTGCCGCCCTCCAGGGTGCAGGTGGTCTTGCCGTACGCGGACATGGTGAACGGCTGTGCGGCGGTGACGTCGCCGTCGTCGCTGCTGCTGAAGACACCTGCCGCGAACGCGATTCCGACCGCAGCCGCGACGATCACGACCGCGGCGACGGCGATCACACCGACGATCAGGCCGGTCCGCTTCTTGCGCTGCGGCTGCCCGAACGGCTGGCCGGGCACACCGCCGGCGAGGTAGTTCGGTTGCGACGGCGGGTACGTCGGCGGCTGTCCGCCCCCCAGCGGCGCAGTCGCCGGATTGCCCGGGACTGCAGAGGCGTTCGCCATCGTCGGGCCCGAGGCGATCCCCGGCTGCGACGGATAGGGCGTCGGCGGCGGGGTCCCCGGGTACCCCGGTGAGCCGGGGTAGGCGGCCGGATTCGGCTGCGCGGGATCGGGATACGACGGTGAACCGGGGTACGACGGAGGATTGGGGTACGGGGTGTGCGGCTGTCCGGCATTCGGGTACGACGGCGGGTTCGGCGGCCCGCCGTGCGGGACCGGGATCGGCGTAGGGGTGTTCGGGTGATGGCCACCTGCGGGTGCGATCACCGTCGCCTCCCCGGATCCGTCGGCGGCCGACTTGAGCGCGGCGGCGAAGGATCGGCAGTCCGGATAGCGGTCGGCCGGGTTCTTCGCGAGCGCCTTGGCCAGTACCGGGTCGTAGGCGCCCAGATCGGGACGTAGCGAACTCAGTGACGGGATCGGCTTGGTCAGATGGCTCATCACCAGCGCCGACGGCGTGGTGGTGGTGAACGGGGCCTGGCCGGTGAACAGCTGGAAGACGGTGCACGCCAGCGAGTACTGATCACTCATCGCTGTGGCGTCATGTCCCTCGATCACCTCGGGGGCGCAGTAGGCGAGGGTACCGATGAACGCACTCGTCGCGGTCAATGAGGTGGAGTTGACCAGCTTGGCGATGCCGAAGTCGAGGACGGTGACCCGATCGATACCGCCACCCGATGCGTCACGACTGACGAAGATGTTGGCGGGCTTGACATCCCGGTGGATCACCTGGCGCCGGTGCGCGTAGTCGAGGGCGTCGGCGACCCGCTCGGTCACGGCCACCACGTCCGCTGCGGCGAGCGGACCGTGGGTGAGATCGGAGCCCTCCAGGTAGTTCATCGTGAACCAGGGGGTGCCGTCGGTGATCCCGTACTGATGGATCGAGATGATGCTCGGGTGATCCAGCGATGCGGTGGTCCGGGCCTCGTTGGTGAATCGGCGCTGGAAGTCGGGATCCTGCGCTCCGGCGAGCGAGATGACCTTGAGGGCCTCGCGGCGGAGTAGCTGAGGATTCTCGACGAGATATACCTCGCCCATTCCGCCCGAACCCAGCAGTGAGACCACGCGATAGCCGGCGATCTGTGAACCTGGACTCAGTGGCACGTCTTCCCCTTCGATGCTCGTCGGACCGTTGGATTGTGACCCTACCGCCACCGACGACACGGTTGTCGCCATATCATTCGAACGGAGGGTGGGTGGTCGCCCTGCTCAGCAGGTGCGAGGCATGGCACAATATGCGCGTGGCTGAGAGCAATTCGAAGAATCACTACATCGACAACGGTTGGCCGAGGGACGGCGAGGGCAACGTGCCCGACCACGCCGTCTCGGAGTTCGCGACCCACGTCGCCGGGGCGCTGTCCCCGTTCGGGGATGTCGAGTTCCCGCTGCCTGCGGACAAGGTGCCCTACATCAACCCCAAGACGGATATCAACAGCTGAGCCGTGACCGGCGAATCGCTGTCGCACATCGACGACTCGGGCGCGGCCCGGATGGTCGATGTCGGTGACAAGTCGGTCACCCGGCGCCGTGCGGTCGCCTCCGGCACCTTTCGGACCACCGCCCGGGTGATCGAACTCCTCACCTCCGCATCCCTTCCCAAGGGGGATGTCCTGGCCACTGCCCGCATCGCCGGGATCATGGCCGCCAAGCGCACCGATGCGCTCATCCCCTTGTGTCATCAGCTGTCCCTCGCATCGGTCGACGTCGACTTCGAGGTCGGCGCCGACAGCATCGACGTGACCGCGACGGTCACCACCGCCGGACAGACCGGGGTCGAGATGGAGGCACTCACCGCGGTGTCGGTGGCCGGGCTCACCCTGCACGACATGGTCAAGGCGGTCGACCGTCGCGCCAGCATGGACGGCGTCCGGCTCCTGGAGAAATCCGGTGGGCGATCGGGTCACTGGATTCGCGACGAGGATCCGGAACGGTGACCCCCTCACGTTCGGCGCGGGTGATCGTGGCGTCGACCAGGGCGAGCACTGGGGTCTACAGGGACCGGTCCGGCCCGATCATCGTCGACTGGCTCACCGCCCGCGACTTCACCGTCGACGAGGTGGACGTGGTGGCCGACGGTGACCCCGTCGGTGCGGCGATCCGTGCCGGCGTCTACGCGGGCGCCGACCTGATCGTGACCTCCGGGGGCACCGGACTCTCACCCACCGACCGCACCCCCGAGCAGACACGAACACTGCTCGACATCGAGATCCCCGGCCTGGCCGATGCGATCCGACGCTCCGGACTACCCGGCGTCCCCACCTCGATCCTGTCCCGCGGTACCGCTGGCGTCGTCGGCACCACCCTCGTGGTCAACCTCCCCGGTTCCACCGGCGGCGTCCGCGACGGGTTGACGGTGCTCGACACAGTCCTCGACCACACCCTCGACCAGATCCGTGGCGGCGACCACCCGTGAACGGTGAGCGCCCCGCGCAGGTCGTCCACACGGCACTGGCCGCCGACCCCATCACCCTCGCCGCGCACGAGGATCTCGTGACCCGGGCCGCCGGTGGGGCCGCGGGCGCCGTCGTCGGATTCGTCGGCGCCGTCCGCGATCATGACGGTGGCCGAGGCGTCACCCTGCTGTCGTACTCCGCACACCCGACCGCACCGGCCGTGCTCGCCGAGGTGGTCGCCGAGGTCGCGGCATCGGCACCGGGCGTGCGCGCGGTGGCCGTGTCGCACCGAGTCGGCGATCTACGGATCGGGGACATCGCCTTCGTCGTCGCGGTGGCCGCCGATCACCGCGGTCCGGCGTTCGAGACCTGCGCGCGGATGGTGGACGAGGTCAAGGCACGACTACCGGTGTGGAAACACCAGTTCTTCGACGACGGCAGGGATGAATGGGTCGGCTCCGCCTGACGTGATGAATGGGTCGGCTCCGCCTGACGTGACCGTTTGTCGGCACCGACTCCGGAAGTGGAAAAGGGCCCCGCACGGCGTGATGCATCGTGCGGGGCCCTTCGTCTGGGGCGCTCAGGGGAGCGGGATCAGGCCCTTGTTGTCGTTGAACAGGCGCAGCTGGTCCGGGGTGAGCTGGTAGCCGCTGTTCTTGGCGGCGTTGAGCAGGCCCTTGACCTCCGGGCTGACGCCGGCCTCGTCGAGCTGATCGAGCGCTTCCTGGGTGCTGGTGGCATCCGGGGTCTGCTCGAGATTGGTGGCAGGCTGCTGCGGGGCGGCGGGCGCCGGGGTCGGGGCGGCCTTGCGCAGCGGGGTGGTGTCGGCGGGGGCGGTGCGCGGGGTGGCACCCGAGAGCGGGCCACCGCAGCTCGGCCAGGCACCCTTGCCCTGCGAGGCCAGGACGCGCTCGGCGACGACGATCTGCTGCTCACGCGTGGCCTGGTTGGCGCTCGGGGCGAACTCGCCGCCACCGTGTGCGGCCCAGGTGCTCGGGCTGAACTGCAGGCCGCCCTGGTAGCCGTTGCCGGTGTTGATGGCCCAGTTGCCGCCCGACTCACACTGGGCGACCTGGTTCCACTCGGAGTCGGTGGCGGCCTGGGCGGAGCCCGTGCCCAGCAGGGCGGCGCCACCGCCGAGGACGGCGCCGGTCAGCGCGACCTTGGCGAAGGTCTTGGTGGTCGTGGAGGTCGTCGGCTTGCGGTGACGTCCGGACATATGTGTTCGTTCCCTCTCTCCACGCGCCTGCGAAGTCAGCTGTCGGGTTCGAGCGAGAGGTGCTCGGTCGCTCCGGCCGGTGTGGCCGGGGACTTAACCCCAAGGACGTCGGTCGACGTCCGGTTCCCGGGTGGGAAGGTGGGTCCCCCGTCCTCGTTCCCAGATGTTTCTCGTCATCCCACCGGTGGAACGAGGCTCGGCGCGTCCGGTGGAACGTTATGGATGTGTTGGTCTGGCTGTGACCTTCCGAAGTAGGTCGTCACGAACCCTACGTCGTTCGGGTGGAGGATTCACACCCCATCGCACAACGCTTTTCGTGTCTCCCACCGGGACTTTCGGCCCCATGTCGGTGTCACCGCAGTTCACGGGCATGATGGTCGTCTCGTGTCCATCCCGTTATCGTGCCGTTATGTGAGAAAGGTCACAGCTCGGTTGCGGGTCAGCCACCGGCGAACGGCGGGAGGACGTCGAGGACCCGGACGGGTGCCAGGCGGCGGGTGCGGTCGCACAGTGCGGTCTCGTCGCGGAGGTAGGAGCACCGCTCGAGAACCCGCGCGAGTGCCGGATTGCCGTCGGCCAGAGTGTGTTCCAACTCACCGAGGGTGATCGAGTCGGCGACGTCGACGACGGCCTCGTCGACACCGGCCGCCGCACGCGCGGCAGCGAAGAATCGGACGGTCACCTGCATCCGCCTCAGCCGCCGATCGCCGACATCGGCCGGTCGGGCTGGTGGAAACCGGCACTGTTGACCCCGTGACCGGGACCCTTCGCCCAGGCGTTGCCGCGCCAGAGCCGGGCGATGGCCGCGTCGGTGTCCGCCGACAGCGGCCCGCTGCGCAGCGCAGGCAGCAGCGACGTCTCCGACGTCGCGAACAGGCAGTTTCGCAAGGCGCCGTCGGCGGTCAGGCGAGTGCGGTCACAGTCCCCGCAGAACGGTCGGGTGACCGAGGCGATGACACCGACCCGGGCCGACTCACCGCGGGGGTCGGTGTACCCGTCGACCAGCCACGTCTGTGCCGGTGCCGCCCCGCGCGGTGTGGGATCCGGCCGTAGGTCGAAGGCGCTCTGCAACGTCGTCAGGATCTCGTCGGCGGTCACCATCGACGCGCGGTCCCAGTCGCGGCCTGCGTCGAGCGGCATCTGCTCGATCACCCGCAGCTGATAGCCGTGGTCCAGGCAGAACCGGAGCAGATCGGGTAGTCGGGTCAGATCCGTCCGATCCGGTAGGACCGCATTGACCTTCACCGGGTGCAGACCGGCGACCCGCGCGGCGGCCAGCCCGTCGAGCACGTCACCGAGCCGATCGCGGCGGGTGATCTCGGCGAACCGGGCGGCGTCGACGGTGTCGAGCGAGATGTTCACCCGCGCCAGCCCGGCCTCGACGAGTCCGCCGATGCGCCGTGTCAGTCCGAGACCATTGGTGGTCATGGCGATGTCGGGACGTTCGTCGAGGCCGGCCACCGCGGCGACGATCTCCTCGAGGTCGCGACGCAGCAGTGGTTCGCCGCCGGTGAAGCGGATCGAACGCACCCCCAGGTCACGCACCGCGACGGTGAGCACGCGGATGAACTCGGTGGTGGTCAACAGGTCGTCGCCGGGCAGCCAGTCGAGGCCTTCGGCGGGCATGCAGTACCGGCAGCGGAGGTTGCAGCGGTCGGTCACCGAGACACGCAGATCGGTCGCGATCCGGCCGTGGGTGTCCCAGAGCCGGTGGTCCGGACCCGCGGGTGCGGTGTCGGGGTCACCCGGATCGGGTGTGCGCGTGGGGAGGGGGAGGCCCAGGTCGACAGTGGTCATCGTCGGGCCTCGAGGGAGCGGAAGCCGCTGGCGTGAAAGACCAGGGGTTCGATGTCCGGATCCGAGCGCAACGCCTCGATCCGCAGCAGCACCAGGACGTGATCGCCGGCCGGGACCTCCTGCTCGACGGTGCACAACAGGTGTGCGGTCGCCTGCGGCACGAACAGTGCCTCCTCGTCGACGCCGGCCCCGGCGGCGATATCCGGGCCGAACGGGTCGATCCCGTCGAACCGGTGCTCGGCAGGCCCGGCCATCTGCCGGCACAGGTCGGACTGGTCGGCGGAGAACACACTGACGCCCAGCGTCCGCGACGCCCGCAACCGCGGCCAGGTGGTCGAGCTGTTCTGGACACACACGCTGACCAGCGGCGGGTCCATCGACACCGAGGTGAACGAGCTGGCTGCCATCCCGATCGGTTCCGGGTCACCGGGTCCGCCCGCGTGGCTGCACACCGCGACGACCCCCGACGGGAAGCAGCCGAAGGCCTGCTTCAGCGCCCCGGGGTCGGTGACCGCGGAGAACTCGCCGGGCGGGGCGGTCACCGTGCCCGGCGTCCGGTGCGCAGGGCGGCGGCGATGGCCAGCAGGAATCCGAGCGGCGCACACAGCGCCAGCAGGTAGACCGCGGTCGGTGCCGTCTCGCCGTCGGCGACCGCCGGCGTCACGAACAGTGCGATGAGCGCGATCAGCCCGATCACGAACACGACGATCGCCACCGGCAACAGCCGCGATGATCGCCCCTTCTCCACATCACCCACGGTAGAACTCCATGTCATCCACGGTAGAACACCGAGACACCGCCCGCGGACCGCGGCGGTGCTGCGGCGGACGGTAATGGGCGTGACCCGGTCGGCGGCGGTTGGTTAGGATGGTCACGACCAGGCGCCTGTTGCTCATCGTTCTGTGTGCGACCGGGCGCCTTTTCTGTTGTGACCGATCGACTTTCAGTGAGGGTGAGCGCAGTGCCGACGGGCAGGGTGAAGTGGTACGACGCCGACAAGGGCTTCGGTTTTCTCGCTCAGGAGGGCGGCGAGGACGTGTACGTCCGAGCGTCGGCCCTTCCCGAGGGCGTCGCGGCCCTCAAGCCGGGGCAGCGGGTGGAGTTCGACATGGCCGCCGGTCGCCGGGGGCCGCAGGCGCTGCGCGTGAGCGTGCTCGAGCCGGCGCCGAGCGTCGCCAAGAATGCCCGCGAGGCGGCACGGGAAGCCGCCCGCAAGGACGTCAAGCGGCACAGCCCGGACGAACTGCACGGCATGGTCGCCGACCTGATCACCCTGCTCGAGAGCAAGGTGCAGCCCGACCTGCGTCAGGGCCGCTACCCGGATCGCAAGACCGCGCAGCGGATCTCCGAGGTGGTCCGGGCGGTCGCCCGCGAACTCGATCACTGACCATCTGATCGCCGATCGCACCGTCGGAACGGGTCACATCGCCGGTACGGCGAACCCCTCCGGCGCGGTCTGGACGGTCAGCTGGCCGCGTGCGGTGTCGATCGTGCCGTCGGCGTTGACCACCGCGGACGGCACGATCACGGTGACGCCGATCAGCACCCGGTCGGGCTGCGAGTCCAGCTTCACCGTGAACGTGGTGCCCGACTGCAGGATGCGGGAATCCTCGTAGACGCCCTTCGGCGTCGCATACAGCGCGATCAGGTTCCAGGGGCCCGATGCGATCTCCGACGGCACCGACAGCAGCACCGACGTTCCGGTCGGCACCGGGACGTGTGGCGTCTCCCGCTGCGGCTGGGTTGCCGGCGGTGAGCACTCGGTGAGGAACACATCACACCAGCGGACGGGCTCGATGGTGTGCAGCTGGTCGCCGACCGAGAGATGCAGGTACACGGCATCCTCGTCCTTGGACTGGTCGGTGGCCACCAGCACGCCGACCGCGCTGCCCACGACGGCAACGAACACGATCGCGACCAGCGCGATGATCGCGACGGCCTTCTTCTCGCCGGAATTCATCACGGTCTAGTGATATCCCATCCGCTTGGTGGGCTCGTCGCCCGGTCCGGGTCGACGACGCGGCGGCGTGTGCCGCGTCGTCGGATGGCTGTAGTGGGTGGTCGGTGCCGCCTCGAACGGGGTGGTCGGGGCGGTCTGATCGGGGCGGTGGCCGCCGAGGCCGGGGACGAGTGAATGGCCGCGCACGGTCAGCACGGTCTGGGTCAGGCCGACGCCGAGGAACGCCGCGACCACGGCGAACCCGATCCACAAGGTGGTGGGCAGCAGCACGCCGAGCGCCGCACCGGTCACCCAGCACAGCTGCAGGACGGTCTCCGACCGGCCGAACGCCGACGCGCGCGACTCCTCGGGCAGGTCGTCCTGGATGGACGAATCGAGGCACACCTTGCCGATCGCGCTGGTCCCGGAGGCGACGAGTGCGGTGAGCGTCGCCATCAGCATGTTGCCGAAGACCGCGGTCAGTACGGCGAACACGAAGCATGCGGTGGTCGAGTACAGGACGATCTTCTGCGGGTTCTTCAGCTCCAGGCGGGTGCCGACGCCGTTGCCGATCATGTTGCCGACGCCTGCGGCCGCGCCGACCGCCCCCAGCATCGCCAACTGCTTCCAGTCGGAGTGGGTGCCCTCCTGCGCCTTGGCGTAGAAGGCGATGTAGAGGGTCAGGAACCCGGTGAGGATGCGGATGGTGCCGTTGCCCCACAGGCCGGCGACGACCCGTCGTCCCAGCGGTCGCCGCATCGTCGCGGCGAGTACCTTGGCGCTGTCACGCATGCCACCGCGGCCCTCACGGCCGGGACGCGGGGGCTCGGCGGTCGCCGGACCGTGGTAGGTGATGGTGGTGGGCACCTCACCCTCGGTGACCTCCACCCACGCCGGGATCCGCATGCACAGGTAGGCGCCGACGGCCGCGACGATCGCCAGCCACACCATCGCACCCGGCAGGTGGAAGGGCAGCACCTTGGCCAGCAACAACTCGAACAGCGCGGCAACGGCGCCACCGAGGATGGTGCCGCCGATCAGGCCGAACGTGGTCAGCCGGGAGTTCACCCGGGGCAGGTCGATGGATGGCGGCACCACGCGGGGGGTCACCGCCGACTTCAGCACGCCGAACGACTTGGACAGCACCATCAGCCCCAGCGCGCACGGGTAGAGCACCCACGGGTCGTAGTTGAGTTGCTGTGCGGCCGAATCCCACGAGACATTCGCCATGATCAGCAGCGCCAGCACCACACGGGCACCGAAGGTGACCGCCATCGCCACCCGCCGCCCATGCTGTAGCCGGTCGAGGAGCGGACCGATCAGCGGGGCGATCAGTGCGAACGGGGCGATGGTCAGCGCCAGGTACAGGGCCACGCTCACCTTGGACTCGGCGGTGGCCGCCGAGAAGAACAGGGTGTTGGCCAGGGCGACGGCCATCGCGGCGTCGACGGTGAAGTTCGCGATCACCGGCAGGGTCAGCGCGGTCAGACCCGACTGGTCGGCGCCGTCGGCGGTCGCGGCCTGATGGATCTTGCCGATCCCGGCGGCGGTGAGTTGTCTCGACCGCATCGCCGCCACACGGGCGACGGTGATCTTCTTGGGCAGCCTCGGCTGCTCGGGGTCGGTGGGCAGTGCCCTGGTGTCCGACGATCGCGGTGGGGCCGGCGGGTCGTCGAGGGGTGGCAGGTGCGGGTTGTGCGTTCGCGGCGGCAGATAGGCATCGCCGCGATTGCCGCCGGGCGGATTGTTGCCGCCCGAGGCACCGCCACCCGCCGGATTGCGGCCCGGCTGCGGGCGTCGGCGTCGGCCGTCGACCGGGTAGTTCGCGGCGCCGGGATGGTCGACCGGGTTGCGTCGGGTACGCCCGTCCGCACGGGGGTCGGTGGCCCCGGCGTGCGTGTCGGCGCGGTCCTGCGGCTTCCATCCGGTCACGGGTCAATTGTTCCCTATCCGGCGACGGGCGTGGCGGATGAGGTCATCGGCGATGTGTCGCATGCACCCCTGCGCCGGGGTGGCCTGCGGGGACCGGAAGCTCCCGGCACCAGGTGTGCGCGCGGTTTCGGCGATGTTGCACACTGGAAAGGTGACTGGAGTTGTGGACGGGCCGCGGTTGCTCGATGCCGTCGATAGTGCCCGTGCTGCGCTCATCGAGGACGGACACCGTCCGGGTGAGCATCGTCACGCCGTCGCGGAGGGTGAGTGGGCCGCCGCCCACTACTTCGATGCCGATCTGACCGGCTACCGCGGATGGCAGTGGTGTGTGGTGGTGGCCGGCGCCCCGGGCAGCGCCGAGGTGACCGTCTCCGAGGTGGTCCTGCTGCCCGGTGACGGCGCGCTGCTGTCGCCGTCGTGGGTGCCGTGGTCGGATCGGGTCGCCCCCGGCGATCTGTCGGCGGGTGACGTCCTGGCCGCCGATCCCGACGACGCGCGTCTGGTCCCGAACCAGATCGACACCGGCGACGAGTTCATGGCCGACACCGACGACATCGCGCAGATCTCCGGTGAGCTCGGCCTCGGTCGCAAGCGGCTGCTCAGCCATGAGGGACGCGACGAGGCCGCGCAGCGCTGGTACGACGGCGACTTCGGACCGGGGTCGGAAATGGCGCAGGCCGCCCAGTTCCCGTGCTGTACCTGTGGTTTCTACATCCCGCTGTCGGGAGCGCTACGCGTGGCGTTCGGCGCGTGTGCCAACGAGTTCGCCGCCGACGCCCACGTCGTCTCCGCCGCATACGGCTGCGGTGCGCACTCCGACATGGTCGCGCCCAAGGGGGAGGGCTCCCCGGCCTTCGACGCCTTCGACGACGGTGTGCTCGAGGTCGTCGCGGTGCCGGCCGGTGCCGGTGCCGACGACACGGACGGCCGGTCCTGACCGCTCCCGATCGGTTCGGCGCGGCCACCCTGCGGGAGGCCACCGTCGCGGCCTGGCGTGACTCGCCGACCCGCCTGGCCGAGGACGCCGCCGCGGAGGCGGACCTGGCGACCATCGGGTACCGCGATCGGCTCGTGGTGGAACTGGTCACCAATGCCGCTGACGCCGCCCATCTGGGCGGGGTGGCCGGGCACGTCGCGATCTGGGCCGACGGCCCCACGCTGCACATCGCGAACACCGGTGCGCCCCTGACCGAGTCGGGTGTCCGCTCGCTGACCGCGTTGCGGGTGTCGGCCAAGGACCCCGCGGGTGCCGATGGTGTGGTCGGCCGGTTCGGGGTCGGGTTCTCGGCCACTGCCACCGTCGCCGATCGGGTCGAGATCCGTTCGGTGACCGGATCGATCGTCTTCGACCGGGACGAGACCCGGGCCGCACTGGAGCAGGCCGGGATCGATGCCGTCGCACAGTCGGATCACACGGTGCCGCTGCTGCGTCTGGCCTGGCCGCTCGATGCGGCACCCCGGGCCGGCTTCGCCACCGAGATCGTCCTGTCGCCGCGGCCGGACACCGATGTGTGTGGCTTGCCGACCGTGGCCGCCGAGCAGGCCGTGGACCTCTTGCTGGCGTTGCCGGCACTGTCGCGGATCGACGTGGGGGACACGACGTTCACCGTGGAGCGCGGCGACGACCGGATCGCCGTCGAGGAGTCCGGCGGTGGACGGCGGGAGTTCTCGGTCGCGACACACGGCGGAAGCCGGTGGCTGGTGGAGCGGCGAGCGGGTGGCGTCGGCGTCGGCGACCGAGATGTGCTGTGGGCTCCGACGCCCACCGACATCCCGATGTCGTTGCCGTGCCGGCTCTACACCGACGCCCCGCTGACCGCCGACCGTCGCCACCTGCATCCGTCGGCCGACATCGTCGACGCCGCCGCCGGGTACCCCGAGATCCTGCGACTGGTCGATCCGGTGGACCGACTGTCGTTGGTGCCCTTGCCCTATCGCGCGCGCGGCGGTGACGACACCCGGATGATCGAGGCCGTGCTCGCCACGCTGCGCACCACCGGCTGGCTCCCCGGCGCCGACGACGCCGATCTGATCCCCACCAGAGCGGTGGTGCTGATCGGGCTGACCGACGCCCTCGCCGAGGTGCTCGGTGAGGTGTTCGCCGATCTCGTCCATCCAGATCTGTCACTGGCGCAACATCTTCCGGTTCTCGAGCTGCTCGGGGTGGACCGGATCGGACTGGCCACCGTCGCCGAGCGGCTGGCCGGGGTGGAACGCGACGCGCAGTGGTGGCATCGCCTCTACGAGGCACTTGCGCCCTTGGTTGCCACTGGTGCCGACGTCGAAGAACTTGCCGCACTGCCGATCCCGCGGTCGGATTCTCGGATGCACGTCGGTGCCCGGGGCCTGTTCACCACCACGGTCGATGTGCGCATCCCGTTGCGGTGGGTGCCCATCGTCGACCCTGCCGCCGATCACCCGCTCCTGGAACGGCTGGGCGTGCAGACGCTGTCGCCGGCCGAGGCCCTGGCCGATCCGGTCCTGCAGTCCCTCGTCGACGACGAGGCCGAGGATCTCGCCGAGGAAGTCCTCATGCTGCTCGCCGCCGACCCCGACGCCCCGGTTCCGGGCTGGCTCGCACGCCTGCCGATTCCCGACTCCGACGGCGGCCTCTGCAGTGCCGACGAACTGTTGCTCGCCGAGTCCCCGTTGCTGACCGTGCTCGTCGACGATCACCCGTTCGGGATCGTCGACCCGCAGCTGGTCGAGCAGGTGGGGGCACAGGTGCTGCGTCGTCTCGGCGTCGGATGGGGATTCTCCCTCGTCCGCGACGACCTGCCCGTCGGCCCCGAGCACGAACTCCCCGACGAAGAGCAATGGTGGGAGTCGCTGCCCGACACTCCGGAAACACTCTGTGCCATCCGGGATCTCGACCTCGTCGACCCCGATCGGTGGGCGACGGCGCTGACCCTGATGGCCACCGACGAGCGACTCGCGGCCGCCTTCACCGACCGGGCCGACTACACGCCGTGGTGGCTACGGCACTTCGCCGAGGTCGATGGATCGCTCCTCGGCGAGTTCCGCGCACCGTCGGACGCAGGCCTGGCCGGTGTGCTCGATCCCCTCGACCACCCGCACGCCGACGACCTCGCCACCGCGCTCGGGGCACTGCCCCCGGAGTCGGCGACCGATGCCTCGGTGCTGCTGGCGCGACTCGGTGAGGCCGGCCGCGACGTCACCCCCGGAGTGGCGGTCGGCATCCACGCCGCGATCGTCGCCGCCTGCCGATCCGGTGCGCTCGATCCGGCGGACATCGACGTGCCGCAGGCGGTCCGTACGCTGTCCGGAGGTGTCGCCGACGACGCCGTGGTGGTCGACGCACCGTGGTGGCTGCAGGTCCTCGACGACGCCGAGGCCGTCATCGCCGGACTGCCGATCGCCGCTGCCGACGCGGCGATGCTCGCCGAGATCCTCGACCTGCCCACCGCCGGAGAGGAATTCGCGGTGATCCTCGGAGGCGAGGGACGGCCGGTCGAGACGACGTCGGCGGAGGCCGTGCGCTGGTCGGCCGCCGCCGGCGCGGTCGCGGGCCCCATGCGCGTACACGACGAACTCTGGGTCTGCTTCGAACGCAACGGTTCCCGTCGGGAGCAACGCGTCGACTGGTGGGTCGACGACCGGGGCGTCACCCACCGCGGATAGGTCTGTGGTGGTCGCCGCTGGGTGGATTGTGTGGCCGAGGTATCAACCATCAACGGCCAGTGGCTGATTGAGCCGGGAGCTCGATCGCTGATTGAGCCGGGACCGAGCCGGAAGGGCGAGGACCCGTGTCGAAATCTCGGTGGCGTGTGTGCGGGTGGTGGCCACTTTCGGGGGTGGTTGCGTTGCCGAGTTCGGCCGGTGGGGGTTTCGACTTGTCTTGTCGCTGCGCTTCTCGTCGGCTCAACCATCGAGTGGCGCTTCGTGGTTGAGTATGGCGACCCTTGTCGGGCGTTGTCGACGTCGGCCGGTGG
>NZ_JBSFRM010000011.1:109041-130156 GCF_053589235.1 Gordonia sp. NPDC003376 | reverse complement strand
TCTCGGTGGCGTGTGTGCGGGTGGTGGCCACTTTCGGGGGTGGTTGCGTTGCCGAGTTCGACCGGTGGGGGTTTCGACTCGTCTTGTCGCTGCGCTCCTCGTCGGCTCAACCATCAAGTGGCGCTTCGTGATTGAGTGTGGCAGACCCCCTCCGGTCTTCAGGCTCGCGCGTCGATCCCGGTGGTGAGGATGGATGCCAGCTGGCGGTAGGCGTGGGCATCGTCGAGGCCGGTGGCCGCGGCGACCTCGCGACGCTGGATGCGTGCCATCATGGTCGCGGCCAGGTCGGCGGCGAATGCGGCGTCGACGTCGCGGAAGGCGCCTTCGGCCACCCCGGCGTCGATCAGCTCCCGTACCCGCACGGCCGCGGCCTCGGTGTTGCGCTCGTAGAGGTCGCGGGTGGGGGCGAAGGCGTGCAGATCGGACATGAACTGCGCGGATGCGGGGGAGAGGGCCTCGCCGACGGCGATCAGATAGGTGGTGACCGACTCGCGGGCCGAGCCGGCCTCGTCGACACGCTGCTCGACATGCTCGGTGGCCGTCCGGAAGAAGTGCGTGACGGTCTTGGTGACCAGTTGCTCCTTGCTGTCGGCGAGCGTGTAGAGCGTCGACTTGGAGCAGCGAAGGCGGGTCGCGAGATCCGAGACCGACAGGTGTGCGAATCCCTCGGCGAGCAGGAGTTCGAGCATCGCATCGAACAGCACACCGCGTCGGCGGGTGGCGAAGTCGCCCCGCTGCGGACCGGTCTCGGGTGGTCGGGTCACAGCCCGCTCCTTTCGCTCGCCTGTCGGCAATAGTACTGTGCAGGGTACTTGGGTACTGTCTAAATACTCCATGGAAGGCCGACCATGCCTGTAGACCGCCTGCTCCCCAGCGACGAGGCCCGCGATCTGATCGCGTTGACCCGCGACATCGCCGACAAGCGTCTCGCCCCCATCGCCGATCAGCACGAGAAGGCCGAGACGTATCCCGACGGCCTGTTCGCCGAGCTCGGCGAGGCCGGTCTGCTGGGGTTGCCGTACCCCGTCGAGTGGGATGGTGGCGCCCAGTCGTACGAGGTGTATCTGCAGGTCCTCGAGGAACTCGGAGCGCGCTGGGCGGCGGTCGCGGTGGCGGTCAGCGTGCACGGTCTGGCCTGTCATCCGCTGTTCACGTTCGGTACCGAGGGGCAGAAGCAGCGGTGGCTGCCCGACCTTCTCAATGGTCGCCTGATCGGCGCGTACAGCCTCTCCGAGCCGCAGGCGGGGTCGGATGCGGCGGCCCTGAACTGCCGGGCCAAGGCCGTCGACGGCGGATACCGGGTGACCGGTACCAAGGCCTGGATCACCCACGGCGGTATCGCCGACGTCTACAACCTCTTCGTGCGTACCGGCGAAGGGTCCAAGGGCATCTCGTGCCTGCTCGTCCCGCGGGACACCGATGGCCTCACCTTCGGCAAGCCGGAGGAGAAGATGGGCCTGCACGCGGTCCCGACCACCGCAGCCACCTACGACGACGCGCTGATCGACGCCGACCGACTGATCGGTGCCGAGGGACAGGGCCTCCAGATCGCCTTCTCCGCACTGGATTCCGGCCGGCTCGGCATCGCGGCCGTCGCCACAGGCCTGGCGCAGGCCGCGCTCGACGCCGCCGTCGAGTACGCCCAGGAACGAACCACCTTCGGCCGTAAGATCATCGACCATCAGGGCCTCGGCTTCCTGCTCGCCGACATGGCGGCAGCGGTCGACTCCGCCCGCGCGACCTACCTCGACGCGGCACGTCGTCGCGACGCCGGAGCGCCCTACTCCCGTGCCGCCGCGACCGCCAAGCTGATCGCCACCGACACCGCGATGAAGGTCACCACCGACGCCGTTCAGGTACTCGGCGGCAACGGCTACACCCGCGACTTCCGCGTCGAGCGCTACATGCGCGAGGCGAAGATCACCCAGATCTTCGAGGGCACCAACCAGATCCAGCGTCTGGTGATCAGCCGGGCGCTGGCGTCGTCGTAGCCGTCGCGCTTCGCTGAGAACCGTCTCAACGAATGCCGGAGCCCCGGGGATACGATCGGCGCCATGCCCGCCGCCGGCCTCGCGCTGCCTCACCTCCGACTCGACGACGAGGTGATCGGCTGGGTCGTCGGCAGCCGGCACCAGCCCTGGATCGGGCTCGCCCACGCGGTCACGGTGCTGGGCAACAGCCTCACCCTGACCGTCATCTGTGTGGTTGTGGTGGCCGCACTGCTGATCCGGCGAGAGATTGCGCCGGCGGTGCTGCTCGGCGCGGGCGCGCTGCTCGGCTCCGCGGTGATGGTGATGCTCAAACACATCTTCGGCCGCACACGCCCCCCGGTCACCGACCGGCTGCTGACGATCGAGAGCTACTCCTTCCCGTCCGGTCACGCGATGATGTCGATGGTCGTGTACTGCCTGGTCGCCGTCGTCGCCTACGGTGTGAGTCAGTGGGTCCGCGACCACCGCTGGGTGCTGCTCGCCGCCCCGTTGTTGTCCATCGCGATCGGACTCACCCGGGTCTACCTCGGGGTTCACTGGCTCACCGACGTCCTCGCCGGATGGATGTTCGGTGCGGTGTGGGTGGTGCTGTGCGTGTGGATTTGTGGTCTCTTCGGACGATGGACCCATCGGACGGCCGTCGGTTCTACTTGAGGGATGTCCGATATGGGTGCCCGCGACGACGATGCCCGGCGTGACGGCCATACGGACTACATCGCCAGGCCCGCACCGCCGACGAATATCGGCTCGGGGCCGGTGAACGGCGGCCCGGATCCGGCGTACAACCCGACCATGGCCCGTCCCGTCCCCGACCCGGCGGCGATGTCGGGCCCGATGCCCGCGCAACCCGGCCCCTACCCGAACGGCCCCTACTCGAACGGCCCCTACTCGAACGGGTATCCGGCATACGGGTATCCGCCGCCCGGCGGCGCCTACCCGGGGCAGATGCCACCCGGCGCGGTCCCGCAGGGCTCCCGACGAGGGCCGCTCCCGTGGCTGCTCGCCGCGGTGGCCGTGCTGTGCGTCGTGGCACTGGCCGTCGGCGGACTGGTGTGGTGGAAACACTCGAGTTCCGACGACGAGACCCGGGCACTGTTCCCCGGCCAGCTCACCGGGGCGTTCCCGACGGCACCCACACCCGCATGGACGTTGCGGCCGTCGGATCTCGGGGGTGAACGCTTCGTCGGACCGACCGCATCGCTTCCGCAATACGGCAGCGTCGGGGTTGTCGCCGACGACACCACCGTGGTGACCCTGGTCGGAACTCCGGGGACCTCGGACGGGCGCCGCCTGCTCGGCGTGAATGCCGAGACCGGCTCCCGGTGGATCACCGAACAGCTGTTCGGGGGCTGTTCGAACACCATCGTCGACCGGCGGATCGCGTGCTACAACTCCCGCGAGATGGTGTTCCTCGACACCACCGACGGTTCGGTGCTCGCGACGCAGCCGATGCCCTCGCCGCGCGCGTTCGGCGTCGCCTACAACGGGGCGGCCGCGTTCACCCGCTACTACGTGTCGAACTCGGATTCCGTGCGATTGGTCAAGATCACGCCCACCGGCACCGAGTGGGCCAAGGAGTTCGTGCTCCCCGACCAGAGCGGCAGCGGCGACGGCGATGGGTTCACCGCCACCGATACGCTCGTGGCCGTCGGGCACGGGGGGTCGGTGATCGTCGCCTCGGCGGTCGACGGGCGGGAGATCCTGCGTCGTCCGGGCAGCATCGAGATCGGAACACTCGCCGACGGGTCCCTGGTCACCGAGCTCCGCAGCGGCGGGACGAGCGGCACCCCGGGACCGATTGCGGTGATCCGCCCCGACGGCACCGTCAGCGAGATCCCCGGGGTCGCGTTCGCCGTCCCGCACGTGGCCGCACCGGACCTGCGGGACACCGTCCTGGTGGACGGCAAGCTCGTCTCCGTCGCCGACCGTACGAGCTCCTGGGCCACCAGTGTCGTCACCGAACTCGGCTATTCGGCCGTGGTTCCGGTCGCCGACGACCGCGAGGTCGTCACGGTCAGCTCGAGCGGTTCGATGACGTCCGCCGACACCGCCACCGGCGCCGTCCGCTGGTCGTTTCCGGTCGACACGCCGGCGGTCGGCGACCAGGTCGCGGTGACCGACGGCACCCGGATTCTCGTCGGTGGGGACGGCGGTGCACTGACCGCCGTCGACCTCGAGTCCGGCACGGCGCAGTGGAGCATCCCGGGCGCGCAACTCGGTGACGGGCAGGCCCCGTTGGTCCTGTCGGTCGGCGGCCGACTGGTCACCGTCACCGGCGCGGCGATCACCGCCTTCGCCCCCACCGGCGGCGATGCGGTGGCGCCCGGTTTGCCGCCGGTGCCGGTCGAGGCGCCGGCAGGCTACGTGACCCGGTGCGGCACCCCGCCGCGGTTCGTCCCCGACAAGTTCGTCACCACCCCGGCGGGGCTGGTGGTGACGATGAAGGTGGTCGCGACCTGTCCGAGTGGAGATGTGTTGTCCGGCAAGCAGACCCGGATCAGTATCAGCGACCCGAGTGGACTCATCGCCTCCGGTGACTTCGACTTCAGCTCATCGCCGGTCGCGGTGGGCTCCTCCGACGCCGGTACCGGTATCACCCTGGATCTGACGTATCCGCCGGGGTCGTTCTTCCGCACGCCGGACACCCTGGGGTCGGTCGGCGGCGCCGCCGGGACCACCTTGGCCGGTCCGATCGTCGTCGACTGCGTGCCGGGTCCGCCGACCACCGACACGCTGCCGGCGCCGGCCGACGGGTCGACCGCCGCACCGCAGATCGCGACCGGGGCGGTGATCCCGCCGGGTGTCGACATCTCGGCGACCACCGGCAACGCGCTGCGGGCACAGGCCGATTCCGACCGCGCGTTCATCCTGGCCAACCTGAACAACCGGTGGGTCGCGCAGCTGTCGTCCAAGCGGCCGGGTCTGGTCGCCGACGGCAGGACCTGGGACAACCAGGCGATCCTCGACGAGTTCCTCGCCAACCGCCTCCGCTTCAGTGATGTGCGGCTGCTCTACAGCGACGAGTGGAGTGTGTTCAGCTACCGCGGGTGGTGGGTGACGGTCGCGGCACTGACGTTCCCGGGTCCCGATCAGGCCAACGCCTGGTGTGTGCAGCAGGGCTTCGACGGTGAGCACTGCTTCGCCAAGCTGATCAGCACCACCGCCCCGCCGGACGGGTCCACCCGCTACCGCTGACCGCGCGTCGTTCCGCGCGCGCCGGGCTGGTCGCCCGGGGGCGCCGGCGCCGGGGTACCGACGGCGCGAAGCTCAGAGTCCGGCGAGATATCCCACGAGTCGGTCGGGCACGACCATCGCGGGCAACGCCATCCGCAACTGTGCCTCGACGTAGGCGTCGAAGCCGAACTCGGCGCCGAAATGCCACTGTTTGAGTGCCCAGCCGTGAGCCAGCATCATCAGGTCGAAGACGGCGAGGTCGGCCTCGATGTCGGACCGGATCAGCCCGGCGTCGACCGCGGCGAGGATCGCATCGCGCATCGGCCCCGACGTCTCCACCTCGAGCTGTTTGATCCGTTCGCGCCCACCGGCATCGAGCGTGCGGCTCTCCCGATAGGTGAGCACCACCGCGTCGCGGTTCTGGTCGACGATCCGCGCGTACTGCCGGAAGCCGGCGATCAGCTGCTCCACCGGGTCGTCACCGGCGAGGTCCATGGCCGGTTGGAGCTGATCGCGGAACTTCTCGAGGATGTCCACGATCGCGGCCAGGAGGATGTCCTCCTTGTTCCCGAAGTACTTGTAGAACAATCCGACGCTGACGCCCGCCTCCTCGGCGAGCGCCTGCATCGACATCTGGTGGAACCCGGTGCGTTCCAT
This sequence comes from Gordonia sp. NPDC003376, assembly GCF_053589235.1. Taxonomy (NCBI): domain Bacteria; kingdom Bacillati; phylum Actinomycetota; class Actinomycetes; order Mycobacteriales; family Gordoniaceae; genus Gordonia; species Gordonia sp. NPDC003376. The sequence continues at coordinate 124,334 of NZ_JBSFRM010000011.1, read as the reverse complement.
CACCGCGACCGCGGCGTCGAGCAGCTGACGGCGCCGTGAGGAGATCCGTACCGCCCGCACCGCGTCCTCGACACTGGCCGCCGCGTCCGCCCCTGTCCGTGTCGCTGCCGACTTCGCCACCACTCCTCCTCGATTCGGGTGAACTCCTGGAGTCTAGTTGCCCGGGAGGCACACCCTAGATCCCCAGGTCCTTCGCGATGATCGTCTTCATGATCTCGGTGGTCCCGCCGTAGATCGTCTGGATTCGGGCGTCGATGAACGCCCGCGACACCGGGTACTCCCGCATGTAGCCGTATCCACCGTGCAGCTGCAGGCAGCGGTCGGCGGTGCGGACCTGCAACTCGGTGGCCCACCACTTGAGCCGGGCCGCGCGGGCCGCGGTGAGTTCACCGGCGACGTGTTCGGCGATGCAGTCGTCGAGGAAGGTTCGGGCCAGATCCAGTTCGGTGGCCAGCTCGGCGAGTACGAACCGGGTGTTCTGGAACGACGACACCGGTGACCCGAAGGCGGTGCGTTCCTTCACGTACTCCAGGGTGCGGGCGAAGGTGCCCTCGGCGGCGGCGACGGCGCCGATGGCCAGCGACAACCGTTCCTGCGGCAGGTTGTGCACCAGCTGGTAGAAGCCCTGCCCCTCCTCGCCGAGCCGGTTGGCCACCGGCACCCGCATGTCATGGAAGGCCAGTTCGCTGGTGTCCTGGGCGTGCAGGCCGATCTTGTCGAGCTTGCGGCCGCGTTCGAAGCCCGGGGTGTCGGCCTCGACGACGAACAGCGTCAGACCCTTGTGCTTGTCCGGGCCGGTGCGGGTGGCGACCACGAACAGGTCGCCGTTGCGGCCGTTGGAGATGAACGTCTTGGAGCCGTTGACGATGTAGTGGTCGCCGTCGCGGACCGCCGAGGTGCGGATGCCGGTCAGATCGGAACCGGCACCCGGCTCGGTCATCGCGATGCCGAGCACCGTCTCGCCGCTGACCACACCGGGCAGCCAGCGCGCCTTCTGCTCGTCGTTGGTCATCTCGGTGAGGTATGGCAGGACGACGTCGTTCTGCAGCGAGAAGGCGATCGCCTCGGCGGCCGCACCGGTGCGGGCGGTCTCCTCGATCACGATCGCGTGATACCGGAAGTCGTCGACGCCGGGGCCGCCGAACTCTTCGGGTACCGGGAAGCCGAGCAGGCCGTTCTTGCCGGCCTCGGTGAACAGGCTGCGGTCCCACAGCCCGGCGTGCTCCCACTCCTCGTGGTGCGGGGTGATCTGGTCGGCGACGAACTTCGTGACGGTGTCGCGGAACTGGCGGTGCTCGATGTCGTGGGTGAGTGCGCTCATGGTCTGTCCCTGTGGTCTCGCGGGGTCGGTGATGTCGGGAGTGGCTTGGCGAATCCGGTTCAGCGGAAGGCGTTCTCGCCGGTGAACGCCTGGCCGAGGACGAGCTGGTGCATCTCCGGGGTGCCCTCGTAGGTCAGCACCGACTCGAGGTTCACCATGTGCCGGATCACCGGGAACTCCAGCGAGATACCGTTGCCGCCCAGGATGGTTCGCGACGTGCGGCAGATCTCGATGGCCTCCCGGGTGTTGTTGAGCTTGCCGAAGCTCACCTGGTCCGGGCGCAGTCCCACGGTGTCCTTCAGTCGTCCCAGGTGATAGGCCAGCAGGTTGGCCTTCTGCAGTTCCACCCCCATGTCGGCGATCTTGGCCTGGGTGAGCTGGAATCCGGCCAGCGGCCGGCCGAACTGGGTGCGGGCCTTGGCATAGTCCACCGCGGCGACCCACGCCGAGCGGGCCGCGCCGACCGCACCCCACAGGATGCCGTAGCGGGCCTCGGACAGACTCGCCAGCGGTGCCTTGATCCCGGTGCCGCCGTAGGAGTTCCGACCATTCCCGTCGACGCCGCCGGGCATCATCGCATCCGCGGGCAGCCGGACGCCGTCGAGGACGATCTCACCGGTGGTCGAGGCGCGAAGCGAGAGCTTGTGCTTGATCTCCGGGGTGGTCACCCCCGGGGTGTCGGTGGGCACGATGAAGCCGCGGATGCCCTCGTCGGTGCGGGCCCAGACGACGGCCACGTCGGCGATGGGGGAGTTGGTGATCCACATCTTGCGGCCGTCGAGGATCCAGTCGGAGCCGTCACGGCGGGCACGGGTCGTCATCGACGCCGGATCGCTGCCCGCGTCGGGTTCGGTCAGGCCGAAGCATCCGATGGTGGTGCCGGCCGCCATCCCCGGAAGCCAGTGCTGCTTCTGTTCCTCCGAGCCGTTGTTGTGGATCGAGAACATCGCCAGCGAACCCTGCACCGACACCATCGAGCGGATGCCGGAGTCGGAGGCCTCGAGTTCGAGGCAGGCCAGACCGTAGTGCACCGCACTCGATCCGCCGCAGCCGTACCCCTCGAGGTGCATACCCAGCACGCCGAGGTCACCGAACTGCTTCATCAGGTCGCGGGCGATCGGGATGGAGCCCTGCTCGAACCAGTCCGCGACGTGCGGGGTGACATGCTCGGTGAGGAAGCCACGGACCGAATCCCGCACGGCGAGTTCGTCGTCGCTGTAGCCGAGGTCGATGTTGAGGGGGTCGGTCGCCGAGAATGCCGGTAGTGCGGTCTGGGTACTCATGATTGTGTTCCTTGGGGCTTGCGGGGTGCGATGAACCGGCCGTCGGACATCTCGGCCGCGGCGGATTCGGTTGCCTTGTAGTGCAGCTTCTTCCCGGTCGCCGACACCGGCAGGGAGTCGACGATCCGGTAGGCGCGGGGCCGTTTGAACTGCGAGAGCATCGGGTGACTGCGGCAGAACTCGTCGAGTTCCTCGGCGGTCGGGGTGGTGCCCTCGGCGGCCAGGACATAGGCGACGACGACCTGTCCCCACCGGTCGTCGGGGACACCCACCACCAGGGAGTCGGCGACGTCGGGATGGCTGTTGAGGGCCTCCTCCACCTGCACGGGGTGGACGTTCTCGCCGCCGGAGATCAGCATGTCGTCCTTGCGGCCGACGATGGTGACGAACTCCTCGGTGTCCCAGGTGGCGAGGTCGCCGATGTGCAGCCAGCTGCCGTTGTACTTGGCCTTCTCCTGGACCGGCGAATCATAATACGCAGCTGCACATTTGGGCGATCGGATGATCACCTCGCCGACCTCGGAGCCGTCGCGGGCGACGACCTCGTCGGCGGAGGCGAGATGGCCGTCGTCGTGCACCTTGACCACGCGGACGTCGTCGTCGATGCAGGCGCGGCCGGCCGTTCCGGCGTGGTCGGGCAGATCCACCGGGCGCAGGAAGGTGTTCCAGAATCCCTCGGTGCTGCCGTAGCCGTTGAAGATCCGCGGCGTGAGGACCTCCTGGTAGCGCAGGGCGGCCTCCCGCTCGAGCGGCGCGCCCATGGTGACGATGCCACGCAGGCTCGACAGGTCACGGGGCCGGGCGACCTGGGCGGCGGTCAGCATGGCGAGGTTGGTGGGTGCGCCGATCAGGAAGGTCAGCCGGCACTTCTCCACCCAGTCGAGGGTCAGCTCCGGGTCGAAGGTCCGCATCGGGATCAGCGTCGATCCGAGGTAGAACGTGGGATTCGGTCCGGCACAGTACAGTCCGCCGCGGTGAAACCACGGCGTCATGTTCAGGGTGCGGTCCTCGGGGGAGAGCGGGAAATGCATGATGACGTCGTGCGCGGAGAAGATCTCGATCGCGCTGTTCATCGGTACCGCCTTGGGCATCCCGGTGGTGCCCGAGGTGTAGAGACGGGTGGTCTCGTCGAACACGCCGCGATCGACCTGTGGCGGAGCCGAATCAGACGGCAGCTCGGCGAAGCGGATCGAGATCGCGCCGTCGGCCAGCGCTCCCGCACCCACACCGACCAGCACTTCGGGGGTGTGGTCGGCGCGGGCGATCGCGTCGGTGACCATCGGGGTGAACTCGGTGTCGTAGACGTACACCTTGGGTCGGCTGACGTCCAGGATCACCGCGGTCTCGCCGGCGGCGAGGCGGAAGTTCACCGGTGACCCGACCGTACCGGCCGCCTGGGTGGCCAGGTACAGCTGGGCGAACTCCGGGCCGTTGAGCAGCTGGTAGGCCACCACGTCGCCGGGTGCCACACCGCGGCCGGCGAGGCCTGCGGCGAGGGCGTCGACGGCGGCACCGAGGCGGCCGTAGGTCCATTCGGTGTCGGTGGTCGGGTCGATCATCGCCACCGTGCCGGCATAGCGGGACACGTTGCGGCGGAATCCGTTCAGGTACGTGAACTCGTGCTCGAAGAACGACCGGTACTGGTGGGCGTCGTAGACGTAGGGCGTCTCGGAACGAGGCGAGGCGATGGTCATGTCGGGATCTCCGATGGTCACTCGGGTGGGGCCGCTCAGCCGGCCATGGTGAGTCCGCCGCTGACGCTGATCACCTGTCCGGTGATGAACGACGCCGCGGGGGAGGCGAAGAACAGGACGGGCGCGGCGACCTCATCGGGCCGGGCGAGACGACGGAACGGAATCGCCTTGACCAGAGCCTCTTTCAGCTTGTCCGGCTGGGCCTGGAACAGCGGGGTGTCGGTGGGGCCGGGGCATACCGCGTTGACGGTGATCTGGTAGCGGGCCATCTCCCGGGCCAGCGACTTGCTCAGCGCGATCACGCCGCCCTTGGCGCCGGCGTAGATGCTCTCGCCGGCCGATCCGACACGCCCGGCGTCGGAAGCGAGGTTGATCACGCGACCCCCCTGCCATCCCTCGGTCTTGGCGGCCTCGACCATGCCGGGCAGGAAGGCGCTGGCCATGTGCACCGGTCCGAGGTAGTTGATCGCCACGACCTTCTCGGCGAATTCGGTGGTCGCATTGAGGAACTGGTCGGTGCGGTCCCAGCCGGCGGCGTTCACCAGGATGTCGGGGACACCGACCTCGGCGGTCACCGCGTCACGCAGGGCGTCGACGGCGGTACGGTCGGCGACGTCGACCCTCATCGGGACGATCTTCGCGGTTCCCTCGGCGGTGCGCTTGGCGGCATCGAGGTCGAGGTCGGCGGCGACGACGGTGATGCCCTGGGCTGCGAAGGCCTCGGCGATCGACTTGCCGATACCCGATCCGGCTCCGGTGACGACGGCGATGCTGTTGGTGTTCATGATGTTTCGTTGTCCTCTCGGCGTCAGCGGCTCAGATGGCGGCGAACTTGTTGAATTCCGGCATGCGCTTCTCGGCGAATGCGGTGGCGCCCTCGGCGCCCTCGGCGGTGTGGTGGGTGAACAGGTCCAGCGCGCTCATCGCGAGGTTGGACAGGCCGGCCTGGTGATCGGTGTCGGCGTTGAAGCTCTGCTTGAGGAACCGGATCGCGGTCGGCGACTTCTCGGCGATCTCGGCGGCGATCTTCTTGGCCTCGTCGAGCAGGTCGGCGGCCGGGACGACCCAGTTGACCAGGCCCCAGCGCTCGGCGGTCTCGGCGTCGTACTGGCGGCACAGGTACCAGATCTCACGGGCGCGCTTCTCGCCGACGATCCGGGCGAGGAAGGCCGAACCGAAGCCGGCGTCGAAGGAGCCGACCTTGGGGCCGGACTGGCCGAAGCGTGCGGTGTCGGCGGCGATGGTCAGGTCGCAGAGCACATGGAGGACGTGTCCGCCACCGATGGCCAGACCGTTGACCGCGGCGATGACCGGCTTGGGGATGTCGCGAATCGTCTTGTGCAGGTTGCCGATCTCGAACATCCCACTCTCGCTGGGGCCGTAGTCGCCGGTCTCGGCGCGCTGCTTGACGTCGCCGCCGGTGCAGAACGCCTTGTCGCCCGCGCCGGTGAGGATCACGGCCTGCACCTGCTGGTCGGCCCACGCGCGCCGGAAGGCGTTGATCATCTCTTCGACGGTCTTCGCGCGGAAGGCGTTGTACCGCTGCGGGCGGTTCATCGTGATGATCGCGGTCGGGCCCTCGACGGTGTAGTCGATGTCTTCGTAGGTGGGGTTCATGATGGTGCTCCCTTGGTGAATCAACGGACGGTGTGATCACCGCTTCACTGTGAATGAACGTACATTCACCGCCGTTCGCGTGTCAAGGGTCACAGTCGGGAATCTGGTGGGTGCGTCGGGAGATGGGGTGAATGACACGAGGTCGCGGCCGGTGTCGGGGACACGGGCCGCGACCTCGTGGGTTGCGGGTGGGGGATTCGGGTCAGCGTACCGAGGCGGCCTCGGCGCCGAGGCCGGTCTCCGAGCGCACGATCATCTCCGCGAACTTCTCGTCCGCGACGTCGTCCCCGGTCGCCCCACCGGGCCCGCTCAGCAGCGATCCGACGACGCAGGCGATGAGACTCAACGGCAGCGTGATCACCACGGGCAGCTGGATCGTCAGCGGGGCCGGGCCGGAACCGGGCCACAACGCCGGCGTCAGCATCAGCGAGACGATGGTCGACGCGAGACCGACGAGGATGCCGTACATCGCCCCGGTCGCGGTGAACCGTCGCCAGGTGAGGCTCAGCACCAGTGCCGGGAGATGGGCGCTCGCGGCCACCATGAAGGCCATGCCCATGAAGTAGGTGATGTTGGTGTCGTCGCCGATGACCATCGTCAGTGCGATCGCGATCAGGCTGAACACCACCGCACCGTAGCGGGCGATGACGGCCTGCTTCTGGTCGTCGACCTCGCCGGCCGGGGCCCGGGTGACGGTGGGCCACACGTCGCGCGCGAACGTGCCCGCCGCCGAGATCACCACACCGGCGACGACCGCGATGATCGAGGCGAAGGCGACCGCCGACACCATCGCCAGGGCCAGTGACCCGCCGATCGTCCCCGCGCCGCCGCCGAGATCGGTGACCAGCGCGGGCGCCGCGAGATTGCCCGACGTGCCGACCCGCTCGGAGCCGTCGGCGCCCAGCAGCGCTGCCGCGCCGAAGCCCATGACGACCACGATCAGGTAGAACATGCTGCACAGGGCCACCGTCCAGCCGAGTGACCGGCGTGCGGTCGCGGCCTCCGGGACGGTGAAGAAGCGGATCAGGATGTGGGCCATCCCCGCGGTGCCCAGGGCGAAGGTGAGGGCGTAGGAGACGAGGTTGATCGGTCCGCCCGAGCCGAAGATCTGCCCCGGACCGAGGATCGCGTCGCCGGCCGCGGCGTTTCGGGTCGCCGAGTCGAGCAGCAGCGGGAAGCTGAATCCGAACCTCGACAGCACGCCGAGGGCGATGATGATGGCCAGGATCGCGAGGATCGACGACTTGATCACCTGGACCCACGTGGTGGCCAGCATGCCGCCGACGAAGACGTAGACCGCCATCAGCAGTCCGGCGACGAGCACCGACACCCAGAACGGGATTCCCACGACGGACTCGAGAAGTGTTCCGGCGGCGACCATCTGGGCCAGCAGGACAAAGGTGCACGTGGCCAGGGTGCTGAGGGCGACGGCCACCCGGACGCGGCGTGATCCGGAGCGGAACACCAGGACGTCGGCGATGGTGTACTTACCGATGTTGCGCATCTTCTCGGCCAGCAGGAACAGCACCGGGAGGAACGAGATCACCGATGCGAACAGGATCACCGTGCCGTCGACTCCCTTGTAGAAGATGAGCCCGGTGGTGCCGAGAAAGCTTCCGGCGGAGATGAATTCACCGGAGATGGCGAATCCGTTCTGCCAGCTGCCGATCGAGCGTCCGGCCGCGAAGAAGCCGTCGGCGCTGCGGGATCGGCGGGCGACGGCGAAGGTCACCCACAGGGTGAGTGCGATGACCGCGGCGCAGATGACGATGGCGAGGTGGTCGGTGCCATGGGTCATCGGGCGGTCTCCTTGTGTGCCGTCACCGCGATCAGCGCGGCGTCGGCGGCCGGTCCGATGTAGGTCCGGGCGAGCCGGAAGTAGCAATACACCAGCACCCAGGTGCCGACGAACTGGGACAGCACCACCCACAGGGAGAGTGGGACACCGAGGATCTCGACGTTGCCGAGGACATGCGGGAAGCCGGCGAAGCCGACGATGAATCCACTGAACAGGGCGATGGTGAGCACACTCATCAGTGCGGTGACCCGGCTGCGGCGCCGGCGGAGTTCGGCCACCTCCGGGAGTGCGAGGGCGCTTCGCCACGAGGTGGGTGAGGTGACGGTGAGGTCGATCATGGCCGCACCGCCGCATGTCGGGCTGTGTCCAGGGCGAAGAGGTTCTCGTCCCAGCCGTCGGCGAGAGGGCCGAAGAAGTGGAAGCGGACCTGTTTGACGCGGTAGCGCCAGACGCCGTCGACCCTGATCACCTGGTCGGTGTAGCGGCCCGCCGCGATCGAGGTGATGCCGTCGGTGACGCACGGCTGCCAGAGGAACGAGTGCACGGTGGCGGTGTCGCCGTCGAGCTCGATGTCGAGATTGGTGATGAAGTGCCAGAACGCGGTCAGGCCACCCGCGGCGAGGCCGGCGAAGAAGGTGCGCAGCTCGGCCTTGCCGTGGGGACGGCCGAGTCCGTCGAACTCGCCGTCCTCGGTGAACAGGTCCATGAGGGCGTCCCAGTCGCCGTCGTCGAGATGACGGCAGTAGCGGGCGTCGAGGGATCGGATCTCCTCGAGGTCTTCGAGTCTGTCGATCCGCGCGAGCGTGGACGGCTCTGTCGCGGCGGACAGCCCCGTCTCGCTGGGAGAGGAAGTGGGGGGATGGGACATGAGGTCCTCCGAAGGGTCGGGGAGGGGTTAACAAGCGTTCATGTGATTGCGACCATAGTCCCCGGGGCGCGTCCGGGTCAATGCCCGCTGTCGGCAGTGTTCTTGCAGGTGAGAGAATCGATACCTACGCTTCGTTACATGAACAGTCGATCGTCGAGTGCTTCGATGTCGGTGCGGGACCGGATCGTCGAGGCGGCGCTCGACGAGTTCTTCGCCTCCGGATTCCACGGAGCCAACGTGCGGAGCATCGCCAAAATAGCTGGTTGCAGTGCTGCAAATGTGTACAACCACTTCGAGAACAAGTCGGCGCTGCTCGTCGAGATCCTGCGATCGGCCAGTGACGAGCAGTTCACCGCGACCCGCAATGCCCTGCGGAAGTCGGGGACCGATCCCGCCGAGCGATGGCGTCTGGCCGTCGCCGCCCACGCGTACTTCGTGGCAACCCATCCCCGCGAGTGTCTGGTGGCCAACACCGAGTTGCGCTATCTCGACGAGATCGACCGCAAGCGTGTCGTCGGGTCCAGGGATGCGCAGGAGCAGATGTTCGTCGACATCGCCACGCAGGGGGCTGAACAGGGAACATTCGTCGTGCGCCGGGTCTCCGAGGCGGTCACTGCGGTGTTGACGATGTGTTCGGGTATCCCGCTCTGGTTCCGTCCGGACGGGCCACTCACCGCCCGGGAGGTGGCCGACGACTACGGCGACTATGCACTGAACCTGATGGGTCACCGCCCGGCGGGCTGACAATCGACCGTTGACCTCCCGGCGATGGCGTGCTCTACTGGGTGAACGCTTGTTAATCCCATTTTGGTGATCGAGCGCGCTGATTCGCAGATCGTCCAGGAGCTCACACATGACCCACCGACCGTCGCAGCCCCGTACCGACAGCCCCCGCTACCTGACCGAGGAGCGCATCGCCATCCGCGATCTGGCCCGGGAGTTCGCCATGACCCAGGTCCTCCCCGTCGCCAACGAACTCGACCCGGTCCAGGGCACCATCCCCGACGCGCTCAAGAAGGCGATGGCCGAGGTCGGCTTCTTCGGGATCATGATCCCCGAGGAGTTCGGCGGTCTGGGCCTGGGTGTCTTCGAGTATTGTCTTGTCGCCGAGGAACTCTCACGGGCCTGGATGAGCGTGTCCGGCCTGCTGGCCCGTGGCAACGGGATGGGCGGCGGCTTCACCCCGGAGCAGGAGGCGGCGCTGCTGCCCCGCGTGGCCCGAGGTGAGTACCTCGGGGCGTACGCGCTGTCGGAGGCCGAGGCCGGCTCCGACGTCGCCAACATCTCCTGCCGTGCGACCCGCGAGGGCGACGAGTGGGTGGTCAACGGCACCAAGATGTGGTGCACCTACGCCGACGAGGCCGACTACCTCGTGCTGTTCGCCCGAACCGACCCGAACAGGGATCCGGCCAAACCGCACCGCGGGATCAGCGCATTCCTGGTGGAGAAGGAACGCGGCGTGTTCCCCGAGGGGATCTCGGGAACCAAGGTCCGCAAGATCGGCTACTTCGGCTGGAACACGTGGGAGCTGTCCTTCGACGACTTCCGGATTCCCGCCGATCGCATGCTCGGTGACGAGGGCAAGGGGTTCTATCTCGCCGTCAGCGGCCTCGAGGTGGGCCGGGCACACACCGCGGCCCGCGCCATCGGACTGGCCCGTGCGGCCCTCGAGGACTCCATCGCCTACCTGCACACCCGCCGGCAGTTCGGCCACGAGCTCGCCGACTTCCAGCACCTGCGGTTCAAGGTCGCCACGATGGCCGCCGACATCGAGGCCGCCCGCCAGCTCATGTATTCCGTCGCCACCGACATCGACACCGGCCGCCGCTGCTCGCTGGAGGCGTCGATGTGCAAGCTCGTCGCCACCGAGATGGCCGAGCGCGTGACCAGCGAGGCGGTCCAGATCCACGGCGGCGCAGGCTACACCACCGATTTCCAGGTCGAGCGGCACTGGCGTGACGCACGATTGACCAAGATCTTCGAAGGGACCAGTGAGATCCAGATGCGCATCATCTCCGACGAACTCCTGGGCCGGGGGCCGGTCGCATGAGCGCCGCCGTGACCGACGTGACGGCCCGGACCGTCCGGGTCGGCGACCGTACCGACTGGCGGCGTGACCTCGATCCGCTCGCCCAGGCGCCCCTGCCCGGCGCGGTCCGGATCGGCTCCTCCTGGCGGGTCGACCATCCGGCCGCCGGGACCGGTGCCCGATGGTCCGACGCGGTGATCACCCGGGTCACCGCCGACACCGTGCACCGTGACATCAGGGTCACCGACGCCGCGGGTGCGGTGTGCGAGCAGGGTGCCGAGGTCTGGCGGACCGCCGGGGCCCCGGATTCCGGTGTTGCACTGGAAAAAGTTGCAGCGCTGGACTTCTGCTCGCCGGAATGGGCCGAGCTGATCACTGTCCGGTTGGCCGCCGACGACGCCTTCGCTGCCTCGCTGTCCACCTGGGACGGCGCGATCGGCCTGCGGTGCGACGAGCGAGAGATCCAGTTGCGGATCTACAAGGGACGCATCATCGACGTCACCCGCCGCTGCCCGCACGGCGCGACGTTCACCTTCATCGCCTCCGGCCGGGCCTGGGTGGATCTGGTGTCCGACACCGACAACGACTTCATGCGCCGCGCGATCCGCGGCGAGTTCAGCACCTCCGGAGACGGATACGAGTACCTCCGGCTGACCAAACCGCTCACCATGATCGTCGGCCATGCCCGTGCGATCACCTGGGAGGCGACAGCATGATCGAGGCGCACTATCTCGAGATCGGCGGGTCCACCGGCTTCGTCGAGGTCCATCTCCCGGCCGACGCGCCGAACGGGTCATCGGGCACCGTCCTGTGTATCCACACCGCGGGCCAGAGCGGGGTGCAGTGGCGTCACGCCGCCCGCGACCTCGCCGCTCGCGGATACCGGGTGATCGTCCCGGATCTGCCCGGCCACGGACGCTCCGAGCCCGCTGTCGGGGGACCGGTCACCGACCTGGTCGCCTACGGGGACTGGCTGGTGGAACTGCTCGGCCTGCTCGGCGTCGAGCGTCCCTACGTCCTGGGGTGTTCGATCGGCGGGAAGCTCACCCTCGAACTGGCCTGCCGTCCCGACACCCCGCTCGCCGGCGCGGTCGCCATGGCCGCCGACGCCGGACCGGGCGCGGTCAATGTGGGCGGCCTGCGTCGCGAACTCGAGGACGTCGCCGGTCCGTCGCGCGCAGAACGCACCTACCTGGGCACGCTCGCCTCGGTGGGTCGGTCGGTGCCGGCGCAGACCGCGCATCTGATCGGGCTCATGCACAAACGCGAGGACCCGGAGATCTCGTCGTCGGACCTGATCGGCTGGGGCACCCACGACGTGCGCCACCGGCTGTCCGACCGGACCTGCCCGATCCGTCTGGTCTGCGGTGTCGACGACCCGTGGATCGACGTCGAGCGGATACGTCGGCTCGCGGCGGGGTGCGCATCGGCGGACCCGGTCGCCGATCGGCTCGCCGTGACCTTCACCGCCCTGCCCGGGGTCGGCCACTACCCGATGGAGGAGATCGACGACTTCGCTGCACTCGCCGGCGGATGGATCGACGAATTGCATTTCACTGCAGCCGATTCGGAAACAGCGGAGGTGTCGGCATGAGTGTCGCCCTGGACACGTCCGCGCTCGGGGCGCTCGGTGCCGAGCTCGTGTCGGCCGACCCCGACGCCGTGGCCGTCTACGACGTCGTCGACGGCGACCCGATCCCGGTCACCCGCGGTCGGCTCGGACGCCGCGCCGAGGTCCTCGCCGAGGAACTGCGTTCGGTCGGCGTGCGCAGCGGGCACTGCGTCGCGGTGCTCATCCCCAACTGGTCGGACGCCCTGGTGTGGCAGTTCGCCGCCGCGGCGCTCGGCGCCCACGTGATCGGCATCAACACCCGCTACAACGTCGGCGAGGTGCGGCACATCCTGGTGGCCGCCCGCCCCGTCGTGGTGGGCGTGGCCACCGACTTCCACGGCCTCGACCTCACCGGGATTCTCGTCGAGGCCTCCGCATCCGCCGACGTGACACCACCGATCGTCGCAGCCGTCGCCGGACCGGGTGCCGTCGGTCACCGTGTGACCGCCCCGGAGCCCACGCCGGCCCCCGACCTCGGTTCGGGCACCTGGATCGCCGGGCGCGGTGGCACCGGGGGCCTTCGCGTCCCCGACGTCGGCGACGTCGCGATGATCACCGCCGCCGGGATCGACGACCGCACCGATGATGCCCTCGCCGTCGCGTTCACGACATCGGGGTCCACCGGTACGCCGAAGCTGGCCGCACATCGTGATTGGGCCGTCGTCGACCACGCGCGCGCCGACGCCGCCGTGATGGGTATCCGCCCCGGTGATGTGGTGCTGTGCGTGCTTCCGGTGTCCGGGGTGTTCGGATTCAGCACCGCGCTGGCCGGCCTGGCCGGCGGCGCCGGTCTGCTGATGGAGCCGGTGTTCGACGCGGCGGGCACCCTGGCGCGGATGGCGCGCCTCGGAGTGACCCACGCGGTCGGCGGCGACGACCTGTTCGGGCGCCTGTACGACACCTGGCACGGCGGCGAGCGGGCCGATCTGAGCGCTCTGCGATGGATCGGGATCGCCGACTTCCTCGGCCGCTCCCAGGCGATCGCCGACTGGGCCCGAACCGAATTCGGTACCCCCACCACCGGGGTCTTCGGTTCGTCCGAGGTGTTCGCGCTGGCACTGCTGTGGTCGGACACCGATCCCGAGGAACTCCGCTGGAAAGGCGGGGGACGGCCGGTGTCGGCGGCGGTGCGGGTTCGGGTGGCCGACCCGTTCGACCACACCGAGGTCGCCACCGGCGAACAGGGTGAATTGCAGTTCCGCGGAACCAACGTCGTCGATGCCTACCTGGGAAACGAAGCGGCCGCACGGGATTCGTTCACCGCAGACGGCTGGTTCCGCAGCGGTGATCTCGGCGTGGCCACCGGCGACGGTGGGTACACCTACGTGTGCCGGATGGGAGATGCCCTGCGGCTGCGGGGGTTCCTCGTCGACCCGGCCGAGATCGAGTATCGTCTCGCCGAACATCCGGCGGTCGCGACCGCCAAGGTGGTCGGTACGACGGCCGACGACGGCCACACCGTTGCCGTGGGATTCGTGGTGCTCGACGAGGTCGCCGTGACCGGCGGTACGCCCGAGCCGGTGGACGCCGCCGTGCTGAAGGACTGGTGTCGCACGAGCCTGGCCGCGTTCAAGGTACCCGCCACGGTGCACGTGATCGAGGCGATGCCGACCACCGTCGGCGGAAACGGTAGCAAGATCAAGGCCGCCGAGCTGCGCGTCTGGGCGCAGCGGTGGGCCGATTCAGAAAGGGACCATCGTCGTGTCTGACCTGCAGGATGTCGTGATCTGTGAACCGCTGCGGACGCCGGTCGGCCGGTACGGCGGTGTCTTCGTCGACGTCCCCGCCGCCGACCTCGCCGCCGGAGTGATCACCGAATTGCTCTCGCGCACCAAGATCGACGCGGAGTCCATCGACGATGTCATCTTCGGCCAGTGCTATCCGAACGGTGAGGCCCCGGCGATCGGCCGGGTCGCCGCGCTGGACGCCGGACTGCCGGTGACCGTTCCCGGCCTGCAACTCGACCGGCGCTGCGGGTCGGGGCTGCAGGCGGTGCTCGACGCCGCAATGCGCGTGCAGACCGGCGTCGCCGACGTGGTGATCGCCGGCGGGGTGGAGTCGATGAGCCGCGCCGAGTACTACACCGAGTCCATGCGATGGGGCGCCAAGGGCCGGCCCGCGGCACTGCACGACCGGCTCGCGCGTGGCCGTGTCACCGCCGGTGGCCGCAACCACCCGGTGCCCGGCGGCATGCTCGAGACCGCCGAGAACCTGCGGCGCATCTACGGTATCGGCCGCCAGGAGCAGGACGAACTGGCCGTCGAATCCCACCGCCGCGCCGTGGCCGCGATCGACGGGGGACGTTTTGCCGACGAGATCGTGCCGGTGTCGGTCCCGCGACGCAAGGGTGACCCCGAGATCATCGACCGCGACGAGCATCCGCGTCCCGATGCGACCGTGGAGTCACTGGCCCGGCTGCGTCCGGTGATGGCCGCCGACGACCCCGACGCCACCGTGACCGCGGGCAATGCCAGCGGCCAGAACGACGGCGCCGCAGCCTGCCTGGTGACCAGCCGGGCGATGGCCGAGCAACTCGGGTTGCGCCCGCTGGCACGGCTCGTCAGCTGGGCCGCTGCCGGTGTCGCACCGTCGGAGATGGGGATCGGTCCGGTCCCGTCCACCGCGAGGGCACTCGGGCGTGCGCGCCTCGACCTCGCCGACATCGACCTGATCGAACTCAACGAGGCCTTCGCCGCACAGGCACTCGCCGTGACCCGCGAATGGAAGTTCGGCGCCGCCGACTTCGAGCGGACCAACGTCAACGGCTCGGGTATCTCGCTGGGCCACCCCGTCGGCGCCACCGGCGTCCGCATCCTTGCGACCCTGCTGCACGAGATGGACCGGCGTCGCTCACGTTACGGGCTGGAGACCATGTGCATCGGTGGCGGACAGGGCCTGACGGCCATCTTCGAGCGGGTGAGCTGACACGGGTCACGCAGAGAGGTGACCACCTCGGAGGTGGTCACCTCTCGTCGTCGGCCGGCGGGGGTTTCGACTCGACTTGTCGCTGCGCTCCTCGTCGGCTCAACCATCGTGTGGGTGGGGGTTTCGACTCGACTTGTCGCTGTGCT
>NZ_JBSFRM010000011.1:51481-108943 GCF_053589235.1 Gordonia sp. NPDC003376 | reverse complement strand
GTGTTGGGTGGTGACCGCTTCTGAGGTGGTTGCGTGATGTGCTCGGCCGGCGGGGGTTTCGACTCGACTTGTCGCTGCGCTCCTCGTCGGCTCAACCATCGTGTGGGTGGGGGTTTCGACTCGACTTGTCGCTGTGCTCCTCGTCGGCTCAACCATGTTGTGTCCCAACGCTGATTGAGCCGGGACCGAGCCGGAAGGGCGAGGACCCGTGTCGAAATCTGCGCAGCGTGTGTTGGGTGGTGACCGCTTCTGAGGTGGTTGCGTGATGTGCTCGGCCGGCGGGGGTTTCGACTCGACTTGTCGCTGCGCTCCTCGTCGGCTCAACTCAACCATCGTGTGGGTGGGGGTTTCGACTCGACTTGTCGCTGCGCTCCTCGTCGGCTCAACCATCGTGTGGGTGGGGGTTTCGACTCGACTTGTCGCTGCGCTCCTCGTCGGTGTTGTGGTGGTTGGGCAGGTCGTCCTCACGTAGCGGCGACCCGTCGATACCGGCCACGGCGGGACCGGAACCAGCCGGGCCGGTCGACGCCGGCGACTGGGCCGGTCGCACCCTCTGCGTTCCGATCAGGGCGCTTCGATTCCGTCGCGTGGGGGCGTGAGGAGGGCCCTGAGTGCGCGCAGTTGTATGCGCACGTTGTGAAGCTGGGTTGTACCGAAAATGGCGTACTCGTAGGCGATTCCGTCACCAATCGCCATGAGGAGCTGTACCAGGTCCTCGTTGACGGGAAGGGCCAACGCGATGAGTACGTCGCGGAGATTCTGACTGTAGAGTTCGTGATATCTGGTGACCACGTCCAGTAGTTCGGGCCTGGTTCGGGCCTCGAGAAAGATCACGGTCTGGAATACCGATGCGTCGGTCCGGTCGGCCAGTTCGGCCAGTATGCCGTCGAAGATGTTCTCGAGGCGTTCGGGTGGTGTGACGTAGTCCAGGGTTTCGCGGATGCACTGCTCGATCGCGGCGAGAACCGCCTCGTCCACGGTACCGAAGTGATGTTGGAGATTCCCTTGACTGACACCCGCTTCCGCGGTGAGAGCGCGTGTGGTCAGAGCGGTCAACCCGTCGCGCGCCACGATGCGGATGGTGGCGTCGATGAGTGCTTGACGCCCCCCGCCGTAAGCATGTCTGCGCTCCCGGCTCGATCCGATCGCAGGTCTGCCGACGGTACCCATCGCTATCCCTTTCGTCGGAGTTCGTCGTGATCTCCGACAGCCTAACGAACCGCCCGGTGTGACAGGGATGTAAACCGTGCAGTCGCACTGTTTCCTGGGTGTTAGCCCTGCGTAAAACCACAACCGTGCGATTGCACTGATTCAGTCGGATCGGCAACACTGCTGGTCATGGCACTCAGCACTAGCATCCATACGCATTTCAGCCTCGGTCTCTTCTCGTCCTTCGCCGCACCGGCCTGGCAGGCACCCTCCGATCGCCTGCATGGAGATGACTGGTGGAGCGGCGAGTTCTTCGCCGACCTTGCCGAACAACTCGAGGAAGCGAAGATGGACTTCCTGTTCTTCGAGGACACATCTGCGGTGTCGACGACGATCGGTGGCACCATGGACGCGGACCTGAAGTTCGGGATCTACTCGCCCAAACATGATCCCGTCGCATTGCTCGCCTACCTGTCGGCGCGCACAACGAATCTCGGGCTCATCGCGACCGCGTCGACGACCTTCTATCCACCGTGGCTGCTGGCGCGGACCTTCGCCACGATTGACGGTTTGTCCGGTGGGCGAGTGGGTTGGAACATCGTCACGTCAGCCGACACCCCGTCGGGTCAGAACTTCGGAATGGACGAACTCCCCTCGCACGGTGAGCGCTATGCAATGGCCGATGAGTACCTCGAGGTCGTCAAGAAGCTGTGGGACTCGTGGGAGGAGGGGTCGCTGGTTCGGGACACGGCGAGCAACACCTACATCGACCCGTCGAAGGTCCACCATATCGATCACGACGGTACCTACTTCAAGGTTCGTGGCCCGCTCAACACCCTGCGTTCACCTCAGGGGCATCCCTTGCTCGTACAGGCGGGTTCCTCGCCCCGTGGCCGCGACTTCGCGGCCAGGCACGCCGAGGTGGTGTTCGCGCCGGCCGACGGGGGAATCGAGGGGATGAAGGCCTATCGCGACGATATCCGTTCTCGTGCTGAGAGATCAGGTCGTGACCCGGATGAGGTCAAGGTGATCTTCGCGGCGTACGTCCGATTCGTCGAACCGGGCCGGTCCGAGGTGATCCCGGCCCCGACCGAGGCCGAGTTGGACTACCTGATCACGTTCTTGTCCGGAATGTTCGACACCGATCTGACCGAGTTCGACCTCGACGCCCCCTTCCCGGCCGACCTGGCGCCTCGTGGTCATACCGGGATGTTCGAGACCTTGCAGGACCTCGGGCGGCAAGGAGTGCCGCTCCGCGATGCGCTCGGTCACTTCCGAGGCGGTGCCGCAACCGATTTCGTCGGTACGCCAGAGCGTGTGGGGGACAAGCTGATCGATGCCATGGACCGGGTGGGCGGAGATGGGTTCATGATCATCGCCTCCAATATCCAGACACCGTCGTTCCTGTGCGATGTGACGCACAAACTGGTGCCCCACCTGCGCTCGGCAGGAGTCATCCGCGCCGACTACAACGGTGGCTCGTTGCGCGAATCGTTGCTCGGGGGCACCCGGGCGCCGGTGACCGCCGACCTGTGACCACGTCCACACTCCAGGAGAAGATCATGGCCATCACAACAACCGAACCCACCGTCACCGCACCATCGGTGGATCACCCACTATCGCCGATCACCGCGGCCGAGATCGCAACATTCCGAGAGGTCCTCGCCGAGGCGGGCCTCGCCTCGTGCTCCACGCGATTCGGCTATGTCATGCTGAACGAACCCCACAAGCGGGATGTGCTCGCGTGGCGAACCGGCGACCCGATCACCCGTGAGATCGGCGCCATCAGCTACGACCGAGAATCCGGTGAGCAGTATCGACTCGTGGTCGACGTCGTCGCCCGATCGCTGGTGTCCCACTCATCCATGGATCCCGTCGTCGACGGTGCTGCGCCGTTCCTGATGGACGAATACGGCGATGCCGCAGAGATCCTCGGTGCCGATCCCGACGTTCGGCAGAAACTGATCGAACACGGTGTGGTCGACGTGACCCGCGTGAGCTGGGAGGCACTTGCCGGCGGCAGTCTGGGCTACGAGGACGAGGTCGGCGTGCGTGTGTGCCGCGTGGTTCCCTACTTGCGGGCCGTTGGAAGCGCCGATGACGGCACCATGGCGAGCTACTGGGGGAGTCCGATCGAAGGGCTCGCATTCCACGTCGATCTGTCCAACCGCAAGGTCCTCCGGATCATCGACACGGGTCAGTACGACATCCCCACCAACTCGCGCAGCAACTTTCACAACCCTGAAGTGCGGGGAGCGGAGCGCACCGACCTCACACCCATCGAGGTCAACCAGCCCCAGGGGCCCTCGTTCACGCTTCATGGACACCGCATCACCTGGGGTCGTTGGTCGGCACGGATCGGTTTCAGCGCCCGCGAAGGCGTCACCCTTCATCAGATCACCTACACGGACGTGGCCGACGACGGTACACGCGTGGAACGCCCGGTCATATACCGGGCATCCCTGGCAGAGATGGTTGTCAACTACGGCGAGCTCACCCCGACGCGGGCGTGGCAGAACTACTTCGACGCCGGTGAATACCAGTTCGGCCGATTCGTCTCCTCACTGGAACTCGGGTGTGACTGCCTCGGCGACATCACCTACCTGCCGGTGACCTTCGCCGACGATCTGGGGCGACCGGTGACCGTGGAGAACGGTATCTGCATCCACGAAGAGGACACCGGTATCGCATGGAAGCATGTCGACTCCTTCACCGATCGCAGCGACGTCCGTCGGAATCGGCGGCTGGTGATCTCCACGTTCCTCAAGGTCGGCAACTATGACTACGGCTTCTACTGGTACCTCTACCTCGACGGCAGAGTGGAGTTGGAGGTCAAAGCCACCGGAATCCTCTACACCTCGGGCGTGCACGACGGCAGCAACCCCTACAGTCCGCAGGTGGCCCCGTTGGTCGGCGCACCCGTGCATCAGCACCTGTTCAACGTGCGGCTGGACATGACGGTGGATGGTCCGATCAATCACGTCGACGAAATCGACGTCGTGCGAACGCCGATGGACGACGACAATCCCTGGGGTGGTGCTTTCCGGGCCACCGAAACCCGACTGCTGTCCGAGCGCATCGCGGGCCGCGTCGCCGATCCCTCGGCAGGACGGGTCTGGCGGATCGCCTCCGGGCAGACCACGAATGGACTCGGCAAGGCACCTGCCTATGTCCTGCATCCGACCGGCAGCCCCCTGTTGATGGCTGCCGAAGATTCACCCATCGCCCAACGTGCCGCGTTCGCCACCAAGCACCTGTGGGTCACCCGCTACGATCCTGCCGAAATGTGGCCGGCGGGGTACGCCCCCAACCAGCACCCGGGCGGTGCCGGGATACCCGAGTTCATCGCCGACGACGCCCATCTCGACGATGTCGATCTGGTCGTCTGGCACACGTTCGGGCTCACCCACGTCCCACGGCCGGAGGACTGGCCGGTGATGCCGGTCGACCACACCGGGTTCACGTTGTCCCCCAACGGCTTCTTCGACCGGAACCCCGTGCTCGACCTCCCTGCCGGGGCCGGCGACCACTGCCATCACAGCCCGTCAGACGGTCCCGCAGAAACCGAGACCCACGAATGACCGTCACTCACCTCCACACTGCCGAAGCAGCAGCCGCCGGTATCCGGGGAGTCCTCGCGCACTGCCCCTCGGGGGTGGCGGCGGTGGCTGCCAGGGTTGATGGACGCGATCAGGTGATGGTCGTCTCCAGTTTCACCGTCGGTGTATCGCTCGAACCGACTCTGGTCATGTTCGCCGCACAGTGTTCCTCCGCCACATGGCCGGTCTTGCGGCGCGCCGAACGGCTCGGCGTATCGGTGCTGTCCGCGGACCAGGCGGGTGTATGCCGTCAATTGGCCGGCCCGGACCGCGCCCGGCGATGGGACGGCGTGGACCTCGGCCGCCATTCCGGTGACGCGATCACTCTCGACGGTGCTGTGCTGCGGTTGGGTACCCGCTTGCGTTCCGCGTTCGCTGCCGGTGATCACGAGGTCGTCATGCTCGAGGTCGAGGAAATGTCGGCCGACGACGACATCGAGCCGCTGATCTTCCACCGGTCAGGCTTCCATACCATCGCCCGTCGCGAATCCGACTGACCCGAAACCGTTTTCAATCGAACCCGGGGCACAACGAGGTGCCCGTGCGGTCGACTCGCACACCTCCTCGAAAGGCACCCGATGAGCACTGAAATCGCCCCACCCTCGGACTCGGCGTCACCCGAACTCGTCACCGGCACGATCTCGGCCCGCCAAGCCCTGTTCTTCGGCCTGACGTCCGTGGGCATTTCCGCGGTCATCTCCGGCTACGGCGCCACCATCGGCTTCGATGGCGGCTACTCGTCATGGCTGGCCATGGTGCTCGGCGCAGTCGTCATCATGCTGCTCGGCACCGTTGTCATCCGATTCTCCCGGCGCCATCTGACGACCGGATCGATCATGTCCTACCTCAACCTCGAGGTCGGTAGGCCGCTCGGGATCCTCGCGGGCGCCGCGCTCTTCGTCGGCTACATCGCCGTGATGGTGCTGTTCACGTTCCTCTCACTGGTCTTCCTCATCAGCTTCCTGAACGACGTCGGGCTCGACGTGACCAACACCGTTGTCGAAACCGTCATCGGCATCGTCATCGTCGCCACATTGGTACTGATCAGCCGACGCGGGGTGAGTGTGTCGGTCAAGGCGGCCGTCTTCCTCGGCTGGGTCAGTGTCCCGTTCGTCATCGTGATCCTGGTTGTCGCAGTCATGCGTTTCGGTATCGATGCGGCGCCGCAGATCCGGTTCGACGGCTTCGGGTTCGACGGCTTCGTCGCTGCGTTCGTCCTCGCCTTCGGCGGAATGGCCGGGTTCGAGGGCTTCACCGCGCTGGCGCAGGAGACCGCGGACCCGCGCCGCACCATCCCGAGACTGATTCTGGCGCTGGTCGCCATCCTCGCAGTCTGCAGTGTCGCGAGCGTCTTTCTGACCACCCCCATCATGCTCGCGCATTCGGACAGCATCCTGGGTGGCGCTTCGCCGTTGCAGGTCCTCGCCGACGTCGCCCATCTCGGTGCTCTGGGTACCTTCACGAACCTGCTCATGTTCCTCGCATCGGTGGGATCGCTGCTCGCCTACATCAACGATGCCGGTCGGATCTTCGGAACCGCGGGTCGCGACGGCCTGCTCCCCGCCATCGTGGGAAGAATCCACCCCGTCCACCGAACACCGGCCAACGCAATCGTGTTCGTCTCGGCGACCGGTCTGGTGGTTCTCGCTCTGCACCTTCTCATCAGCGGTGATCCCATCTACACCGCATTCATCAACTTTGCGGTGATCACCTCGTATGCCTGGGCGGTTGCGTATGTCGCCCTCGCCGTCGCGGGCGTCGTCGACGGTGTGCGCACCCGCTCCCGTTGGTTTGTCCTCGGTGCGATTCTCGCCGGCGCGGGAGTCACCGGGGCATTGCTCCAGAGCATCTTCTCCGCCAACCGCACCACGTCGTTGATCACCGTCGGTCTCATCGCCGTGCTGTGGACCGCGGGCATGATCACGGGTCGCCGGATACCGGCAGCGGAATCAACCGAAACGCTCTGATCGCCGGCCAGGAATCCCCAACCATCCGAGAGAGACACCGCATGAGCACCCACACACTCCCCACCGAGATCGCACTCACCACCGAGATCGCACTCACCACCGAGATCGCGCTCGCGCTCCACGTGGACGATGTCGCCGGCTGCCGGCATATCCGCCGGATAGCCGCACCCGACCTGGGTACCGCACAGACCGCGTACCGACGCCTTCGCAGCTCCGACACCAAGGTCCTTCTGGACGTGGAGGTGATGATCGACGCCGACGGACCGACCGCGCGTACTCGACTGTCCGCCCTGTATCCGGCCGGTTCCGGTGTCCCCGACACGATCCGGTATGCAGGGACCGATGCCGGGCTACGGCAACTCGTCGGCGACATCGTCGCCGCGCGGGTCGCGGACGGAGTGGTCGTCATCCCCCTTCCGGGCTCGCGACCACGACATCCGGGCGCGGTGGCCGATCCGGCGGGTTGCTAGTCCAACCCGCGTTGGGCGGTTCGGTCACCGCGTCGGGATGCGGCGCGCTGCGCCAGGAAGAGTGTGGTCCCGAGCACCCCGACGATCAGGCCGACCAGACACACCCACAGCGCCCGTGACCCACCCCACCCGGTGACGCCGACGACGACGCTCGCCACCAGCCAGGCCGCCATGCCGACGATGATCACCGGTTCCGGGGCCCGAAGGGCTTTGGGGAGCTCGGGAATCGGCGCGGCCGATGCCTCGGGGCGGGTTGGTTCGGGCATGGGCCTCAGGGTAGCTTTCCCCTGTGTCAAGCGATTCGTCGAGTGAGTCCACCACCACGCCGCCGCCCGCGAGCACCGTGACCGCAAAGAACCCGGTCGACCGCTTCTTCAAGATCTCCGAACGGGGCTCGACCCTGAGTCGCGAGGTCCGCGGCGGACTGGTCACCTTCTTCACGATGGCCTACATCGTCGTCCTGAACCCGATCATCATCGGCGGCATCCCCGGCGAGTCGAAGAACGCCGACGTCCTGGGGCATGTGCTGCCGATCGCACAGGTCGCGGCGGTCACCGCGCTGGTGGCCGGCGTCATGTCGATCATCTTCGGCATGGTGGCGAACTATCCGTTCGCGATCGCCACCGGACTCGGCATCAACAGCCTGCTCGCGGTCACCATCGCGCCCGAGGTCACCTGGCCCGAGGCGATGGGTCTGGTCGTGATCGACGGCATCATCATCGTCGCGCTCGCCGTCACCGGGTTCCGAACCGCGGTGTTCAATGCCGTCCCGGCCGAACTCAAGGCTGCGATCGCCGCCGGCATCGGATGCTTCATCACCTTCGTCGGATTCGTCGACGCCGGGTTCGTCCGGCGCATCCCCGACGCCGCGGGCACCACCGTGCCGGTGCAGCTCGGCACCGGGAACTCGGTGGCCACCATCCCCACCCTGGTGTTCGTGATCGGCGTGCTGCTGATGGGTGTGCTGGTGGCGCGCAAGGTGCCGGGCGGCCTGCTCATCGGCATTGTCATCACCGCCGTGCTGGCGGTGATCCTCGAGTCGGTCTTCGACCTCGGTTCGGGTGCCACCAATCCCGACGGATGGGGCTTGTCGGTGCCGTCGATCCCCGATTCGCTCGGCGGGCTGCCCAACCTGAGCCTGGTCGGCGACGTCGATCTGTTCGGCGCGTTCACCCGCATCGGCGTACTCGCCGCGTCGGTGTTCGTGTTCGCGCTGGTCCTGTCGAACTTCTTCGACGCGATGGGCACCATGACCGGCCTCGGCAAGGAGGCCGGTCTGGCCGACGAGAAGGGCAACCTGCCGGGTATCGGCAAGGCCCTGGTGGTGGAGGGCACCGGCGCGATCGCCGGTGGTGTGGCATCGTCGTCGTCGAACACCGTGTTCGTGGAGTCTGCGTCGGGTATCGCCGAGGGCGCGCGCACCGGCCTCGCCAATGTCGTCACCGGCCTGCTGTTCCTGGCCGCCATGTTCTTCACCCCGGTCTACGAGGTGATCCCGTCGGAGGCGGTCGCCCCGGCGCTGGTGATCGTCGGCGCGCTGATGATCGGCCAGGTCCGTGCGATCGACTTCACCGACTTCACCATCGCACTGCCGACCTTCCTGACCCTGGTCACCATGCCGTTCACCTACTCGATCGCCAACGGCATCGGCGTCGGCTTCATCAGCTGGGTGGTGCTCAAGGTGGCCACGGGCAAGTGGCGCCAGGTGCATCCGCTGCTGTGGGCGGTCGCCATCGTCTTCGTCCTCTACTTCGCCCGTCAACCCATCTCCGACTGGATCGGTTAGTGGATTCGATGAATCCATGTGGTTCGTATAGCGGATTTTCAGATGTCGGTGCGGCAGTATCCGGAGCCGCAAACCTAGTCTTTAGGCGTGAAAGCAGCCCAAGACGCTGATGAACACCTCGCGGGCGCGTTGTCCCTCACCATCGTGCGGATGGCGCGGCGGCTGCGGCTGCGCCGGGAGAACGAACTGGTGTCGCTCACCCAACTGTCTGCGCTGAACACCCTCTTCCAGGAGGGGTCGATGTCACCAGGGGCCCTCGCCGCGGCCGAACGGGTCAAACCCCCGTCGATGACACGGGTGATCGCCTCGCTCGCCGACCTCGGCATGATCAAACGGGAGCCGCATCCCACCGACGGCAGGCAGGCGGTGGTCACCCTCGCGCCGCTCGGACACCAGGTGATCTCCGCCGAACTCGCCGCCCGCAAGGCCTGGCTCAACGACCGGCTCGCCGAACTCAGCACCACCGAGCGGGCCACGTTGTCGGCGGCCCTGCCGATCCTCGACGGGATCATCTCCGCAGAGGAATGAACCCCGGCGAAGTGAACGGCTGATCCCGGCTCAGAAGAAGGTGCCGGCGAACGGCGCACGGACGGTCGAGAACGCCCGATCGAGCGCGTCGAGGGTGGCCTCGGCGTCGGTCCACAGCCGGCCCGCCGCGGCGAATCCCCGTGCCGGCATCCCGCCCAGGTAGATGCTCGAGAGCACCGAGACATCCAGGCGCACGGTCGGCCGATCCGACGACTCGGTCACCGTGGCCACCCCGTCGTCGGAGACGGTCAGCGCGAACACCCCGCCGCGTCCGGCGAACCGGTCCTCCACGCCGAGCACGATGTCGAGGTCACCGCGGTACCGCCGTGCGGACAGGGCTGCCGGGATGTCGAGGATGCGCACCCACATCTTGTCGTCCTGACCGGTCATCTCCACCGCCCGCAGGTCGATCATCTTGGCCGGCAGCGGATCGTCGACAGGGATACTCGCGCGCAGCGTCGGGATCAGGTCCAGTGCCGACAGCACCCGCCACAGTTCGGTGTGTGCGGCATCGGTGATGGCGACGACCTCCTCGACCTCGGCGCGGACGGTGCCGTCGGCGACATCCTTGAGCACCCGGTAGCTCGCATACCCGTCCTCGTGCAGCAGGTAGTGCAGGCCACTTGCGGCCGGGGGACGCTCCGACGACCGGTCGGCGAGGATCGGGGTCCACCACGATTCGGTGCGCGTCAGAGCACCCGGCCGGGTCGCCGTCCACCGTCGATGGATGTCGGGGATCGCCGCGGCCACCTCGTCGGCATGTGCGAACCGGACCTGTGCCGCCGCCGGCGGTGCGGAGCGCAGCTGTGCACCCGATGCGATCTGCACGGTGTGTGCGAAACATGCCGGTCCGAATCCGAACCGCTCGTAGATGGTGCCCTCGGAGGCGGTGAGGATCGCGAATGTCTGGTCCTCGGCGAGCCACTGATCACGCAGTTCGCTCAGCATTCGCCGCAGGATGCCGCGCCGACGATGCGTGGCGGCGACCGACACCCAGGACAGTCCCACGGCATCGGCCTGCGCGCCACCCGGCAGCGTCATCGACATCCGGTAGAACATCGACACCCCGACCAGTGGCACCGACGGAAGTGACGGGTCGCGGACCACCACGATGTCGCTGTCGGCGACCTTGCGGCGCAGATCCGCACGCTCGTCGTCGGCGAGGGGGTTGCGCATCGCGAACGCCCGCGCGTCGGCGGCGATGATGTCGTCCCAGTCGTCGTCGGTCGCCCGGGCCAGCGTCAGGTCCTCGATCACATCGATGTCACTCACCCGTCCACCGTGTCACACCGGCCGGGAGGCGAGGCGCCGGGTGTGTCGTTTGGCAGACTGGAAAGCCGTGTCAGAAATCGCGTACCCCGCCACCCCGGAGATCCGACCGTTGCCGGTCCGCGTCGTCGACCTCGACGACCCCGACGACGACAGGGTGGACGACTTCCGCGACCTCAACTCCGTCGATCGGCGCCCTGACCTGCCCGCATTGCCCGGTGGACGTCGCGGCAAGGGGTTGGTGATCGCCGAGGGTGTGCTCGTCGCGCAGCGGATGATCGCCTCGCGGTTCGCCCCGCATGCCTTCCTCGGCGTGGACCGTCGCCTGGGTGAGCTGTCGGCGGATGTGGTGATCGACGACACGGCCGAGGTGCCGTTCTATCGGGCATCGGCCGAGGTGATGGCCGAGATCGTCGGGTTCCACCTCAACCGCGGCGTGCTGGGCGTGGCCCGCCGACCGCAGGCGCTCACCGTCGACGAGGTGCTCGACGGCGCCCGGACGATCGCGATCCTCGAAGGGGTCAACGACCACGAGAACATCGGCAGCATCTTCCGCAATGCCGCCGGGCTCGGCGTCGACGGCGTGCTGTTCGGGGCGGGCAGCGCCGATCCGCTGTATCGGCGCAGCGTCCGCGTGTCGATGGGCCACGCGCTGCTGGTGCCCTTCGCGATCGCGCCGGACTGGCCGCGCGACCTCGACCGCGTGCACGCGCACGGCTTCACCACGGTCTCGCTCACCCCCGATCCGTCGGCGGTGACGCTCGCGCAGGCCGTCGACGCCCAGAAGATCGCCTTCCTGGTCGGCGCCGAGGGTCCGGGCCTGACCGCGGCGACCATGCGTGCCACCCACATCCGGGCCCGGATCCCGATGAGTCGCGGCACCGATTCGCTCAATGTGGCGACGGCTGCCGCGGTGGCCTTCTACGAACGGGTCCGGTCGGGCACGATGGAACGGTGACCGACACCCCGCCCTCGCCACCCCCGACGACGCCCGGTTCCGTCACCTCGGGATGGGAGATCTACGTCCCGCAGGCCGAACGCGTGGTGGTGGGATCGACGCCACTGGGAGATCTCGAACGATGGCGGCACGCCGAACCCACGCCGTGGTCGCTGGGTGTTCTGGTGACCGCCGTCAGCGTCATGTTCTGTGCGCTGACCCTGGTCGGCGTGTACACCCTGATCGGCGGGATCGTGCGCTGGGCCGGACTGGTGTCCGTGCTGGTCGTGGCGCTCGCCGGGTCGTGGACCCTGTGGGAGTTCCGGTTCCGGCCGGTGTGGCGGTGGCCGGTGTGGGGTTCACTCACCGGGTTGCTCGCCGGATTGGGTTCCGCCATAGCGCTTTTCGCGCTCGGTCAGTGATCGCACGCCGGACCGTCGGGTAGTGACCCCCCGGGTTCGGCGGTCCCCTCAGTCCTGACCGCCGAAACCGAAGTACCGGGCGAGTCGTCCGCGTTTGCGGGGCGCCGCGGGCACCGACTCGGCCGCACCGGACATCGGTTCGGATCCGGGGACCTGTTCGGCGGCAGCGACGGAGCCGGGGGCCCGTGTCGGCGCCTCGCCGTCCGGGCGGGCGGCCCGCGACGCCGCGCGATACCGGTCGTCGTCCTCGGCGGTCGGCACGTAGTCGGCCGGGTGGATCGCATACCCGGTCACCGGGATCGTCGCCGGGTCGACGTCGGTCGCGGCCAGCGGACGGGTGAACCGGAATCCCAGCCATGCCCGGTTGGACTCCTCGGCCAGCTGCTGCGGGTGGAAGGGCAACGCCAGCGGATCCGGACTCACCCCGGCGGCGTAGTGCAGGGGCCGTTCACCGGCCCAGAACGGTCGCTCGAAGGGGTAGGGGAGCCCCTGGTCGTCGAAGATGTCGACCGGCGTCGCCGAGAAGGATCGTTTGAGCTCGCCGTCCTCCCACCGTGCAAAGGCGCCGATCCCCGACTCGGGGTCGGTGTGCAGGAGGGTTGCCGCCGCACTCTGCCGGATCGAGGAGACCGTGCGGGTCAGTTCCGCCGGGCGGACCGTGGCGAACAGCGAGCAGGAGACCACGCACAGCCGCCCGTAGTACCCGGCGTAGACATGTGCGTCGTTCGCATCCATCGCCCCGGCGAGGGTGGTGTCGACCATCGGGAGCAGCACACTGTCACCGTAGATGGACGCCGCGAGCCGCTGTGCGGCCGTGACGTCATGCTCGACGCCCGCACGCAGCGAGCCGACCGGATCGTCGGTGTCGATGAACCAGAGTGTGACAGCACGTGCCGACATCGTCCCCCTCAGCTGTTCGGGTGGCTACGGACACCCAGCAGAACATCCTCCCATGCCGGTACCGCGGGCTTACGGCCCTTGCGTCGTCGGGCCGCGGCCACCGGCGCCGGTTTCGGTTCGTGCTGCTGGTCGGACCCCGCTGCATCGGACCCCGCCGCATCGGACCCCTCGGGGTCGTCGGTGAGGTCCTCGTGACGATCGTCGCGCCGATCGCCGTCCGGACGGTCGTCGTGGTCATCACGTGCGCCCCGGGTCTTGTCCTCCCGCCGGGGCCGTTCGTCGCCGGTCTCGGCGGTGAGCTCGACGTACTCGGCCTCGACGACCTCGAAATCCATGGCGTAGGTGCCGTGCTCGTCGAACGGGGCGGGGCGCGGATCGTGGCGTGTGCGCTGCGCCCCGACGATCGAGTCCGCGTCGAAGGTCACCTGCTCCCGGCCGTCGTCGCCGACGTCGACATTCGGGTGCCGCGGCGACGCCTCGACGACGGGCGTCAACACCGGCATCGCGACCGGCGACAATCGCCGCCGCGTCTCGATCAGCTCGGGATGGGTCATCTCCTCGGCCAGGTCATCGAGGGGGTCGGTGGTCCCACCGTGCGAGCCCGGCTGGAACCGCCAGTGTGCGCGATGCTCGGTGTGCCCGAGATTCCAGGACACCTGCACCGCCCAGTGCCCGTCGTCGCCCTTCCACGCATCCCAGCTCGAATCGGCCGGATTGACGCCGAAGGCGACCAGCGCCTCGGTGGTGGCCTCGGCCAGGGTCGACTCCGACGGACCGTCGTGCCGGATCGGATGGGACAGGGCGGCGAGCTCGGCCGCCCGGGTGCGTTCGAGCAGCACCGGGTGGGCGAAGCGTTCGATCTTGTCGGTCCCGACACCGGCGATCGCGGCCACCTCGGCCACGGTCGCGCCGGCGCGGATGCGCGCCTGGATCTCACGGGGGCGCAGCGCACTGGTCATCTCGATCTCGATCTGACCGAGCCGGGAGAGATCACCGCGGGCGGCGGCGCGCAGGCGCTCGTCGGCGGGGACGGTGAACTTCTCACCCGACTCGGGATCCTGGAAGATGACCCGGGAGCCGTCGGCGTCGACGCCGACTACTCGAAGCTCGCGCATCTGCTCCTCCTCCGGTTGACCATGAGTGCGGGCATTGGGGTCAGGGTAGACCACAAACCGTGCTCTGGACGCCGGGACACGCGGCAAAGCCGCAGTTCAGCGCGGCCGATCTCGGTGACCGAGCCCTCAGAGGCGCTCGACGACGTGGTCGATGCAGGCGGTCAGCTTGCTGATGTCCTCCGGATCGATGGCCGGGAACATACCGATACGCAGCTGGTTGCGGCCGAGCTTGCGGTACGGCTCGGTGTCGACCACACCGTTGGCGCGCAGGGTCTTGGCCACCGCGGCGGCGTCGACGTCGTCGTCGAAGTCGATGGTGCCGACCACCTGGCTGCGCAGCGCCGGATCGGTGACGAACGGGGTGGCGAACTCCGACTTCTCGGCCCACGAGTACAGACGCGAGCTGGAGTCGGCGGTCCGGGCGACACACCAGTCCAGGCCGCCGTTGGCGTTCATCCACTGCACCTGGTTGTCGAGGAGCAGCAGGGTGGCCAGCGCGGGGGTGTTGTAGGTCTGGTTCTTGCGGCTGTTGTCGACGGCGGTCGGCAGCGACAAGAACTCGGGGCACCAGCGGTCGGTGTGGGCGATCTGGTCGATCCGCTCGATGGCCGCCGGGCTCATCAGGGCCAGCCACAGGCCACCGTCGGCGGCGAAGCACTTCTGCGGGGCGAAGTAGTAGATGTCGGTGTCGGCGGCGTTCACGGCCAGACCACCGGCACCGGAGGTGGCGTCGATCGCGATCAGCGCGTCGTCGGAGCCGTCGGGACGCACGACGGGCACGGCCACACCGGTCGAGGTCTCGTTGTGGGCCCACCCGATCAGGTCGACGCCGCCGAAGTCGTCGGCGGTCAGGGCGGCCGGGTCGGGGGCGGTGCCCGGATCGGTGGAGATCACCGCCGGTGAGTCCAAGAACGGGGCCTTCTTGGCGACGGTGGCGAACTTCGACGAGAACTCGCCGTAGGTCAGGTGCAGCGAACGGCGGTTGATCAGGCCGAATGCGGCGGCGTCCCAGAACGCGGTGGTACCGCCGTTGGACAGGATCACCTCGTAGCCCTCGGGCAGCGAGAACAGCTGGGACAGGCCCTCGCGGACCGAGCCCACGACGTTCTTGACCGGGGCCTGGCGGTGGCTGGTGCCGAACACCGAGGCGCCGGTGTCGACGAGGGACTGCAGCTGTTCTGGGCGAACCTTCGACGGGCCGCAGCCGAAACGGCCATCGGCGGGCAGCAGGTCGGCGGGGATGGTGATCGGTGTGGCGGCGTCGCTCATGGGGGCAATTCTAGGGATGTGCCCCCCGACACAGGGTTACCACCCTGCACGAACGCGGTCGCACCAGCGGATTCGACCCGGTCGGTCAGGGTCCGTCCCCGCCGTCCGGGCACCCCGACCCGGTCCTCGGGTGCATCCCGCCGGGCGCCGAGGGGCCGCTGTCGGCGAGCTCGACGCCGGCCGCCCAGCCCGGGGCCCGGCAGCCCGGTGGCGGCCCGAGCCGACCCATCTCGAGCCCGGCCATCGCCAGCGTCCAGGCCACCACCGAATTGGAGTTCCACATCTCGGTGGTGCCGGGTGCTCGCCGGCCCCACGTGAGTTCCGGGACCAGCGCGGTGTACTCGACGACGCGACGCGAGCGCGCCTCGTCGTCGGTGATCACCCGGCGCGCGATCGCAGCGGCCGCATCCGGGATGTGTCCGTCCGGCCGGCAACGGATCTCGTATCGGAAGAAGCGGGACACGCCGAGGAACCCGAGACCCACCGGTCCGGTGCGCCGGACCCCGCGGTCGCCGTCGGGGACACCCCAGGCCGGTGCCATCTCCACCCCGTGGCGATGCGCGTCCACGTCGACCACCAGGGCGGCATGGACGAGTCGGCGGGGTCGACGTCGGGCGATGCCGGCGCAGACCGCCTCGTAGGCACGGCCACACACCGGGACCACCCGGCCGCCCGCGCCCAGCGGGATCCACAGCAGGGTGACGCTCACCCGATCACGATAGAACCCGGGCGCCCGGTGTGCCGCGTCGCGATCCGGCCGGGCCGATCGGCAGTCGGGTGGGCCGCGGCGGCGTTAACCTCGGTGCATGCCCACGACCGGGGATGTGGTGATCGATATCCGGGGTCTGCGCAAGACCTTCGGCCGTTTTGTCGCACTCGACGGACTCGACCTGACCGTCCGGGCCGGTGAGACCGCGGGCTTCCTCGGTCCCAACGGTTCCGGGAAGTCGACGACCATCCGGATCCTGTTGGGCCTGTACCGTTCCGATGCAGGATCGGTCCGGATCTTCGGCGCCGACCCTTTCGCCGACGCCGTCGCCGTGCATCGTCGACTCGCCTATGTGCCGGGCGATGTGAGCCTCTGGCCACAGCTGACCGGCGGCGAGTGCATCGACCTGCTGCTCGACATGCGCGACGTCGGTGATCAATCCCGTTCCCGCCGGGAGGAACTCGTCGAGAGATTCGAACTCGATCCCACCAAGAAGACATCGGCCTACTCGAAGGGCAACCGCCAGAAGGTGGCGCTGGTGGCGGCGTTGAGCGCCGACACCGAGCTGCTCATCCTCGACGAACCCACCGCCGGACTCGACCCGCTGATGACGCGGGTGTTCGCCGACTGCGTCCGCGAGCGCGCCGCCGGGGGTACCGCCGTGCTCATGTCCAGCCACGTCCTGTCCGAGGTGGAAGAGCTGTGTGAGTCGGTCACCATCATCCGGGCCGGACGGACGGTGCAGGCGGGAACCCTTGCCCGGCTGCGACATCTCCGGCGGTCCCGGGTCACCGCGCTCGTCCTCGGTGACCCGGGGGTGCTCGCCGGCATCGACGGGGTCCATGATCTCGAGGTCGGAGTCCCGGCCCGGCACGGCACGCCGGTCACCTTCACCGTGGACGCCGCCGCACTCGGCGAGGTGACCGGGGCCCTGGGGCGAGCGGGCGTCGGCGATCTCTCCGTCGAACCACCGACGCTGGAAGAACTGTTCCTGCATGCCTATTCCGACGGTGCGACGTCCCGCGCGACACCGCCGGTGAGGCCGTGATGGGAGATCTGTTCGCGCACACCGGACTCCTGGTGCGCCTCGCCGCCCGTCGCGAACGCATCACCATCCCGGTCACCGTCATCGCATTCGTCGCGATCAACGCGGCCACCGCGGCCTCGATCGCCGCGTCCTACGGGGATGCGGACGAACGTCGGATGCTGGTCGCCGGACCCGGGTCGAATGCCGCGTTCCGGTTCTTGCTCGGCCCGGTGGTCAGCGACGAATCCACTGCGGCACTGGTGGTGTGGCGCGCGGGATTGTTCATGGTCACCGCACTGGCGGTGGTCGCGGCGCTGACCGTCGTGCGGCACACCCGCAAAGAGGAGGAGCTCGGTCGCGGGGAGCTGATCCGGTCCGCGGTGACCGGCCCCCTGGCGGTCCCGGCCGCCGCCACCATCGTGACCGCGGTCCTGTGTGTCGTGGTGGCCGCCGGCATGACGGCGGTACTCCTGCCGCTCGACGGTGGCTCCGAATCGGTGTCGCTGTTCGCGGTGTTCTGTCAGTACGCGTGCACCGGGCTCGCCGCAGCCGGGGTCGCGTTGCTCACCGCGCAGGCCGCCACCACCGCGCATCTCGCGAATCGTCTTGCTGCGGTGGTGATCTTGTCGGGCTATCTGCTGCGCGGCGTCGCCGACACCGCAGACGGATGGGGGTGGCTGCGGTGGGTCACACCGATCGGCTGGGCGGAGCTGATCGAACCCTACGGCGTGAACGATCTACTGCCCGCACTCGCCTGCCTGGCGGTCTTCGTCGTGTGTGCGGGTGCGGCGGGATGGGTTGCGCTGCACCGGGACCTGGGTGCCGGGATCGTCACCCCACGCCCCGGGCCCGCCCACGCCGAACGGCTGGGGTCGATCGAGGGCGTCGCCGTCCGGGTACACGCCCCGATCCTGGGTTCCTGGATCGTCGGTATCGGCGCCTACGCCCTGATCATCGGCTTCATCCAACCCTCGGTGTCCCAGCTCGCCGACGGCAACGCCCAGGTCACCGAGATGCTGCGACAGTCAGGGCTGGCCGCGACCCTCACCGACCTGTTCGTGTTCACGATGCTCTCGCTGCTGGCGGTCGCGGCATGTGGATGGTCGGTGAACCTCGCCGAGCGGCTACGGGCGGAGGAGGACGCCGGGCGCACCGAGGTGCTGTTGGCGACGCCGTTGGGCCGCACCCGGTTCCACGCCGCCCACCTGGGGCTGGTGGTCGGCGGGTCGATCGTCTTGCCGCTGGTCGCCGCGTCGGCGATGACGCTCGGCAACGGGATTGCCGGGGGCGGCTGGATGCGGCCGGCGGCGCACGCGTTCGCGGCGGCCACCGCGCAGATCCCGGCGGTGCTGGTGGTCGCGGCCGCCGCCGTGCTGCTCTACGCGATGCGGCCGGGGCTCACCCATCTCGGGTGGGGACTGGTGATCGCGGCGCTGTTCCTCGGACCGCTGGCCGGGATGTTCGACCTGCCGCAATGGGTGCGGGATCTGTCACCGTTCAGCCACACCCCGGTGGTGCCGATCGAACCGATGCGGTGGCTGCCGCTGGTCATCTGTGGGGTGATCGCGGTGGCCCTCGGCGCGGCCGGCCTCTGGCGGTGGGCCGGCCGCGACGTGGGCTGAACGCCGATCAGCCGCTCAGGAGAAGACGCGGTCCTTGGCCTCGAGGGCCTTGTCCTTGGCGTCCAGGCCGAGTTTGGCGACGACGGCGGCGCGGGCCGCCGGATCGAGCTGATCGATGGTGTCCTCGATCTTCGCGGTGGTGGCGTCGACGATGGTCTTCTCGCGTCGGAGGATCACCGTGAGTGCCACGAGAGCCCCGAGGCCGAGCACGATGAGAGCGATCTTCACATTCTTCGACATCGACGGATATCCCTTCGGTTTCGGTCGTCACGGAGGTCGTGACCCACACTCCAGCATGCCCGGGATCGGGCGCCTGTGGGGACAGGCGCCGCCGGAGCGTCACAAACCGGGCTTCACCACGTCACCCCAGCCCTCGACGTCCTCCGGCCGACGGGGAGCGGCGCCGGTGTAGGCGGCGGCCGGACGGACCAGCTTGCCCAGCCGTTTCTGCTCGAGGATGTGAGCACACCATCCGGCGGTCCGGCCACAGGTGAACATCGCCGGCATCATGTGCGTCGGCACCTCGGCGAAGTCGAGGATCACCGCCGCCCAGAACTCGACGTTGGTCTCGATCGCCCGATCGGGACGACGTTCCCGCAGCTCGTTCAGGGCGGCGAGTTCGAGGGCCGCGGCCACCTCGTAGCGCGGTACGTCGAGCTGCTGGGCGGTACGGCGCAGCACCCGGGCGCGGGGATCCTCGGCCCGGTACACGCGGTGGCCGAAGCCCATCAGCTTCTCCTTGCGGTCGAGGATGCCCTTGACCAGCGCGCGTGCGTCACCGGTGCGCTCGACCTCCTCGATCATCGGCAGCACGCGGGCCGGCGCACCACCGTGCAGCGGCCCCGACATCGCGCCGATCGCCCCGGACAGGGCGGCGGCGACGTCGGCGCCGGTGGAGGCGATCACCCGGGCGGTGAAGGTGGAGGCGTTCAACCCGTGCTCGGCGGCGCCGACCCAGTAGGCGTCGATCGCCTCGATGTGCCGCGGATCGGGGTCGCCCTGCCATCGGGTCATGAAACGTGCTGTCACGGTGGGACACTCGTCGATGATCCGCTGCGGGACGGCGGGCTGGTGGATGCCGCGGGCCGACTGCGCGACATAGGACAGCGCCATCACCGATGCGCGGGCGAGGTTGGCGCGGGCGGTCGCGTCGTCGATGTCGAGCAGCGGCTGATATCCCCAGATCGGGGCCAGCATCGCCAGTGCGGCCTGCACGTCCACGCGCACGTCGCCGGTGTGGATCGGCAGCGGGAACGGTTCGGCCGGCGGCAGGCCGTCACCGAACCGGCCGTCGACGAGCAACGCCCACACATCGGCAAAGGTCACCTTGTTCTCGACGAGGTCCTCGATGTCGACCCCGCGGTACCGAAGGTTGCCGCCGTTCTTGTCGGGCTCGGCGATCTCGGTGGTGAAGGCCACCACCCCCTCGAGGCCGGGAACGAAATCGTCGGGGACCTTCACCGCCATCGCGGGACCACCTCTCTCCACACGACGTCGTGGGAAGTTGTGTCTGATGCCGGGCTGTGGCATCTCACCAGCACTTTAGGTCAGCGAACCCGGTGGGGCACACCGGGGAGCCGACGACCGACCGCGGGAGTAGGTTCTACAGGGGTGAGTGACACATCGATTCCGCCGGCGACCCCGATCTCGCCGATCGATCTGCCCAACATGCGGGTGGGGTACGGCGGTGGCATCCCGCCGAATGTCGGCGACGGCGACCGAGCGGCGGGCGCCGACGGTGTCCGCGACAACCTCGATCCGAGCTGGCTGCGTGGTGATCCGCCCTGGCTCGACCTGTTCGGGGTGTGGCTGCGCGAGGCCGTCGAGGCGCGAATCCCCGAACCCAACGCCATGGTCCTCGGCACCATCGACCCCAACGGCGTCCCCAACACCCGCACCGTGCTGTGCAAGGGCGCCGACGAGGCGGGCGTGGTGTTCTTCACCGGTTACGACTCCGACAAGGGCATCGACCTTGCCGCCAACCCGGTTGCCTCGGTGACCTTTCCGTGGATCGCTTTGGAACGGCAGGTGCATTTCCGCGGTGCGGTGGTGCCGGTGAGCCCGGAGGAGACCGAGGCCTACTGGCGCATGCGCCCCCGCGGTTCGCAGCTGTCGGCGCTGGCATCGGATCAGTCCCGCCCGATCGGTAGCCGTCACGAGCTCGAGGCCAGGGCGGCCGACGTCGCCGCCCGGCATGGCGGCATCGACGGCGACGACCCGATCCCGGTCCCGGCCGACTGGGGTGGCTACCGACTGGAGCCCGCCCGGGTGGAGTTCTGGCAGGGCCGGGCCAACCGGTTGCACAACCGCGTCCGGCTGTCGCTGATCGACGGGATCTGGCAGGCCGCCCGGCTGCAGCCGTGACGAGTCGGTGACACCGGAAGGGCCGCCCGGGAGGGCGGATGGTCCCTGGATAAAGTGGTGTCGGTGCGCCGAATGCTTGCCGACACCACGTCACTGCAGAATCCCTTCTTCCGGCGGCTCTGGACTGCGAACATCGTCACCGTCGTCGGGGCGCAGCTCACCGTCGTCGCCGTCCCGGCCCAGATCTACGAGATCACCGGCAGCTCCGCATATGTCGGTCTGACCGGTATCTTCGGCCTGGTCCCGCTGGTGGTCTTCGGCCTGTGGGGCGGTGCGCTCGCCGACGTCCTCGACCGACGACTCATCCTGGTGTGCACCACCATCGGACTGATCGTCTGCAGCGGCCTGTTCTGGATGCAGGCGGCCCTCGATCTGCAGAACGTCTGGCTGATCCTCGCGTTGTTCGCCGTCCAGCAGGGGTTCTTCGCGGTGAACCAGCCCACCCGGACCGCCGTGTTGCCGCGCCTGCTGCCCGACCACCAACTGCCCGCGGCGTTGAGCCTGAACATGACGGTGATGCAGGCCGGTGCCATCGCCGGGCCGTTGATCGGTGGAGCGCTCATCCCGGTGCTCGGGTACTCGATCCTGTACTTCCTCGACACCCTGTTGCTGATCCCGACGCTGTGGGCGGTGATCCGGTTGCCGAAGCTGCCGCCGGAGAGTGCCGCCGCACCGAAGGTCGCCGGCTTGCGGTCGGTGCTGGAGGGCCTGCGCTACCTGGCCGGACACAAGATCCTGCTGGCATCGTTCCTCGTGGATCTCATCGCGATGATCTTCGGTATGCCGCGCGCATTGTTCCCGCAGATGGCCCACGAGAACTTCGGCGGACCGGCCGGTGGTGGTCTCGCCTTCGCCCTGCTGTTCGTCGCGATCTCCGCCGGTGCCGTCCTCGGTGGTGTCTTCTCCGGATGGGTGTCGCGGGTCCAGCGGCAGGGCCTGGCGGTGATCGTCTGCATCCTGATCTGGGGTGTGGCGATCACCGCGACCGGGGTCGCGGTGGCCTTCGCCGGTGGTTCGGCGATGCCGATGCTCCCGGTGGTGCTGGTGCTGCTGATGATCGGTGGTGCCGCAGACATGGCGTCGGCGGCGTTCCGGCAGGCCATCCTGCTCGCGGCGGCCAATGACGAGGTCCGTGGCCGGCTGCAGGGTGTGTTCATCGTGGTGGTCGCCGGCGGACCGCGGATCGCCGACGTCGCCCACGGTGCGGCCGCGGCCACCGCGGGCGTGGCGCTGACCACCGCACTCGGCGGTGTCGGGGTGATCATCGGGACCATCGTTGCGGCACTGGCCATCCCGGCCTTCGTGGCCTACCGCGTGAACCGTCCGGGACAGGCCCTCACCGATGTCGGATAGCGTGTGATCAGCGAGTTCTCCGATTCGATGTCACCATGGACGCCATGACTGCCCCCGTCCACCCCGTGGAGTCCTTTCACGTACCGGCCATCGACATCACCCCGTATGTCGCCGGGGGTGATCCCGCCCAGCGGGCCGTGGTCGCCGCGCAGATCGACGACGCGGCGAGTTCGCTCGGATTCATGCAGATCCTCGGCCACCAGATCCCGTCGGTGGTGATCGAGGAGTTCACCGCGGTGATGGACGACTTCTTCGCCCTGCCGCTCGAGGAGAAAAAGGCCTACCGCACCCCGGCCGAGATCAACCGCGGCTATGCGCCCCCGAAATCGGAGTCGCTGTCGCTGAGCCTCGGCATCGAGTCGGCCGACCGGATGAACGACTTCTTCGAGGCGTACAACGTCGGCGTCGAGGCCGGGGAGTACCCCGACCTGGAACTGCCCGCCGACCACTACGCCGACAACACCTGGCCGGCGGTCGAGCACTTCGAGGCGGCGGTGTCGACGTACTTCGTCGAGGCCCGGCGGGTGGCGCACACGCTCACCCGGATCTTCGCCGACGCGCTCGACCTGCCGCCGGACTTCTTCGACGGCTACACCGATCACTCGCTCGACGTGCTGCGGATGAACAACTACGCCCTGCCCCCGGGAGAGATCGACCTGGACGGTGAGCTCACCGGCATGGGGGAGCACACCGACTACGGGATCGTCACCGTGCTGTGGGCCGACCAGGTGAGGGGGCTGCAGGTGCTCGACCACCACGGCACCTGGCACGACGTCGCCCCCGAGGACGGTGCGCTGCTGATCAACCTCGGCGACCTGATGGCCCGCTGGACCAACGAACGGTGGATGTCCACGCTGCACCGGGTCAAGCCGCCGATCGTCGACGGCAGCATCGAACGTCGCCGTTCGGCGGCCTACTTCCACGACGGCAACATCGACGCCACCATCTCCACGTTGCCGAGCTGTGTCGGCGCCGGGAGCCGCTACTCGCCGATCACCGTCGGCGAGCACATCGGCGCCAAGCTCGCGGGTTCGCGTGCCGGGCAACCGAATCCGTACGCCCGCCGTGAAGCTGCGCGTGTCCGCCAGGCGATGCAGCGACGGCGGTAGCGGTCAGACCCTCCACACTTCGGCAGACACTCCGGGCAAAACCCGGAGCGTGTGCGTAAGTGTGGAGGGTCTGCCTACCGCGACGCCGGGGCGAACAGTCGGGCGGCGTTGTCGTAGAACACCCCACGCAGCCAGTCGTCCCCGAGATCGAGGTGCACGATCGCCTCGAGGGCATGGGTGTAGGTGTAGGGGATGTTGGGGAAGTCGCTGCCGAACAGGATCTTCGGCCCCGTATCACGCAGCCGGGGCCGGAGTTCGGGCGGATACGGCGCGGACTCCTCGGAGAAGTCGGTGAACGACATCGTCGTGTCGAGGTGCACGTGCTCGTAACGTTCGGCGAGGGTGAGGAACTCGTCGTATTCCGGGGTGCCCATGTGCGCGATGATCAGCGGCAGCGACGGGAAACGCCTGAGCAGTTTGATGATCGGGACGGGCCCGGTGTAGGTGCCCGGCGCCGGGCCGGAGCCGCAGTGGATGATCACCGGCACCTGCGCGTCGGCCAGCTGCGACCACACGCCGTCGAGCAGCGGGTCGAGTGCCGAGTAGTCACCGACCTGGATGTGGCACTTGAACACTCGTGCACCGGCCTCGATCGCGGCGGCGACGTAGCCCGGTGCCGACTCCTCGGGATAGAACGTGGCGGTGTGCAGGCAGTCGGGATGGTGGGCGGCGAAGTCGGTGGCCCATCCGTTCAGCCACTCGGCCATGTCGGGTTTATGGGGATAGACCAGCGACGAGTAGGCGCGCACCCCGAACGACTGCAGCGCCGCCGCCCGCACGTCCTCGTCGGCGCGATAGGTGATCGGCCACTCGCGTCCGAGCAGCGGGCCGGCCGAGTCGAAGTAGGCCCACACCTTGTCCATCACCGACCGCGGCATGAAGTGCGTGTGGACGTCGATCAGCCCCGGTAGCCCGAGGGGCTCCCAGACGGCCCGGACGTGACTGGCCTCCAGCTCGCTGAACGGGGTGGCGGCCTCCTGGTGGCCGGGAACAGCACTGTCCATGTGGCCGACGTTACCCGCCTCACTTGAGGTTCGAGGGTCCCGACCAGTTCTTGGGGACGATGAACACACCCTCGGCCTCGGCGGTCACACCGTCGGCGTCGGACAGCGTGCCGCGCACGATCTTCTTGCGGCCGTCCCGCTCGACGATCTCCGCCCGCGCCGACAGCGCGCCGAGCGGGGTCGGACGACGATAGGTGACGGTGATCGTGCCGGTGAAACACGGGACGTCGTCTGCGGCCGCGGCCTCGCCGAGCATCTGGTCGAGGACCATCGCACATACACCGCCGTGGACGTGGTGGGCCGGTCCCTCATAAGCGGCACCCAGGGCGAATTCCGCGGTGACGCCCTCGCCGTCGGCGACGGTACGCACCGGCGGGGCGATCGCGTTCCGCACACCCATCACGGCATTTCCCCAGGGCATCCCGACCGCATCGGTGTTGAACCGCACACCGTACGACCCGTCGATCTGACGCGAGCGCAGGTCCGCGACCACCTCGTCGATACGACGACGGGCGACGTCGATGTCGGCGTCGTCGACCTCGGTGCGGATCACCGCGTCGATCAGATCGCGGACGGAGTCCGTGAGTGGGCCGTAGACCCCGCGCCGCCGGTCGATCTCGTCGGCGGTGATGTCCTCGAGGGTGAACTGCATGGCCGCTCCTGTGGTCGTTCGTCGGGGTCGCTTACCTGGGCTGTCTGTCCCGGGGCGGCCCTCGCGGAGCTGCGCGGGAACCGACACACACAGATAGAACGTGTTCTAATCTTGCCCGAGAACGTGTTCTGATTCCACTGGGCATCCGGCACGTTCCACTGGGCATCCGGCAAGGATGATCGATGGCCGACGGTGGTGTGGGCGAGGTCCCGGGGTCTCCGGGATGCTGTCGGCGACCTCCTCTGGGGTCGTGCCCGAGGTCCGTCGAGTGGGCGCCCGAATTCGTCGACCGGGCACGGTCGCGCTGCACCACCGGCGGTCGGGAGGATGTCAGCGGGAGTCGGTGACTTGCGATCCGTCGACGGCGTAGGTGGCGGCGATCGCCGAGATCTGCAGGCGTAGACCACGATCGAATTCGTCGAGGTGGTCACAGGTCGCCAGGTCGGCGGCCAGCATCCGGACATTGGGAAAGCGGTCGTCGTCGAAGAGCGAGGCGTTCGCGGTCGAGGCCACCGATCCGCCGAGTCCGATCTCGCGGATCAATGCCCCGATCAGGTACGCGATGAACATCCGAAGAACCCGCACGCGTTCCGATTCGGGGATGCCCGCCCGCCGCGCGGCCTCGAGGGCGGCCTCGACGAGGGGGATGATCGACGGGAAGTTGAGGTGGCGCGTCAAGACGAGTGGCGCGGTCTGTGGGTAGCGGATCGCCGCGACACGGAAGGCGTGGCCGAGCGCGATCATGTCGTCTTGCCAGGAGTCGGTGGCGGGAGGGATCTCGACGGAGTTCAGGAGTCGCTCGGCCATCCCGTCGAGCAGATCGGCCTTGTTGTCGATGTGGTTGTACAGCGACATCGTCTGGACGCCGACCGCCGCCGCGACCTTGGCCAGCGACAACTTGTCGATGCCGTCGGACTCGGTGAGGGTCAATCCCGCATCGATGATCTCTGTCCGGGTCAGCGGGCCCCGGTCGGTCCGACGTCTCGCCACCTGTGCACCTCGCCGTCTCCGCACGTTCTCGCTGCCACGTTCCCATCGCGACGTTCCCGTCGCGATCACCTCTTGACCAAGCCTAACTTAGCCCATAAGTTGATCCTACTTATGACATAAGTCTGAGACTGAATGGGAGGTCACCGATGAGTGAGGCAACCACGTGGGAACTGCCGGCGGAAGGACGCTGGGTCGTACCGGAGATGGCCAGGGTGTCACCGCTGGATCGTGGGCAGATGGGATGGGCGGCCCGACTCACCCTCCGCCTGATCCGCCGCCGCACCGACTACGACGGCGACTTCACGGTGTTCCGCACCTTTGCCCGCCTCGGCAGCATCTTTCCCGCACACTCGGTCTTCCTGTCGCAGATCCTGTTGCGCGGCAGGATCTCCGCGGCGCACAAGGAACTGGTCATCGTGCACGTCGCATGGCGCACCGGCTGCGCCTACGAGTGGGCCCACCACGCCCACATGGCCGGTGCGCTCGACGTGACACCCGACCAGATTCGGGCCGTGTCCACTGCGGTGCCGGCCGTCGACGACCCGATTCTCGCTCAACTCCTCTCCGCCGCGGCGGTTCTCGTTGACCGAGGTCACCTCGACGAGGCGGAATGGACGGCGCTGTCTGACGCCACGAGTCCCGATCGGGCCCTCGAACTGTGCCTGCTCGTCGGCCACTACGTGATGGTCGCGATGGCCATCACGAGTGCCGGCATC
Organism: Gordonia sp. NPDC003376; assembly: GCF_053589235.1. NCBI lineage: Bacteria > Bacillati > Actinomycetota > Actinomycetes > Mycobacteriales > Gordoniaceae > Gordonia > Gordonia sp. NPDC003376. The sequence goes on along the minus strand of NZ_JBSFRM010000011.1, from coordinate 81,986 downwards.
CAACTCGAACCCGAATTCCGATCGACGTCACCGGAAGGCAGGTCATGACGATCTCCATCGACATCCTGGAAACCGGCACCGTCGCCATCCGGCCCAGCCATCGGACCCAGTCGGCGAGCCGGCCCGTCCTGCTGCGGCGCGCCCGCGTGCTGACCGATCGGCGCTGGACTGCACCGTTGCCGATCAACACCTATCTGATCCGGCATCCGGAGGGAGCGATCCTCGTCGACTCGGGAGAATCGCCGCATGTCTCCCAGCGGGGGTTCTTTCCGTTCTGGCAGCCTTTCTTTCACGTCGCGGTGGACCTGCAGGTCGGCCCGGAGGAGGGGATACGCAGCAGACTCGCCGAGTACGGCCTCGTGCCCTCCGATCTCACCGCGGTGATCCTGACACATCTGCACCACGACCATGGGGACGGCATCCCTGATCTCGGCGGTGCACCCATCTATGTGAGTGCCGAACAGTGGGAAGCCAACCGCCGCTACATTCCGGCGACCATCGAGGGCGCAGTGCCCAAGCGATGGCCACATGACTTCACGCCGCGGATCCTCCAACCATCCGGGCCCCCGGTCGGGCCGTTCACCCGGAGCTACCCGATCACCTCCGACGGCACCGTCTTCGCCGTCGACACCCCTGGTCATGTCCCTGGTCATCTGTCGGTCATCGCACTCGACGACGACGTCGCCTACTTCTTCGGCGGCGACAGCACCTATGACCAGGAGCTTCTCGATGCCGAGCTGACCGACGGCGTGAACAGTGCGCCGCGGCAGGCCATCGAATCATTGCGTGCCATCAAGGAATTCGCCCGGACGCGACCGACGGTGATCCTGCCCGCTCACGATCCCCGAGCCGGCGAACGACTCGCCACCAAGGCCGTCTACCACCCATCACCCCGGAAAGCCGCACCGTGACAACCGGTGACGGCGTCCGTCGAACGGAGGAACCCACATGCCCACGATCCTGATCACCGGCGCGTCCCGCGGCATCGGCCGTGCGATCAGCACCCACCTCGTCGAACGTGGATGGACGGTGTATGCCGGGGTACGTGACGTCGTCGACGCTCCACCCGGCACCACGCCGGTGGAACTCGACGTCACCGACGCGACCCATGTCGACCGGCTCGCAGCACACCTCCCCGACACCCTGGACGCCGTGATCAACAACGCCGGGGTCGTGGTGGCAGGTCCGGTGGAGAGTCTCACGCCCGACGCGCTGCGGCGTCAGTTCGAGGTCAACGTGGTCGCCCAGATCGCGATCACCACGGCGGTGCTGCCCCTCCTGCGGGCCGCCGGTGGTCGGGTCATCTACATGACGTCGCTGAACGGCCGATTGTCCACCCCCATGACCGGAGCCTACAACGCGTCGAAGTTCGCGCTGGAGGCTCTAGCCGATGCTCAACGAGTCGAACTGCGCCCCTGGGGAATCCCGGTCGTCTGCATCGAGCCCGGCCCCATCGACACCGACCTGTGGCGGACCGCCGACGACCTGATCGAGGAGAACCGGGCCGGGATGTCACCGGCCATGCAGACTTTGTACGGCCCTCACCTGGCCGGTCTCGCCTCCACGATCGGCTTCGTCCAGCGGACGGCGTCGCCGGTCGAGAACGTCGTGCGCACCGTCGACGTGGCACTTCGTGCGCGCCGTCCCCGGGCCCGGTACACGGTCGGCGTGTCCGCAAAGGTCCAACTCGTCGCGGCCGCACTGACTCCGACAATTCTCTTCGATCGAGTCTCGGCACGGATCGCCGGCATCCCCGCGCGAGTCGGTTGACGGCTGGGCTTGCCGCTGGAAGCTCCACGAAGAGGTGGGGGCGCTCCTGAGGTCGGCTGTCTGAGGGTTTCGACTCGTCTTGTCGCGGCGCTCCTCGTCGGCTCAACCATCTTGCAGCACTGGTTGATTGAGCCGGGACCGAACTTCGCGAGGACCCGAGTCGAAATCTCTGGAGACTACCTCGGATCGTGACCACCTCGGAGGTGGTCACCTCGCGAACCCGGCCGCCCGAGGTTTCGACACGCCTCGTCGCTACGCTCCTCATCGGCTCAACCACTGCCTGCCCGTTGGCGATTGTGATTGGGTAGCGACCACCGTTGCTGATTGAGCCGGGACCGAGCGTAGCGAGGACCCGTGTCGAAATCTCTGTAGTGTGGGCTGGGTGGTGACCATTTCTGAGGTTTCGACTCGTCTCGTCGCTACGCTCCTCACCGGCTCAACTCAACCACCACCTGCCCGTTGGCGATTGTGATTGGGTAGCGACCACCGTTGCTGATTGAGCCGGGACCGAGCGTAGCGAGGACCCGAGTCGAAATCTCCACAGCACACGCCGGGTAGCAACCACATCCGAGGTGGTGTCGTCGACGAACCCGGCCGCCCGAGGTTTCGACACGCCTCGTCGCTACGCTCCTCATCGGCTCAACCACCACCTGCCCGTTGGTGATTGAGCCGGGACCGAGCATCGCGAGGACCCGAGTCGAAATCTCCGCAGACAGCACCGGAAACCAACCACGACAAAACCCTTGCACACACCGTCGAACACCTGTACCATAAAAGAATCTTCACGCGACAGGGGGTGAGCGTCGATGACCAACGAGACCGATACCGGTACAACCGAACCCACATCCGACGCGGCCCGTGCACTCGCCCTGATCACGCAAGGGTTGGACCTACTCGCCGCCGCCGACCTCACCGCCAGCAACGCCGACACCCTGATCACCATCGCGAAAACCGCCGAAAAATCGTTGAACCGGTTGACCTTCCAAAGCGACCGGGTGATCACCGAAATCAACCACCGAGACATCCACCGCGACCGCGGCTACCGCACCATCTTCGCGTTCATGGACACCGAACTCCACGCCTCCAACTGCAAAGCCCGACTCGAACGGATGGACCGCGTCCAACCCGAACGATCCCTGACCGGCGAACCCACCCAACCCGAATACCCCGAACTCGCGAAAGTGTTCGCCTCCGGCGACGCCGGCACCACCCACATCGACATCGCCCTGTCCTGGCTCAAGAAAATCCCCCTCGCCGCCGCCTACGACGAAAAAATCGCCGCCGAACGCACCCTCGCCGGACACGCCACCGAATTCGGGGCGTCCGCACTCGGCACCTGCGGCTCCCGCATCATCGCCCACATCGACCCCGACGGCGAGTTGATCGAGAAGAAAGACCGCGACCGTCGACGCGGAATCACCCTCGGCAAACAAGGCGCCGACGGCATGTCCAAACTGTCCGGCTACGTCGACCCCATCCTGCGGGCACGACTGGAAACACTGTTCGCCGCGTGGGGTAAGTACGGCGTCAACAACCCCGACCATCCCAACGGCCTGAACGGGGACAGCCGTGCCGCCGAGATGGTCGACCCCGACGCCCTGGAGGCGGCGGCGGTCAAAGACATGCGCACCCAACCCCAACGCAACCACGACGCGGTGAACGCCCTGCTGACCGCCGTGTTCGCCGACGGAATGCTCGGCACAACCAACATGGGTGTGCCGATCCAGTTGATCGTCAAAACCGATGTGAACGACCTGATCCGCGAAGCCGGGTATGCGGTCACCGCGACCGGAACCCTGATCCCGATGCCAGACCTGATCGACCTCGCCGCCGACGCCCAAATGTATCTGTCGGTGTTCAAAGACCACACCGCGATCCCCCTGTACTTCGGGCAAGCGAAACGGGTCGCCACGAAACATCAACGATTGATGTTGTTTTCCGCACCCGACGGCCATCACTGCTCGGCACCCGGATGTGACCGGGCAGCGGCACACGTCGAAATCCATCATGCGGTCAACGACTTCGCCGACGGTGGGCGTACCGACATTATCGAGTTGGCTCCGGCCTGTCCCACCCACCACCGCATGGTGGGTGACCAGCCGGGCCAGTACACGACCGGGAAAGTCGGGTCGGGTCCGGATGAGGGCCGTACCTGGTGGCAACGCAACACCAAACCCGGCCAACCCGACAACGAGAAACAGGTCAACCGGTTACCGGATGTCGGGCAGCAGTATGTGGAACACCTGGCACAAGTACGTGCCGAAATCCACGGCACCGAAACCAACACCAGCAGTATCGGTCAACCGGGCAAGGTGACTCTCGACAGCACCACCGACGACGGGTTCGTCATGATCGACGACGATGCTCTGGTGATCACGGTGTTCGACCCACCCCTCGCCCTCGATCCGGAAGATCCCGATCCGGAGGACACCGGGATGAGACTCCCCATCAGGGAAGTCATCACCCCCGTCGGGCCGATCGAGACCCGCCTGGTCGAGATCTTGGAAGGCCTCGGGCTCTGAGCTGTCGGAGCGTTGTCGGGGTTCGTGGTGGTCGCGTTGGGGAGGTCGGCTGTCTGAGGTTTCGACACGTCTCGTCGCTTCGCTCCTCATCGGCTCAACCAGCAACGACGGCTTGCTGATTGAGCTTGTGCGTTCGTGGTGGTTACGTCCCGACTTCGGCTGTCTGAGGTTTCGACTCGTCTCGTCGCTTCGCTCCTCATCGGCTCAACCACCCACTGCAGCTTGATGATTGAGCCGGGACCGAGCATCGCGAGGACCCGTGTCGACCCGTTTCGTCGGCTCAACCACCAACTGCAGCTGGATGATTGAGCCGGCACCACCCGGTCGCGGGCTACCGGAACGCTGAGGCCCCGGCGATGAGGTCGGTGCGAGCGTCGGCGAGGAGCGCATCCCGATCCTCGGGGAGGATGAAACCCGCGGTGATCGCGGCGTCTGCGGCGGTCGCGTAACTCGCCAGGTATTCCTGCTCGTCGGCGTACAGGTCGGCCAGGATCGACGGGGGCAAGGGGCTGGTCTTGCCGAACAGGACGCAGATCCGGGGGACATCGGCATCCACGACGCCGCTCAGTACCTGCGTCGGGACGTCGACGCACGGTGTGCGCACCCCGTCGAGGACGTTGCCGACCGCGTCGACCTCGAACTGCGGATGACCGTGCGCATCGGTCACCAGCAGCGGAGGGGCGACCGGGGGCTCGGCTGTGCCGACCACCCAGTCGCGCAGGTGACGCAGCGCCGCCCGCAGCACAAACCGCTGCTGACCGCGATTGACCGGGCTCGGGCACCCCAGCATCGACTCGTACTCGCCGATCTGATGCAGATCGGCGTGTGCGGTGCCGGCGATCTCCCACACCCGGAGACGATCCGAATCAGGCTGGCGTGCACGGACATACTGGAAGTTGGTGAGCACGTCGGTCTCGGTCTGCACCACGAACACCGGGACGGTGATGTCAAGGGAGATCGAGACCGGCTCCCCATGGTAGGCGTCGGTGATGTCGGCCGGACCACCCACCGGGCCGAGCGGCAGGGTGCCCATCGACCGGCTGTGGATGAGCACACCGTCGAAGACCTGGTGGTGGTCGACGAAATGATTGGTGTAGGTGGTCAACGCCATCGCCGACTGCGACTCGCCGACAGCGATCAGGTGGCGTACCGCCAATCCGGCGAGCGGATGCCCGGGGGCGTCGTTGTCGGCGAGCGCCGCCCCGATCTGCCCGAAGATGTCCCAGCAGAACGCATCACCCGGATGGTGCAGGGTGCCGTAGCGTTCCGGTTCCTTCGCGGCGAGACCCTGGGGGCCGCCGAGCGCCTCACCCAGACCGACCGACCCGGCACCGCCCTCGATCCCGGTGTACTGCGCCGACACGCCGACCCAGGCATAGCCGGAACGGATCAGTTCGTCTGCCAGATAAGAGTATTCGGGTGCGGCGTCGACTCCGGAGGACACATTGAACCACTCGACGACGACGAATCCGTTGAAGGCGGCGGCACGCTCGGGTCTGCGGACCAGGATGCGGGTGATGTACGGGGCGGCACCCGCCTCGACGACTCCGCCGTGGGCGTCGGCGAGGAAGTGCCGGGCGGTACCGCTTGCGGCATATTCGGTTTCGGAATAGTCCGAATCGCGAAGATCGGGTGTCTTGGCGGCCGCGAGGATGTTGTGTCCCTTCCCGCCGTGCAGGACGGAGAAGGTGACGACTGCTCTCATGTCCCGAGTGTAGGTCACGACGTCGGTTGTGCTTCGTCGCTGTGCTCGGTATTCCGGGTCTGCTTCTTGCGGTGCTCGGCAATCACCTTGCCGAACATGAAGTGCATCTTGGTGCCCAGCGGCCAGCCCACGTAGTAGCAGAGGAACAAGCTGATCTCCTCGAGCTGCTCGGGGGTGAGTTCACCGTTGCCCAGCGCCGACCCCGCCTGGATCTCGGCGACGTCGATCTGCCCGGCCTGGGCGAGCGCGCCGAGCAGGATCAGTCGCCGATCCCGGATGGACAGGCCCTCGCGACTCCACACCTCGCCGAACACCTGATCGGCGGTGTGTGCGAAGAAGTCGCCCGGACCGTCGGCCATCTCCCAGCCGTACACCCGGGACATCATGTCCAGGCCCTTGCGGCGCTGCGCGGTGGATTCGGTGTGCTCGTCACCCGATGCGTCCGTGCTCACTGGTCTTCTCCTTCGGTGTGGGGGACGCCGAGTGCGGCGGCGAGATCGCGACGGGCCAGTTCGGCGAGCGGCAGGTCGACGCCGAGGTGTGCACCGAGTTCGAGTGCGAGGGTCAGATCCTTCTCGCCGAGCGTGCGCACCGGTGTGAAGATGCCGAACCAGAAGTCGTCCTCGGCGATCGGGGCTGTGGTGTCGCGGAGCATGATCGACCCGGCCCCTCCGGTGATCGCGTCCGTGTGGCGCACCACCTTGCCCAGTTCGGTGATGTCGATCCCGGCAGCCTCGGCCAGCCGGGCGGCCTCGGCGGTGGCGGTGAACGAGACGAAGTGCAGCAGATTGCGGGCCAGCTTCATCCGGGTGCCCGCACCCACCTCGTCGCCGGCGTGCACCAGCATGTCCGAGGTGAGCGCGAACGGCTCCTTGATCCGCTCGTAGGCCACTCGCGGTCCGCCGACCATGACCGCCAGTCGGCCTTCGGCGGCCCCGCCGGCGCCACCGGAGATGGGCGCGTCGAGCAGGGTGACACCTTGGGCCGCACAGGTTTCGGCGAGATCGACGGCCGTCTGCGGCGAGATGGTGGAGTGCACGGTGATGATGGTGCCCGCCCGTGCCGCCGATAACAGTCCGCCGTCACCGGCGACGACGATGCGCACCTGCTCGTCGTTCAGCACGCAGATCCCGATGATGTCGGCGGAGGCCGCGAGCTCGGCGAGCGAGTCGGCCCGCGTCGCACCCTGGTCGACGACCTTGGCGATCGCGTCGTCGGACAGGTCGAAGACACTCAGGCCGCCGTGCCACTTGGCGAGGCTGCCGGCCATCGGACCGCCGATGTTGCCGAGGCCGACGTACCCGAGACGGAGGGTGGGAGCGCTCACGGCCGGTACACCTGCCCGCCGTCGACGTTGAAGATCTGGCCGGTGATCCAGCTAGCCTCGTCCGACAGCAGGAACTTGCACATGCCGACATGATCGTCAGCGGTGCCGAACCGCTTGAGCGGCAAGGCCTTGACCATCTCGGCGACCATCTCCTTGGGGGTGGTGGTACGGGTGGCCTCGGTGTCGGTGGGGCCGGGGGCGATGGCGTTGACCCGGATGTTGTTGCCGCCCAGCTCGTTCGCCAGCTGGAAGGTCAGGTTGTTGATACCGGCCTTGGCGAGTCCGTAGAAACCGCTGTAGACGTAGGCGGCGGTGGAGGACTGGTTGACGATCGCGCCGCCGTCGGTCATGTGCGGGTACACCGCGCGGGTCACGTTGAGTGCGCCGTCGAGGTTGACGCTCATGAACTTCTTGTAGTAGTCCCACGGCACGGTGATCAGGAAGTCGAGCTTCATGCCACCGTAGATCGCAGCATTGTTGACCAGGCCGTGGATGGTGCCGTACCTCTCGACGGTGGCGGCGGCGAGATTCTGTGCGGAGTCGGGATCGGCGACGTCGGCGTGCACGTACAGGCCACCGATGTCGGCGGCGACCTTCTCGCCGGCCTCGTCGTTGAGATCGGCGACGACGACGTGGGCGCCCTCTTCGGCGAGTCCGCGGGCGTAGCCCTCGCCGATGCCGCCGGCGGCGCCGGTGACGATGATGGTCCTGCCGTCGAAACGTCCTGTGCTCATGGGGTTCTCCTCTGGTGACTGGTGGATCGTGGGTGGAAGGTGACCGAGTGCCCCGTCAGGCGGGGCGGGCGACGGCCTTGATCTCGAGGTACTCCTCGAAGCCGGCGACGCCCATCTCGCGGCCGATGCCGGAGGCCTTGTAGCCGCCGAACGGGACGTCGGCGGAGTACCAGATGCCGCCGTTGACGGCCATGGTCCCGGTGCGAACACCGTTGACCACGTGGTCGATCCGGTCCTCGTCGGTACCCCAGACGGCACCGGACAGGCCGTAGGGGGAGTCGTTGGCGATCCGGATGGCGTCGTCGTCATCGTCGAACGGCAGGATCACCAGCACCGGACCGAAGATCTCCTCCTGGGCGACTCGGGCGGAGTTGTCGAGGCCGGAGATCAGGGTGGGCTCGACGAAGAAGCCCTTCTCCTTGTCGGCCGGACGACCGCCGCCGATCTCGATGGTGCCGCCTTCCTCGCGGGCGTGGGCGATGTAGGACTCGACGCGTTCACGCTGGCGGGCGGAGATCAGCGGCCCGCAGATGGTGCCCGGCTCGGTCGGGTCACCGGCGGCGAGACCGGCCAGGCTGTCGCGGGTGATCGCGGTGGCCTCGTCGAGCTTGCTGCGCGGTACGAGCAGGCGGGTGGTGATCGCACAGCCCTGGCCGGCATGGGTGACCACGGCAAAGGCGGCCATCGAGCAGGCGGCGGTGAGGTCGGCGTCGTCGAGGACGATGAACGCCGACTTGCCGCCCAGTTCGAGGAACACCTTCTTCAGCGACTCGGCGGCGCCGGCCATCACCTTCTTGCCGGTCGCGGTGGACCCGGTGAACGAGACGATGTCGACGCGCGGATCGGAACCGAGCCGGGCGCCGAGGGTGTGGTCGCTGGAGGTGACGATGTTGATCACGCCGGGCGGGAAGTCGGTCTCCTCGGCGATCACCTTGCCGACCAGTGCGGCACACCACGGGGTGTCGGGGGCGGGCTTGAGGACCACGGTGCATCCGGCGGCCAGCGCCGGGCCGATCTTGGCGAAGTTGATCTGGTGCGGGAAGTTCCACGGTGTGATGGCGCCGACGACGCCGACCGCCTCGGCGCGCAACTCGCGGCGATTCTTCAGGCCCATCGGTGAGGCCTCGCCGAGATCGGTTGTCCACGTATAGTTCTCGGCGAGATCGGCGAAGTAGCCGAGGTCGGTGATCGGCCCTTCGAGCTGCGGCCCGTGGGTGAGGAACACCGGGCAGCCCACCTCGGCGACGGTGAGTTCGCGCAACTCGTCGGCATGGCCGAGCAGGGCATCGCGCAGCTGACGCAGGCAACGTGCACGCAGGGCGTGGTCACGTGACCAGTCGGTGGTGTCGAAGGCGCGACGCGCCGCGGCGATGGCGGCGTCCATGTCGTCGGCGGTGGCGTCGGCGGCGTGGCCGATCGTTTCCTCGGTGGCGGGATCGATGATGGCGAAGGCGCCCCCGCTGCCGGGGACCAGCTTGCCGTCGATGAGTAGATCCGATGCGGATTCGGGTCGGAGAGACATGAACTGGAACTCCATCTGGACAGGTGTCTGGACTCGAGTTCGAACCTAGTGTAGCGTCGGTCACATGTCCAGCCCCGTATCGCAGGAATCGACCCGACGACGCCTCTCGGCACAGCAGGCGGAAACCGTCGCCCGCCTCACCGACGCCGCCGTCGACGTGCTCAACGACGAGGGCTTCGACGGCCTCACCGTGCGCGCGGTCGCCAAGCTCGCGGGGGTGGCACCGGCGACCGCCTACACCTACTTCTCGTCGAAGAGTCACCTTGTCGCCGAGGTCTTCTGGCGCCGGCTGGCCGACGGACTCGCCGAGCCCGACGCCGCCCTGCCGCCGGCCGAACGCGTCGCGCAGGTGTTGCGTGACGTGTCGATGGTGGTCGCCGGACAGGGGCAGCTCGGCGGTGCGGTCACCGTTGCACTGCTCGGCACCGACCCCGACGTCGAACATCTGCGCCTGCGAATCGGCGGGTTGATCCGCCGCCGCCTGGCCGATGCCCTCGAGGTGGATCCGGAGAATCCCGGCCCCGTCGTCGACGCCCTCGAGATGCTCTATGCCGGCGCGCTCGTGCATGCCGGAATGGGACACCTCAGCTACGAACAGACCTCCGAGCGACTCGTCGCCGCAGCCCACCTACTCATGGAGAAGCAGCCCTAGATCATGGAGCGAATCCGATGACCGACACCGTCACCCAGGCAGGCATGGAGCAGCGGATCCCGTTCGATCCGTACGCCTATGACTTCCACGAGGACCCCTATCCCACCTACGCCCGCCTCCGCGGCGAGGCGCCCGTCTACTACAACGGTGCCATGGACTTCTGGGCACTCGCCCGACATGCGGACGTACGCAGCGCTTTTCGCGACTCGGTGAACCTGTCCAACGCGTGGGGAGTCTCGTTGGACCCGTCCTCCTACAGTCCCGACGCGCACAAGTCCATGTCATTCCTGGCGATGGACGATCCCAAGCACATGCGCATCCGCAAGCTCGTCTCCAAGGGATTCACCCCGCGCCGCGTCAACGACCTGTCCGAACGGATCACCACGCTGACCCGGCAACACTGGGATGTGTGCCTGGAGAAGGGCGAGTTCGACTACATCGCCGACTTCGCCGGCCTGCTCCCGATGGATGTGGTATCCGAACTGCTCGGTGTCCCCGAGGCCGACCGCGCATTCCTGCGTCGGCAGTCGGATCTGTTGCTGCACCGCGAAGAAGGGGTGCTCGACGTCCCCGAGGCGGCGATCTACGCCTACCTCGAACTGCACAAGTACTACAGCGCCCTGATCGCCGACCGCCGCAAGAATCCCGGCGAAGACCTCGTCTCCGCGCTGATCGACGCCGAGATCGACGCCGAGATCGACGACGAGAACGGCGACAAGACCAGTCTCAGCGACGACGAGATCGTCGGCTTCATGGTGCTGATGGTGGTGGCGGGCAACGAGACCACCACCAAACTCCTGGCCAATGCGCTCTACTGGGGCTGGCACAATCCGGATGAGCTCGCCAAGGTGATCGCCGATCCCGCCATCGTGCCCGATTGGACCGAAGAGACTCTGCGCTACGACAATTCGACGCAGATGGTGCTGCGCCGGGTGGCCAATGACGTCACCTACGGCGACCACGTGATCGCCGCCGGTCAGCGTGTGCTGCTGCTGGTGGGATCGGCCAACCGCGATGCCGAGGTCTTCGCCGAGCCCGACGACTACCGGATCGGCCGCGACTGCGGGCAGGCCCTGATGAGCTTCGGGATGGGGACCCACTTCTGTCTCGGCGCCCACCTCGCCCGTCTCGAGGCCAACATCGGTCTGGCCGAGGTGGCGCGCACCGTCAGCGCCGTCGACATCGACATCGAGCGCGCCGTGCGTGTGCACTCGGTCAACGTGCGCGGCTTCGCCGAGCTGCCGGTGCGGATCACCCGCCGGAACGGAGGGCACTGACATGGGTTTCATCCCCCATCCCGACCGTCGTCCGGTACTGATCGCCGGGGCTTCCTCCGGTATCGGTGCGGCCACCGCCGAATGGCTTGCCGGACAGGGATATCCGGTAGCGCTGGCGGCACGTCGGGTGGAGCGGCTGCAGGCGCTCGCCGAGAAGATCGTCGCCGACGGCGGGGAGGCCGTCGCGGTTCCCCTGGACGTGACCGACGAGGCCTCGGTGATCGACTGTGTCGCCAAGGCGCAGGCCTCCCTCGGTGACCTGGAGATCGTCGTCGCCGGTGCCGGCGACCTCGCCGTCGGACTGTCCTACGAGACCAGCCCCGAGGCCTTCGCCGACCAGATCAACATCCACCTCAACGGCGCCTACCGGGTGTACCGGGCGGTGATCGGCGGCATGATCGACCGTGGCCGAGGCGATTTCGTCTTCATCGGCTCCGATGTGGCCATCCGGCCGCGGCCCTGGTCGTCGGCCTACGTCGCCGCCAAGTCGGGGATCGACGGACTGGTCGCGACCATCCAACTCGAACTCGAGGGCACCGGGGTGCGCGCCGGCGTGGTGCGACCCGGCCAGACCCTCACCGGCATGGGGATGGACCTCGACCCGGAGGTCACCGAGAACATGCTCAACGACTGGATCAGGCACGGACTGGCCCGCCACGGCAATTTCCTTGCCCCCGAACACATCGCGCAAGCGGTGGCCGCCATGGTCACCATGCCCCGCGGCGCACACATGCGTTCGGTGGAGGTCGAGGCAGAGGGTGCGGTCCCCAAGAACACGCTCGCTGCGAAAGGACACGACAGATGACCACATTGACCACTCCCCAACGCGTCTCCGGCGGCGAGGGAGAACACGGCCACCTCGACGAACTCGCCACCGACCCGATCGCCCTGTTCTGGCGCATCCGTTCCGAGTGTGGCGACGTCGGACAGTTCCAGCTCGCCGACCGTGAAGTGGTGCTGGTATCCGGGGCCACCGCCAACGAGGAGTTCTTCCGGGCCCCGGAAGAAGACCTCGACCAGGCCGCCGCCTATCCGTTCATGACCCCGGTGTTCGGTGAGGGCGTCGTCTTCGACACCAGCCCCGAGGAGCGCTCCAAGGCGATCCACAACGCGGCGCTCAAGGGCCCGCACATGAAGCAGCACGCGATCACCATCCCCGACGAGGTGGAACGCATCATCGCCGGCTGGGGTGACGAGGGTGAGATCGACCTGCTCGAGTTCTTCGCCGAGCTGACCCTCTACACCAGTTCCGCCTGCCTGATCGGCCGCCGCTTCCGTGAACAGCTCAACGGACACATCGCCCACCTGTTCCACGACCTGGAGAAGGGCACCGACCCGATCGCCTACGTCGACTACAACGCCGACATCGAGAGCTTCCGCAAACGCGACTCCGCGCGTGCCGAACTCGTCGACTTCATACAAGGTGTGATGAACGACCGGATCGCGAACCCCACCGAGAACAAAGACGATCGCGACCTGATGGACGTGCTCGTGCAGGTCGGATTCGACGCCGACACCATCACCGGGATGTTCATCTCGATGATGTTCGCCGGACACCACACCACCTCGGGCACCGCAGCCTGGACGTTGATCGAGTTGCTGCGCAACCCCGAGTACATGCAGGAGGTGTACGCCGAACTCGACGACATCTACGCAGATGGTGGTGACGGCAAGCCGGAGTACAGCTTTGCCGCGATGCGGCAGATCCCGAAGCTGGAGAACGCACTCAAGGAGGCGCTGCGGCTGCATCCGCCGCTGATCGTCTTGATGCGGGTGGTGCAGAACGACTTCCGCATCGAGGATTTCGAGATCACGGCCGGACAGTCGATCGCGGTGTCGCCGGCGATCTCCAACCGTCTGCCCGAGGACTTCCCGGACCCCGACGCCTTCGACCCGGACCGGTATGTCAAGCCGCGCCAGGAGGATCTGGTCAACCGGTGGACGTGGATTCCGTTCGGGGCCGGCCGACACCGTTGCGTCGGAGCGCAGTTCGCGATCATGCAGCTCAAGGCCATCTTCTCGGTCCTGTTCCAGAACTACGAGTTCGAAATGGCCCAGCCCGCCGACTCCTACCACAACGACCACTCCAAGATGGTCGTCCAGCTCGCGCAGCCGTGCCGGGTCCGGTACCGCCGGCGGGCGGAGGCGAACGGAGCGGGCTGATGCGGATCGAGATCGATCTGGATCTGTGCCAGGGCCACGGCATGTGCGAGATGGAGGCCCCGGAGGTCTTCGTCGCCCACCGCGATCACGCCGAGATCCTCGACGCCCACCCGGACGAGAGCCTCCGCGAGCAGGTCCTCGCCGCAGTCCACTACTGCCCGACCCAGGCCCTGCGCATCGTCGACGACGATGCAGAGAGCGCCTGACCCAGCCACCACCTGACGGCCGGGTCCACCCCGACCCGCAACCGACGTTCACCGACGAAAGAGGTTGAGATACATGTCATTCGACCGTGCCGAACTGGAAGAGATGAAGGAGCGTTGGCTGCAGGCCAACATCGAGGCAGAGAAGGCCGGTGACTGGAAGCCGCTCGCCTCGTTCTACACCGAGGACGCCACCTACGGCTGGAACTACGGCCCCGACAAGGACTTCATGGCCGTCGGCCGCGACGAGATCCGGGAGATCGCACTGGGTCAGGAGATGGAGGGCCTCGAGGGCTGGACCTATCCCTACCAGGAGTGGGTGATCGACGACCGCACCGGGTCGATGATCGGACTGTGGAAGCAGGTGTACGAGCGGACCCGCGAGGACGGCAGCCACTACGCCCTCGAGGGCATCCAGGGCAGCTGGTTCCGGTACGGCGGGAACTTCCAGTTCTCCTGGCAGCGTGACTTCTTCGACTACGGCAACGTGTCGGCACTGTTCATCGAACTGCTCAAGAACAACGCGATGAGCGACGGCATGCTCAAGCGGATCGAGAAGGCCACCGGCGACCAGCCGGGCTGGTATCCGTTCGGCAAGGCACCCGTCCCGTTCTGGTGATGCACGCACACGTAGTCCGAACACGAACGCAGACAACGAGAATGACGCACACAGTCCAGTCGTACTCCGACCTCACCGGCGGCCAGTTGGCCGGCCTCGTTCCCGAACTGCTGTTGTCGGGTCAGTTGATCGACCGCAGCGGCATGGCCCACCTGATCAGCGCCTTCGGCCGCGAGACCATGACCCGGGTGGCCATCGAGGAGTGGATGGCCGCCAGCCCGGTCTACACCCACCGCATGCGTACCGCTCTCGGGATCGACGGCGACGGTGTCGAGGACATGTTCAAATGCCTCCAACTCGACATCGGCGCACCACCGCAGTTCATGGACTTCCGGTACGAGATCACCGACCGCTATCACGGTGCGTTCGTGCTGAACCACTGTGGCGCATTGATGGATGTGGAACCGCTCGGCGACGAGTACGTCACCGCGATGTGCCACGACATCGAGGATCCCACGTTCGACGCCACCGCCATCGCCACCAACCGGCGCGCCCGGATCCGGCCCGTCCACCGACCCCCGCGTCGCCCGGCCGACCGGTACCCACACTGTGCGTGGACGGTGACTGTCGAACCCGATCGTGACGAACTGCCGTTGCCCGCCGACGCGGAGACGATGTTCACCTCACGCGCCGCGTCGACGGAGCTCTCCGAGATCGACATCTCGGCGGTGGACGGATGGGTGGACTATCGCGGACCGTTGGTGGGGGACCTGCAGTTCCGCGAGTGGTCGGCGAGTGCCCTGGTGCGCATCGCCGAAGAGGTTGCGCTGCAACATCAGTTGCTGGCGTTGGGGTTCCTGCTGTCGGTGCGGCGGTATGCGCAGTCGGCGGAGCAGGCACTCGAGATCTACCGCAAACAGTTCACCGGCATCGCGGGGTTGTCGGCGGACCGTTTGCGGCGTGCCCTGCGGTTGGGCACCGGTGCCGACGACCTGGCCCAGGTGATCCGCCTGGTGCCGGTCCTCGGGCCCCAGCAGTACAGCGGTGTCACGGCCACCGTGGAGGGGGACGGCCGCGACCACGGTGAGGTGGTGGTGCACATCCCGGCGTCGTCGGATGCCTTCGCCGACGGCGGCTGGGTCACGGTGCTGACCGCCGACCACACCGAACCGCTGGCGGCGATCGGTGTCGCGGTGCATCCGCGGTGGACGATCGGTGCCGCCGAGCAGACCGACGACGGCCTGCGGGTGCGGTTCGTGCTCGGCCACGACGACCAGAAGGAGTGTGGTGAGGTGGCCATCGCACGGTTCTCCTCGGGTGCCGACTTCTCCTTCACCGACCGCGGCCGGTCGATCCCGATCACCCCGGTCGCCGGCGGCGTCTGATGACCGACGCCGGATTGGCCGGGCGGGTGGCGATGATCGCGGGCGCCACGCGGGGAATCGGACTGGCTGTCGCCTATGCCTTGGCAGGGAGCGGGGTGTCGGTGGTGGTCAACGGTCGGGACGAGGCCGCGGTGACCGCCACCGTCGACGAGATCGTCGGCGGCGGTGGCTATGCCGTCGGCGTGTGCGGTGCGGCGGGGCAGGCGGGGGTGGCCGAGACGATGGCCGACGTCGCGCTGTCGGAGTTCGGGGCCCTCGACATCGCGATCAACTGCGCCGGGATCGCCGAGCCGGCCGGATCGACGGTGCTCACCATCACCGAGGACGAGTTCCGCGAGCAGGTCGACGCACACCTGATGAGTGCCTTCCACATCACGCAGGTGGCGGGAAGAGTCTTCGCCGAACAGAATTCGGGGGCGATCGTGCTCACCGGATCGGCCGCATCCCTGGGGACGTTCGGCGGCAGCGGGTACCCGGCGGCGAAAGGGGGCGTCAACGCGCTCGCGTTGGCCGCCGCCGGGGACCTGACCGGCCTCGGGGCGCGCATCAACGTCGTGATGCCGGGGGCCAGGTCGCGGTTGTCGTTGGGCGATGACTACGTGCGGCACATCCACAGCCTGCACGAGCGGGGCATTCTCGACGACCACACCCGCGACGCCGCCCTCGACCCGGCACCGCCGGAGTACGTCGCTGCGCTCTACGAGTTCCTGGCGGGCGACCTGTCGTCGGGGATCACCGGCCAGATCTTCACCGCCTCAGGTGGTTTCATCGGTCGTTACCATCCGCAGCAGCCGACGTTCATCGCCTACCGCGACCACAAGGACACCGCGCCGTACAGCATGGCCGAACTGGCCGAGATGCTCGGCTGAGGGTCTGGCTCGTCAGAAGAGGACTGCTACGCGGTGTAGGTGTGGGTTCGTGGCTCCCGCACCCACAGCGTGCCGTCACCGGCAGTGGGGCCCTGGGCCTTGAGCGTCCGCTTGACGATCTTGTTGGTCGCCGTGGTCGGCAGGGTCTTGGCGACCCGCACATACCGCGGCCACGCCTTGGGAGAGAGGTCCGGTTGTGCCTCCAGCTCGGCGACGAACTCGTCCGGGGAGAGCTTGACGTCGTCGTCGAGGATGATGGCGGCCATCACCGCATCACCGACCTGGTCGTCCGGAACCCCGTACACCGCAACCTGATTGACCCCGGGAATGCGCTGCAGGACGCGCTCGATCGGTCCGGCGGTGATGTTCTCGCCGTCCACTCGCATCCAGTCGCCGGTACGGCCAGCGAGGTAGATCCAGCCGTCGGCATCGCAGTAGGCGAGATCGCCCGACCAGTACTTGCCGCCGCGCAGACGCTCGTCGGTGGTGGCCGCATCGTTGTAGTAGCCGGTGAACAGGCCTGCGCCATCGGTGTTCACGAGCTCACCGATCGCCTCGTCGGCGTTGGTGAGGGCACCGTTGTCGTCGAAGACGGCGGTGGCACACTCGGTCTCGGTGTCCGGGTCGTAGACGGCGACACCGGGGAAGCCCTTGCCGATCGACCCGGGCGGGGTGTGGGGTTCGCGGGTGACGATGATCGCGAGCTCCGACGACCCGTATCCGTCCCAGACGTTGCAGTCGAAACGTCTTGCGAACTCGGTGATGTCGTGATCGGTGGCCTCGTTGCCGAACGCCGCGCGCAGCGGGTTGTCGGCATCGTCGGGCTTCTCCGGGGTGGACAGGATGTAGGCGAGCGGCTTGCCGACGTAGTTCATGTAGGTCGCGCCATGGCGGCGGATGTCGTCGAGGAAGGTCGACGCCGAGAACCGCGCGGGGACCATCGACGCGCCGGCGGTGGCCGCGGCACAGTATCCGCCGAGCAGCGCCGCCGAATGGAACAGCGGCATCGACAGATAGCAGACGTCGCCGGAGGTCAGGTCGAATTTCTGCACCAGCGGGGGGCCGGCGAACGGGATCAGCATGTGCGCCAACCGAACCGGCTTGGGATTGCCGCTCGTCCCCGAGGTGAAGATCAACATGAACGGATCGAGCGGTGCGGGCACCGAATACGGTGTCAGCTCACCGGCATTCGCAACCCGCTCGGCCCACTCCGGGCTCGACGTGTCGATCACGGTGACCCCGGACAGATCCAGACCGCTCAGCAGATCGCGGTGCTCGGCGTCGGTGAGCAGGACCTGGCAGTCGGCGCGCCGGATGTCACCGAGCAGCGCCTCGCCGCGGCGGGTGTTGTTGATCCCGGCGGTGACGTAGCCGCCGAACGCGCCCGCCGCGATGGCGATCAGCATGGTGGGGGTGTTCCCCAGCAGCGTGCCGATGTGCATCGGACGGGCGGGGTCGGTGTCGGTGAGGACGGTGGCCGCCGTGCGGCGGGCCTCGTCGATGTACTCGCGCCAGGTCCATCGGCGGTCCTGATAGGTGATCGCCAGGTTGTCGTCGTCGCTGCGTTCGGCGAGGAGTTGGGTCACGGTGTCGGCCATGCCCCAAATCTAGAACGTGTTCCACCTACCGGTGGACAGATTCGGGAAAATGTCTACTAGCGGTTCAGATTGACGATCCCGGGTGACAACGTGACCGTGTTTCCGCCGTCGCCGAGCACGGTCACGGTGAGGCTCAGGGTGCCCGCACCGGTCGGCAGTGCCGGGCTGATCGTCGGCTTGCCCGCGGTGCAGGCCGGGAAGGTCGCATCGTCGGCCTTGTGGGTGGACGTGTTCTTCCAGCTCACCGCGACCTTCGCGGTACGCAGGCTGGTGGCACACGCATTCTGTGGCATCGGCTCGAGCCAGACGACGGTGGTGTCGGTACCGGTGGCCGCGGCGGCCAGCGGTGCCACGAATCCACCGGTCGGCAGGATGCCCACGCGCGTGATGCCGACGGTCGGCGTCTGGTTGGTCGCATCGAGCTGGCGGACGGCGGGCTCGCTGGGCGCCGTGGCGCCCGGGACGGTGGCATCGGGAGCGGGCGCATTCGGAGCGCCGGCGTCCGGTGTGCTGCTCTGCGGCGTCGAGGTCTGCGGCGTCGAGGTCTGCGGCGTGGTGGTTTGCGGTGTGCTGTCGGGTGCGGCGGTGGCAACTCCGGCGGCGATCGGTGCGGCGGCGAGTGTGATCGCACCGGCTGTCGCGATCGCAATTCTCTTGAACATCATCAGTAACATCAGCCCCTTCCGTCACACCACGGTACCAGTGGGCCCATCCCGAGGCCACTTCGCCGGAATGGGTGCGTGGGTGTACCGGGTGATAGGACTGTGGCATGACCGAGGCCCCATCTGTTCCTGCTGCCGTCGATCCCGCTGCCGTCGATCCCGCTGCCGTCGATCCCGCGCCGGTCCCCGAGACGCCGATGTCGGTGCTCCACATCGGACACATGGCGGTGGAGGGGAACGTGATCCGCGCCGACCAGCAGCTCTGCGCCCGATTCGCCGATCACCGGGGGCGCATCGACCTGCCCGCCCTCGGGGTCCTCTTCGATCACGTCGGTGGGATCCCGTTCTTCCGCCTCGGGGCCGACGCCGGCGCGCTGAGCATGCAGGCCCGCCTCACCATGTCCGGCCTCGGGCACATCGACGTCGACGAGAAGATCAGCTGCAGCGCCGAGGTGGTGATGCACGACGACGGGACCGGCATCACCACCGTCGACATCCGTACCTCCGACGGCACGCTGGGCTGCACCGGTCTCGCCCGCAACATGCGCGTGGCGCGGCCCGCCGCCGGTGACGAGGACGAGACCCCGATCGCCACCGAGACCCCGGCGTGTGACGGGCACGGTATCGAGGTCCCGGGACCGGTTCCCGCGCACCTCGACGGTCGGGACGTGATCGCCGAGATCGCCGGCGGCCGGCGGCCCATCGGTCCGCTCGCCGAACTGCTCGGCGGACGGGTCGAGTTCGATGGCGACAGCGGCATGCTGCGCTTCATCGCGGCCACCGAGGTCTGGATGGCGAATGTCTTCGGCACCATGCACGGTGGTGTGATCGCGACCATCATCGGCCAGGCGTTCTCGCTGGCCGGGCAGGCGCATGCCGCCGCAGGCAAGGACTACCGCGTCGGCGACCTCTCGTTCGGTTTCTACCGTTCGCCGGCGGTCGGTGGCGTGGACGTCGTCGTCGACGTCGAGCCCGTCAAGATCGGCCGACGCATCGCCGCTTTCCGCGCGACGATGGTCGACACCGATGGCACGCTCCTCGCCGACGGCAGTGCGGACATCCACTACTCCTAGTCCTCACGGGTCTGCCCTGCCGGGGACCGCACCACCACCACCACCACCACTGCTGCGTCACGTCCCGTGGCGCGGGTCTCGGCAAGAAACAATCATGCACGCTTGATTTTTGTGGGCGGGTGTGTGACGCTCGTCGCATGTCGAATGTGCACGAGATCGTGGCCGACCTCACCGCGGAGTCCCGGGAACTCGACGAGCTCGTCGCCGGTCTCGACGACGACGGCTGGGCCACCCCGACACCGGCGCCCGGCTGGACCATCGCCCATCAGATCGCGCATCTGAGCTGGACCGACACCCAGTCCGGGCTCGCCGCCACCGACCCGGCGGCGTTCGCCGTCGTCGTCGCCGAAGCGCTGGAGAATCCCACCGGCTTCGTCGACGAGGCCGCCGAGCAGGGGGCAGGGCTGCCGGTGGCCGAACTGCTCGCGCAGTGGCGGACCGCACGGGAAACCCTGGCGGCGGCGCTGCTCGCCGTTCCGGACGGCACCAAGATCCCGTGGTTCGGCCCGCCGATGTCGGCCACGTCGATGGCCACCGCCCGCCTGATGGAGACCTGGGCCCACGGCCTCGACGTCGCCGACGCGCTCGGCGTCACCCTCGACCCCACCGACCGGATCAAAGCCGTGGCCCACATCGGCGTGCGTACCCGCGACTTCGCCTACGCGGTGAACGGCAAACAGCCACCCGCACAACCGTTCCGGATCGAACTCGTCGCTCCCTCGGGCGCCCGGTGGATCTGGGGACCCGACGACGCCACCGACATCGTGCGCGGCCCCGCGCTCGACTTCTGCCTGCTGGTCACCCAGCGGCGCGCCCCCGCCGACCTCGCACTGCACTTCATCGGCGACGACGCTCGCGAATGGTCCACCATCGCACAGTGTTTCGCCGGTCCGCCAGGGTCCGGACGGAAACCGGGACCCACGCGACCGGCGGATGCGACCACGACGGCGGAGGGCTGAGCACATGAACGTGCAGCAGAGCGTACGGATCGGTAACGCGTCCGGCTTCTACGGCGATCGGTTCGCGGCGATGCGCGAGATGCTCGACGGTGGCGAGCTCGACTTCCTCACCGGCGACTACCTGGCCGAACTGACCATGCTGATCCTGGGCAAGGACCGGCTCAAGGACCCGAAGACCGGTTACGCCAAGACATTCCTGCGGCAGATGGAGGATTGTCTGGGCCTCGCCGTCGACAAGGGGATCAAGATCGTCGCCAACGCCGGCGGACTCAATCCACACGGGCTCGCCGTCGCGCTGCGTGACCTCGCCGACAAGACCGGCGTCGACGCCGACATCGCCTTCGTCGACGGTGACGACCTCCTCGGTCGCGCCGCCGACCTGGGTCTCGGGAAACCGTTGACCGCCAACGCCTATCTCGGTGCCTTCGGGATCAAGTCGGCGCTCGACGCCGGGGCCGACGTCGTCGTCACCGGCAGGATCACCGACGCCTCGCTCACCGTCGGGCCCGCAGCCAGCGTCTTCGACTGGGACTACGACGATCTCGACGCACTCGCCGGAGCGGTGGTCGCCGGTCACGTCATCGAATGCGGGGCGCAGGCGACCGGCGGCAACTACGCCTTCTTCACCGAACTGCCGCTGCGTGACTCGCGCGCCGCCGGACACATCGGATTCCCGATCGCCGAGATCGCCGCCGACGGCTCGTCGGTGATCACCAAACACGAGGGCACCGGAGGGGCCGTGACCGTCGGGACCGTCACCGCGCAACTGCTCTACGAGGTGGGCGGCCCCCGCTACCTCGGTCCGGACGTGACCACCCGCCTCGACTCGATCACGCTCACCCAGGAAGGGGCCGACCGTGTCTCGATCAGTGGGGTCCGCGGCGAGGCCCCGCCGGAGACCACCAAGGTGTCGCTGAACCACCTCGGCGGCGTGCGCAACGAGATCACCATGATCCTCACCGGTCTCGACATCGAGGCCAAGGCGGAGCTGTTCCGCGCCCAGTTCCTCGCCGCACTGCCCGCGCTACCGCAGCGGATCAGCTGGGAGTTGTCCCGCCTCGATCGCGCCGACGCCCAGACCGAGGAACAGGCCAGTGCCCTGCTGCGATGCGTCGCCCGGGACCCCGACGCCACCAAGGTGGGGCGCGGATTCTCGTCCACCGCCGTCGAACTCGCCCTGGCCAGCTATCCGGGCTTCGCCATGACCGCACCCCCCGGGAGCGGTTCGCCCTTCGGGATCTTCGAGCCCGGATATGTCGATGCCGCCCTCGTCGAACACCGCGTCGCCTTCCCCGACGGCGTCGTCGAGCGGATCGACCCGAGCCCGCTGCGTACCCGGGTGGAGCCGGATGTGCCCGACCCGCAGTCCGTCCCGGCCGCCACCGATTTCGGTCCCACCGAACGGCAACCGCTGGGCCGAATCGCCGGCGCTCGCAGCGGTGACAAGGGTGGCAGCGCGAACATCGGTGTGTGGGTGCGGGTTCCGGAACACTACACCTGGCTCGAGGAGACGCTCGACGCCGAGTTGCTCGCCGACCTGCTGCCCGAGGTCCGGGGCCTGACGATCCACCGTCACCGCTTGCCCAACCTGCTCGCCGTGAACTTCGTGATCGAGGGCGTCCTCGGCCGCGGGGTCGCCGACAACGTCCGCTTCGATCCGCAGGCCAAGGGGATGGGGGAGTGGCTGCGCTCCCGGCCCGTCCCGATTCCCCGGTCCTTCCTGTGACCGTCGGACGCTGCACCGCAACCACTCCCGACTCGTCCGACCCGGCACCCCACGCCCATGATTGCGAGGACCCACCGATATGCCGATCACCGACTCCGTGTGGGACGGACCCGAACGTCGCGCCCTGCGTGAGACCGTTCGCGGATTCGTCACCCGCCACGTCCTGCCGCATCAGGACCACTGGGAACGCGACGGACTGATCCCCCGCGACGTCCACCGCGCGGCGGCCGACCTGGGCCTGTTCGGACTGGGCATCGACGAGGCGATCGGCGGCAGCGGCGGCGACATGATCGACGCGACCGTCCTCGCCGAGGAACTGCACTACTCCGGTGCCGCCGGCGGGGTGTTCGCCTCGCTGTTCACCCACGGAATCGCGCTACCGCATCTGATCACCGCCGGCGACCCCGACCAGATCGACCGCTGGGTGCGACCCACCCTCGCGGGCGAGATGATCGGCAGCCTCGCGATCACCGAACCGGGCGGCGGCAGCGACGTCGGGCACCTGACGACCCGCGCCGTCCGCGACGGCGACCACTACATCGTCAACGGCGCCAAGACCTACATCACCTCCGCCGTGCGCGCCGACTTCGTCGTCACCGCCGTGCGCACCGGCGGCGGCGGGGCGGCGGGGGTATCGCTCCTCGTGATCGAGAAGGGCACACCGGGATTCACCGTCACCCGCAAACTCGACAAGATGGGCTGGCGCTGCTCGGACACCGCCGAATTGTCCTTCGTCGACGTCCGCGTGCCGGTCACCAACCTGGTGGGGGCCGAGAACTCCGGATTCGCCCAGATCGCCACCGCCTTCGTGTCCGAACGCTCGTCGCTGGCCGTGCAGGCCTATGCCAGTGCCCAGCGGTGCCTGGACCTGTCCCTGGCGTGGGCACGCGACCGCGAGACCTTCGGCAAACCGATCATCGCCCGACAGTCCGTGCAGGACACCCTCACCGAGATGGCCCGCCGGATCGACGTCGCCCGCACCTACACCCGGGCCGTCGTCGAACGCAAGGTGACCTCGGACGACGACATGATCGCCGAGGTGTGCTTCGCCAAGAACACCGCCGTCGAGGCCGGGGAATGGGTGGCGTCCAAGGCCGTTCAGCTGCACGGCGGACTGGGGTACATGACCGGCACCGAGGTCGAACGTCAGTACCGCGACATGCGGATCATCGGCATCGGCGGTGGCACCACCGAGATCCTCACCGGACTGGCCGCAAAACGATTGGGGTACCAACGATGACCGCACTGCGTTCCACCCTCGACCCCACCGGAGAGGATCACACCCGCAACCGCGAGCAGATGCTCGACAAACTCGACGAGCTGCAGATCGAACTCGACAAGGCGCTCGCGGGCGGGGGCGAGAAGAGCGTCGCCCGACACCGCAAGCGCGACAAGATGCTCCCGCGTGAGCGCATCGAGATGCTGATCGACGAGGACTCGGCCTTCCTCGAACTGTGTCCGCTCGCGGCATTCGGTTCCGACTTCACCGTCGGGGCATCGGTGATCACCGGGATCGGCGTGGTGGAAGGGGTCGAATGCCTCATCGTCGCCAGCGATCCCACCGTCAAGGGCGGCACGTCCAATCCGTGGACGTTGCGCAAGAACCTGCGCGCCAACGACATCGCTTTGGCCAACCGGCTTCCGGTGATCTCCCTGGTGGAATCCGGCGGCGCGGACCTGCCGACGCAGAAGGAGGTGTTCGTCCCCGGCGGACGACTCTTCCGTGACCTCACCCGGCTGTCGGCGGCCGGAATCCCCACCATCGCACTGGTCTTCGGCAACTCCACTGCCGGCGGTGCCTACATCCCCGGCATGAGCGATCACGTCGTCATGATCGAGAACCGGTCCAAGGTGTTCCTCGGCGGACCGCCGCTGGTCAAGATGGCCACCGGTGAGGACAGCGACGACGAATCGCTCGGCGGCGCACAGCTACACGCTCGTCAGTCAGGTCTGGCCGACCACTACGCCGCCGACGAGCAGGACGCGATCCGGATCGGCCGACGGATCGTCGCCCGCCTCAACTGGCGCAAGCGGGGACCGGCCCCTGCCGCCGAGGTCCTCGAACCCCGCTACGACACCGAGGAACTGCTCGGTATCGTCCCCGGTGATCTCAAGATCCCCTTCGATCCGCGCGAGGTGATCGCGCGTATCGTCGACGACAGCGACTTCGACGAGTTCAAGACCGAATACGGAAACTCCCTGTGTACCGGGTGGGCCCGCATCCACGGCTACCCGATCGGCATCCTCGCCAACGCGCAGGGCGTGCTGTTCAGCCAGGAGTCGCAGAAGGCGGCCCAGTTCATCCAGCTAGCCAACCGCAGCGACACCCCACTCCTGTTCCTGCACAACACCACCGGTTACATGGTGGGTCAGGAGTACGAGAAGGGCGGCATGATCAAGCACGGCTCGATGATGATCAACGCCGTGTCCAACTCCACCGTGCCACACCTGTCGGTGCTGCTGGGCGCCAGCTACGGGGCCGGGCACTACGGCATGTGCGGACGCGCCTTCGACCCGCGCTTCCTGTTCTCGTGGCCCAGCGCGAAATCCGCGGTGATGGGGGCGGCCCAGCTCGCCGGCGTCATCTCGATCGTGTCCCGGGCGGCCACCGAGGCCCGCGGCGGCACCGTCGACGAGGCCGCCGACGCCGCGATGCGCCAGATGATCGAGGCTCAGATCGAGGCCGAGTCCGTGCCGGCCTTCTTGTCCGGGATGCTCTACGACGACGGCGTGATCGACCCGCGCGACACCCGTACGATCCTCGGACTGTGCCTGTCGGCGATCCACAGCGGGCCGGTGGAGGGGACGTCGAACTTCGGCGTCTTCCGGATGTGAGGGGACGACGTTGAACGACACGACAATCACCGCAGCAGCAATCACGTCCGGGAGCGCACCGGAGACCGTCACGGGAGACGCCTCGATCATGGCCGGTCCGATCACCTCGGTGCTCGTGGCCAACCGCGGCGAGATCGCCCGGCGGGTGTTCACCTCCGCCGCCGCGATGGGGCTCGACACCGTCGCGGTGTTCTCCGATCCCGACGCCGACTCGCCGCATGTGGCGGCGGCCGACACCGCGATCCGGTTGCCCGGCACCACTTCCGCCGAGACCTATCTGCGCGGTGAGCAGATCATCGCCGCCGCGCGGGCCGCCGGAGCAGACGCGGTCCATCCCGGCTACGGATTCCTCTCGGAGAATGCCGATTTCGCCGCCGCCGTGCTCGACGCCGGACTGGCGTGGGTGGGACCGCCGCCGTCGGCGATCGCCGCGATGGGCTCCAAGGTCAACGCCAAGAAGCTGATGGCCGACGCCGGGGTACCCGTGCTCGGCGACATCGATCCCGATGCGGTCACGGCCGACGACCTGCCGCTGCTGATCAAGGCCTCGGCCGGTGGCGGTGGCAGGGGTATGCGGATCGTCCGCTCCCTCGACGACCTCGCCGAGCAGGTGGCCGCGGCCCGACGCGAGGCCGAGTCGGCCTTCGGTGACCCCACCGTGTTCTGCGAACCGTATGTCGAACGCGGACACCACATCGAGGTCCAGGTCCTCGCCGACACCCACGGCACGATCTGGGCCGTCGGCGAGCGCGAATGCTCCATCCAGCGTCGCCACCAGAAGGTCGTCGAGGAGGCCCCCGCTCCGCTGGTCGAGCGGATCGGTGCGGACATGCGGGAGCGGCTCTACGCCGCGGCGCGCACCGCGGTCGGCGCGATCGGCTACACCGGTGCCGGCACCGTCGAATTCCTCGCCGACGACCGCGGCCGGTTCTACTTCCTGGAGACCAACACCCGCCTGCAGGTGGAGCATCCGGTCACCGAACTGACCACCGGCACCGACCTGGTGGAGTGGCAGCTGCGCATCGCGATGGGGGAGCGACTCGACCCCGAGCCGCCCGCGGCCCGCGGTGCATCCATCGAGGTGCGCCTGTATGCCGAGGACCCGGCCGCCGGATGGCAGCCGCAGTCGGGCACGGTCCACACGTTCTCGCTGGACGCCGCAACGTCTTTCGGGCCGCTCGACCGTCCGGGTGTCCGCCTGGACTCCTCGATCGGCGACGGCTCGGAGATCTCCACCTACTACGATCCGATGCTCGCCAAGGTGATCTCGTGGGCACCCAACCGCTCGCGCGCTGCGGCCATGCTGGCGCGAACGCTCGCCGATGCGCACATCCACGGACCGGTCACCAACCGCGACCTCCTCGTGAACATCCTGCGTGAGAAGATGTTCCGCGCCGGTCACACCGACACCGGCTATCTCGACGAGACGGGTGTGGGTGTGCTGTCGGCGCCGCTGGCCGACGACGCGGCGCGGACCCGGGCCGCGATCGCCGCGGCGCTGGCCACCGGAGCCGCCAACCGGGACGGTGCCCGCGTCCAGGCGAGCCTCGAATCGGGCTGGCGCAACATGGCGTCGGGGTACCAGACCAAGACCTATCTGCTGCCCGACGACACCCAGACGGTGGTGCGCTACCGCCACACCCGCGATGGCGTGGAACTGCCGGATGCGCCGGGACTCGCGGTGATCGCCGTCGGCGCCGCCGCCGTCACCCTCGCCGACGCCGACGGGGTGCAGCAGACCCTGACAGTGGCCCGGTACGGCGAGGCCGACGTGTACGTCGACGGACCGGGGTTCGGGGTGCATCTGCGTCGTACGCCACGTTTCGTCGACCCGGCGAGCGTGCAACGCCCGGGATCGCTGCTGGCCCCGATGCCGGGTGCGGTGATCCGGGTGGCTGTCGCCGAGGGTGACACGGTTGCTGCCGGACAGCCGATCATCTGGCTGGAGGCGATGAAGATGGAACACACCATCAGCGCCCCCGCGGATGGCGTGGTGACCACGCTCGCCGTCGAACCCGGCCGTCAACTCGCCGTCGGCGATGTGCTGGCCGTGATCACCGACGGGTCGGCCGGAGCAGGGATGGCCGGAGCAGATGGGGCCCGAACAGATGGGGAAGCCGCGGGAGCTGCCGCGGCCGAGCAGGAGGGGAACGCATGACCGACAATCCGTTCGTCGAGACGACCGAACGATCCGAACTGCGTGCGGCGATCGCCGGTCTGGCCGCCAAGTACGGGCAGGACTACTTCCGTGAGTGCGCCCGGGAGGGACGCAAGACAGACGAACTGTGGCGGGAGGCAGGGCAACTCGGCTTCATCGGCGTCAACCTGCCCGAACAGTACGGTGGCGGCGGTGCCGGCATGTACGAACTGGCGATCGTGATGGAGGAGATCGCCGCCGCCGGGACCGGACTGCTGATGCTGGTGGTCTCACCGGCCATCTGCGGCAACATCATCGCCCGGTTCGGTACCGAGGGTCAGAAGCAGCAGTGGTTGCCGGGTCTGGCCGACGGCACGCTCACCATGGCGTTCGGTATCACCGAACCCGACGCGGGCTCCAACTCCCACCAGATCACCACCACCGCCCGGCGTGACGGGTCCGACTGGATCCTCAACGGGCAGAAGGTGTTCATCTCCGGCGTCGACCAGGCCGACGCCGTGCTGATCGTCGGGCGTACCGAGGACGCCAAGACCGGCAAGCTCAAGCCCGCGTTGTTCATCCTGCCGACCGATGCGCCGGGCTTCACGTTCACGATGATCGAGATGGAGCTGCAGAACCCGGAGAAGCAGTTCCAGCTGTTCCTCGACGACGTTCGGCTGCCCGCCGAGGCACTCGTGGGTTCCGAGGACGCGGCGCTGAGCCAGCTGTTCGCGGGGCTCAATCCCGAACGCATCATGGCCGCGGCGTCGGCGGTCGGCATGGGCCGCTTCGCCCTGGGTAAGGCCGTCGCCTACGTCTCCGACCGCACCGTGTGGAAGGCGCCGATCGCCACCCATCAGGCGATCGCGCATCCGTTGGCGCAGGGCAAGATCGAGCTGGAGATGGCCAAGCTGATGATGCAGAAGGCTGCGACCCTCTACGACGCGGGCGACGACTGGGGTGCCGCGGAACCGGCCAACATGGCCAAGTACGCCGCCGCCGAGGCATGTGTGAAGATCGTCGACCAGGCGGTCCACTCGCTCGGCGGAAATGGATTGACCAGCGAGTACGGGCTGGCCCCGATGCTGAGCCTGGCCCGCATCGCACGCATCGCGCCGGTCAGCCGCGAGATGATCCTGAACTTCGTCGCACAGACGAGCCTCGGACTCCCCAAGTCGTACTGAACACCCCGTCATTTTCCAGAATCCGGCAGAGGAGACACACGATGACCGAGACGTCACCGGAGGTGGTGCACGCCACCACCGACAACGGCATCACCACCATCACGCTGGATTCCCCGCGCAACCGAAATGCATTGAGCGAGAATTTGGTCGGGCAGTTGCTGTCGGCGTTGCGTGCGGCCGGGGCGAACGGGGACGTGCGTGCGGTGGTGCTCACCCATGCGGGCTCGACCTTCTGTGCCGGCGCCGACCTCGGAGAGGCGCTGCGCCGTGGTGCGAGTGTCGAGGAGGCGTCGGCGGCCGGCACCGAGGCGATGCTGCAGGTGATGCGGACCATCCTGGAACTGCCGAAGCCGGTGGTGGCACGGATCGACGGGCACGTGCGGGCAGGTGGGTTCGGAGTGATCGGTGCCGCCGATATCGTCGTCGCCGGACCGTCGTCGACCTTCGCGCTCACCGAGGCGCGGCTTGGCCTGGCCCCGGCGATGATCTCGGTGGTGCTGCTTCCCAAGATGACCGCGCGCTCGTCGGGCCGCTACTACCTGACCGGGGAGACCTTCGACCCGGCGACGGCCGAGCAGATCGGACTCCTCAGCCGGGCATGTGGGACCGTCGATGACCTCGACACCGAGGTGGCCGCCATCCTCGCGGGTATCCGCAGGGCGTCACCGCAGGGGCTGGCCGCGTCCAAGCGGTTGACCACGGCGTCGATCCTGCGCGACTTCGACCGCGACGCCCACCTGCGTGCCGAGGAGTCGTCGGCGCTGTTCGGCAGTGACGAGGCACGCGAGGGGATGGCCGCCTTCCTCGGGAAACGACTGCCGGCGTGGGACCTCTCCGGACAGACCGACCCGGCATGAGCACTACAGTGACACCATGACCACCGCAGGACGCACGAATCGACGTGAACCGCAACAGGAACGATCACGGCTGACCCGCGAACGCCTGCTGTCGTCGACGATCGAGGCCCTGGCACAGGACGGTTGGTCGGCCGCCACGGTCGCCGCGGTGGCCGAGCGGGCCGGCGTCTCCCGCGGTGCGGCACAACACCATTTCCCGACACGTGAGGCCCTGATCACGGCGACGCTCGAGCAGATCTTCGACGACCTCGCCGACTCGGCCACCCGGGCGCACACGGTGCCCGACGACGCCGATCGTGTGTCCGCGGCCGTCGAGCACGCCGTCGCGATGTACACGGGCACCGAATTCAAGGCGGCCCTGCAGATCTGGGCAGCCGCAGCGTCGGATTCGGCACTGCGGGCGTTGATCTTGCCGATGGAAGCGAGGTTTGCGCGGGCCGCGCACCGCACCACGATGGCCGTACTCGGTGCCGGACCCGACGACGACGCCGCCCGCCGGGCAGTGCAGGCCACCCTCGACCTCGCGCGCGGACTCGGCCTGGCCGACACCCTTTCCGACGACTCGGCCCGGCGCTCACAGGTGGTCGCGACCTGGTCGGAGATGATGCGCGCCATACTGGGCTGACCGAGACTGCCCGTTCAATCATCAAGGGGGTCTGGCTCAATCATCAACTCGTGGTGGGTGGTTGAGCCAGGACCGAGCGGAGCGAGGACCTGTGTCGAAACCTCGGACAGTCGTGCTCGGGACGTGACCGCTGTGGAGGTGGTTGCGGTCGTGGGGGTGTT
>NZ_JBSFRM010000011.1:13911-51383 GCF_053589235.1 Gordonia sp. NPDC003376 | reverse complement strand
TTGCGGGGATTTCGACTCGGGTCCTCGCCTTTGCGGCTCGGTCCCGGCTCAATCATCAAGGGGGGACGGTTCAATCGCCGCTGGGGTGTCGTGCTCGATCAGCGACGCCTGGTGGGTGGTTGAGCCAGGACCGAGCGGAGCGAGGACCTGTGTCGAAACCTCGGACAGTCGTGCTCGGGGCGTGACCGGTGTGGAGGTGGTTGCGGTCGTGGGGGTGTTGCGGGGATTTCGACTCGGGTCCTCGCCTTTGCGGCTCGGTCCCGGCTCAATCATCAAGGGGGGACGGTTCAATCGCCGCTGGGGTGTCGTGCTCACTCAGCAATGAGCAGTGGGTGGTTGAGCCAGGACCGAGCGGAGCGAGGACCTGTGTCGAAACCTCGGACAGCCGAGCTCCGGGACGCGACCACCTCGGCGGTGGTCGCGTCCCTGGGTGTCGGTCAGTTGTCGTGGATGATCACGCCACGAATGTTCTTGCCGTCGCGCAGATCCTGGTACCCGTCGTTCACCTGGTCGAGGGTGTAGGTCTGGGTGATCAGCTCGTCGAGCTTCAGCTGGCCTGCATCGTAGAGGCGCAGCAGGCGGACGATGTCGTACTGCGGATTGGCCGAACCGAACAGAGTGCCCTTGATGGTCTTCTGGTTCAGGGTCAGATCGGTGCCCGACACGTGCACGGTGAGCTTGGTGGGATCGGCCAGACCGGTGATCACCACGGTGCCGCCCTTGCCGATCACCGCGGTCGCGCTCTGCACCACCTGCTCGTCGACGGTGCCGACCAGGATCAGCGCCTGATCGGCACCCTGACCCCAGGTGAGCTCGTTGACCTTGGCGGCGGCCTCGTCGGCATCGGCGAAGGCATGCGTGGCACCGAACTTCAGGGCGGTCTCGCGCTTCAGGGCGACCGGATCGACGGCCACGACGTACTTGGCACCCGCCGACACCGCACCCTGCACCGCGTTGATACCCAGGCCGCCGATGCCGTAGATCACCACGGTGTCACCGGCTTGGACCCCTCCGGCGTACACCGAGGTACCCCAGCCCGACGGCACACCGCAGCCGACCAGCACGGCCTTGTCCAGCGGTAGCCAGTCGTCGACCTTGACCACCGAGTGCTGGCTGATGGTGGCGCGCTCGGCGAAGGTGCCGAGCATGCACATCGCGCCGAAATCGTCCTTGCCGGAGTGGAATCGGAAGGTTCCGTCGGGCATGGAGCCCTCCAGGATGGTGGCACCCATGTCACACAGGTTCTGTCGACCGGTGGAACAGTAGCGGCAGGTGCCGCAGTTGGGGATGAAGCTGCACACCACGTGATCGCCCGGCTTGACCTTGGTGACGCCCGGACCGATGGCCTCGATGATGCCCGACCCCTCGTGACCGCCGACGATCGGATAGCGCGGCGGGAGGTCGCCGTCGGTGAGATGCAGATCGGAGTGGCACAGACCGGCGGCGGTGTACTTGATCAGCACCTCACCCTCTTTGGGCTCGTCGAGGTCGAGTTCGATGATCTCGAACGGCTTTCCGGGGCCGGTGAGGACGGCGGCCTTGGTGGTCATGCTCATGGTGTGAACTCCTTTGTCGTAGGGGTGAGATGTCGTGGGGGTGAATCGTGGTGTGAGGCGCGATCAGAGGGCGATGTTGACGGCCTTGGTCTGGGTGTAGAGCTCGATGGCGGACTGGCCGAGTTCGCGGCCCCAGCCCGACTGCTTGTAGCCGCCGAACGGCATGGCGGTGTCGAAGCCGTTGTACTGGTTGACCCACACCGAGCCGGCCTTGATCTGACGGGCGGTCTTGTGTGCCTTCGAGAGATCCTGCGTCCAGATACCCGCGGCGAGACCGTAGATGGAGTCGTTGGCCGCAGCGGTCACCCCGGTGTCGGCATCGAAGGGCATCGCCGCGACGACGGGCCCGAAGATCTCTTCCTGCACGATCGAGAAGTTGGGTTCGACGTCGACGAACACCGTTGGTTCGATGAAGAATCCCTCAGTGCCCCAGCGCTTTCCACCGGTGAGTGCCCGGGCGCCGTCGGCGATGCCCGCGGCCAGGTAGCCGGACACGCGGTCGAACTGCTCCTGGCTGACCAGCGGGCCGAGTTCGGTGGCGGGGTCGAGGCCCGGTCCGATGGTGGCCTTCGACGCGGCCTCGGCGACGGCGGCGGTGAAGTCGTCGAAGATGGGGCGTTCGACGAAGAGGCGGGTCCCGGCCACACAGCACTGGCCGTGGTTGAACATCCACGCCGCGACCGAACCGGCGACGGCCTTCTCGAAATCGGCGTCGGCGAAGACGATGTTGGGGCTCTTGCCGCCGAGCTCGAGTGACACCTTCTTCAGGTTGCCCTTCGCGGCGTCGACGATCTTCTTGCCGACCTCGGTGGACCCGGTGAACGCGATCTTGTCGACGTCGTCATGCGCCGACAACGCGGCACCGGCGTCACCGAAGCCGGTGACGATGTTGACCACACCGGGCGGGAAACCGGCCTCGCAGAAGACCTCTCCGAGCAGCAGTGCGGTGAGCGGGGTCTGCTCGGCGGGCTTGAGGATCACGGTGTTTCCGGCCGCGAGTGCCGGGGCCAGCTTGAAGGCGGCCATCAGCAGCGGGAAGTTCCACGGCACGATCAGCCCGCACACGCCGACCGGCTCGCGCAGGGTGTAGGCGTGGAACTCGCCACCGGGCACGAACGGCATCGACACGTCGACGGTGGAACCGGTGATCTTGGTGGCCAGCCCGGCGTTGTAGCGGAAGATGTCGGCAGACCAGGCGACGTCGACAGCGGTGGCGATGGTCGCTGCCTTGCCGTTGTCGAGGGCCTCGAGCTGACCGAACTCCTCGGCCCGTTCGGTCAGGATGTCGCCCACCCGCCACAACAGTCGTTCCCGCTCGTTGGGTTTCATCCGAGACCACGGGCCGTCGGTGAACGCCACGCGGGCCGCGCGGACCGCGCGGTCGACATCGGAGGCGTCACCGTGGGCGACGGAGGTCAGCGGCCTGCCGGTGGCCGGGTCGATGGTCTCGAAGGTCCGGCCCGATGCGGCCGACACCCACTCCCCGCCGATCAGCATCTGACGATCGCGGGAGATGAAGTCACGGATGGCGGGCAAGGGCTCGGTGGCGACAGCGGTCATGTGTGCTCCTGGTCTGAACTCGGTGGGAGTGATCTGGGTCATAGATGCGCATCTGCATCTATTTCTGCCACCGCATGAGTGGGCCGGGATGTCCAGAAACTGAACAGTGCGGGGTGGACAGTTCCGGCGATCGGTCGGGATCGGATCGAGCCCTGCCTTGTCGAGCCCTGCCTTGTCGAGCCCTGCCTTGTCGAGCCCTGTCCGGTCGGGCAGTGCCCGACGGGCACCACGGCGAGGACACTTCCCGGCGATGGCGGTCGCACGGTCGGGGCCTGCCCGGTGAGGCAATCGGACAGCGATAGCGTGGGATCGCCGCCGACCCCGACAGGAGTTCCGAGCATGCCCACCAGACGCGCGGCGTCGATCCGCGCCGCGATCCGGAGCCTCGGACCGGCATCGTCGGGGGGAACACCGTGGGAAGCGATCCGTGCCGGTGTCGGCTCGCTGCTCGGCATGGCCGTCGTCGGTGCGGTCCTCGCATGTTCGGGCGTGGACCTGACCACCGGGCTGTTCATGATCGCGCCGTTCGGCGCGACGACCGTCCTCGTCTTCGCGGCACCGAGCAGTCCGCTCGCGCAACCCTGGCCGACCGTGGTGGGCAGTGTGCTCTCGGCGGTCGTGGGTGTGGCGGTGACACTGACCGTGTCTCAACCGATCCTGCGTGTGGTGCTCGCCGTGGGCCTCGCGGTGACCGCGATGATCGCCTGTCGTGCTGTGCATCCGCCGGCCGGGGCGGTCGCACTCACCGCCGCATTGTCACCGGATACGGTGCACGCATTGGGTTTTCGTTTTGCGCTCGCCCCGGTGGCCGTGGGTGTCTGCCTGCTGGTGGTCGTCGCTGCCGTCTACGGCCGCGCGACCCGCCGGCACTACCCGTTCCGGCAGTTCGCCGAAGAGCCGCGCCCGACCGAACGACTCGGCCTGACCGAGGACGAGCTGACCGGCATCCTGGCCCGCTACCGGCAGTCGCTGAACCTCGGCGTCGCCGACCTCGCTCGGTTGATCGGTGCCGCCGAGTTGCAGGCCGCCGGGCATCGGACCGACCCGCTCGACGCCGCGTCGGTGATGTCGCGCGACCTGATCACGGTGGCTCCCGACACCACCCCGGAACGACTCGCGCAGCTGTTCGGCGAGTACGGGTTCACCTCGTTGCCGGTGATCGCCGACGACGGCAGCTACGCGGGTGTGGTCTTCCAGATCCACCTGGTCACCGCGCTCGCCGGACATCGGACACCGGTCGGTGCCGCCGACGTGATGGACGTGGACCTGCCGGTGGCACACCCCGACACCCCGGTGGCCGCACTGCTGCCGCTGCTCGCCGACGGCGGATGCGACGCCGTGCCGGTGCTCGACGGCGGCCAGATCGTCGGCATCGTCACCCAGACCGACCTGATCACCGCACTGGCCCGTAGGACATTGCGTGCCGACGAGGCCGGGCCCGCCCCCGATGGCGAGAGCCCCGTCCCGAGTCGCTAGATCCCGAGCGCGCGGATCCGGGCGTAGAGCGTGGTTCTGCTGATGCCCAGTTCGCGGGCCGCATGCACCTTGTTGTGACCGTTGCGGTCCAGCGCATCGATGATCGCCTGACGCTCGGCCTGCTCCCGCCCTGCCAGGTGCGACGCGCGGCTGGTGGTGCGGTACCGCTCGGGCAGGTCCGCGAGGTCGACGGAGCGTGCCCCGCGGGTGGCGCTCGCCGCGACCGCCTCGCCGAGCGCGCCCACCAGCTCGGTGAGGTTGCCCGGCCACTCCTGCGACAGCAGCGCGTCGGCGGCACCGCTGGTCAACTCGGTGCCCGGGGCGAGCTCGGTGATGATCGATGTCGCGATCACCGCCAGCTCGGTGGTGCGATGCCGCAGCGGTGGCAGGTCGATCCGTCTGCTGCACTGTCCGAGTAGCGCGGCGGCACCCGCCCCGATCTGTGTGGCCGGGCCGGTCACCACGATCAGCGGGGCGGTCGACGACGTCCGTGCGGCGGCATGGCGCAGCAGGGCCAGCGAGCGGTCGTCGAGCAGGTCGGCGCCGTCGACGATCAGGGCCGATCCGTGGGCGCGGGCCTGAGCGAGGAGAGTGGGGATGTCCGGTGGGGTGCCCGCGAGGAGGGTCTCGGCGATGTCGACGACGACCGGCGGGGCGTCGGCGAGGTCGGTGGCCACCCGGTGCGCCTCGGTGCTGCGGCCGGTCCCGGGTTCACCGGTGATGGCGGTGCTGGGAGTGGGCGTGGTCGGGGTGCGGGCGGGCGGGCGCAGGGATGTGGCCGGCGCCGGTCGCAGATGGAACACCGCCGCGCCGTGGGTGCCGCCGACGGGATCGACGACGACCTCCACCGCGGTACCCGACGTCAGAGTGGTGCGCATCGTCGTCGCGTGCAGCGACGGGTCGGCGACGATCATCCGCAGGGTGCCGATGTCGCTGGCGGAGAGCAGGTCGGCGGCCAGGGCATTGGTGAGCTGCAGATCGTCCCCGAGGGCCGCCACCGCGACGTCACGTCGGGGTGCGGCCCGCTGGAAGGCGTCGAGCACACGACGCTGGTGTGCGCGCGACCGGTCGAGGAGGCGGTCGGCGATGTCGTTGACGATCCCGGTGACGAACGGGATCGACAGGGGATTGGCGCGGTCGGCGACCTCGGTCATGCACAGGCTGCCCACCAGGCGGCGGGTCGCGGGATGGATGATCGGTTGCCCGAAGCAGCTGAGCTGCTTGAACCGGTCGAGGTAGTGCTCGGAGCCGTTGACCAGTACGGCGCGGCGGATCTCGGCAGGTGTGCCGAGTGCGGTGGTGCCGACCGCGGACTCGGCGAACCGCACTCCGCTGGCCGCGCCCGCATCGTCGAGGATGCGTTCGATGGTGGTGCCGGCCGTCACCCGCGACACCATCCGGCACTCGTGGTCGACGAGCAGCAGCGACATGTCGGTGTCGGCGATGCGGACCGCCGCCTCGTCGAGTACCGGACGCGCGGCGTCGAGCAATGGGTCGGCGGAGGTCACGTCGACGGGGTCGGGGAGCGTGGTGGTCTGCGGATGCACCCCCGACAGCGCAGAACGCCGCCAGCTCTGCGCGATCACGGTGCGGTGAGGCGGCGGGTCGGTCCGGGTGGGCCACTGGCCGTTCGGTATGTCGATCCTCACACCATCACACACCGGGGCGGTGAGGGGAAGGCCGGTGGTGACGCCGGTCTGCTCAGGAGTCGCGGACGCGCTCGACGAACCGACGGTGCGGGCTGTCGGGGTCCATCGGCGCACGGGTGGGCGAGCTGCCGGAGAACCATCGGTCGACCAGGGTGGCCTGCTGTTCCAGTGTCATCGCATCCCACTCGGGCGGGGTGGCGGTGAGGTGGTAGACGTTCGTGCCCCGCAGGTAGCGCACCTGTTCGCCGATCGCGATGGCGAGCGTCCGGGCGCGGCGACGATGTGTGAACTGCCAGACGTGGACGAGCTCGTGGATGAAGAGTCGGCCCGGCTGCGGATAGACCGGCGTCGACGACGTGGTCGGGGCAGCCGCGCAGTCGCCGATGTTGCACAGCACGGTCCGTCGGGTGAGCGGGAGGACGAAGGCGCGCCCGTGCCACCCGATGAACCCGGTGAGCACGACCGTGTCGAGCCAGTTCGCCCCCGGCCCGAACACCGCTCGCGCGAAGTCCTTCTCCGCGTTGGTCAGTCGTCTCGGGCGGCCCGGTACACGCATACCACCACGGTAGGCGGACCGGCGACGGGACGTCGCCGGCGTTACCGCGGCGGCGGGGTCCGGCACTAGCCTGATCCCATGCGTGTCGCGACCTGGAATGTGAACTCGGTGAAGCAGCGGATCCCCCGATTGCTGCCGTGGTTGGACGAGCGGCGGCCCGATGTGGTGTGCCTGCAGGAGACCAAACTCTCCGACGACGTCTTCGACACGGTCCTCGGACCCGAGTTCACCGACCGCGGCTACGAGTTCGTGCACGTCGGGCAGGGGCAGTGGAACGGTGTGGCGATCCTGTCGAAGGTGGGGCTCGACGACGTCCGGCGCGGATTCGACGGCGCCCCCGGCTTTCCCGACCGCGACGACAAGCCCGAGGCGCGCGCGGTGTCGGCGGTGTGTGGTGGGGCGCGGGTGTACTCCCTCTATGTCCCCAACGGGCGAGAGATCGACTCCGACCACTACCACTACAAGCTCGCCTGGCTGGACCGGCTTCGCCAGGTGGTCGAACCCGAGGCCGCCGGCACCGTGTTGTGCGGCGACATCAACATCGCCCCGGCCGACGCGGACGTCTACGACCCCCGTGCCTTCGCCGGTCACACCCACGTGACCGAGCCCGAACGCAAGGCCCTCGCCGGACTCGAGGGACTCGGGCTGACCGACGTGGTGCGCCGCCGCTGGCCCGACGAGCGGGTGTACAGCTACTGGGACTATCGCGCCGGGATGTTCCACAAGGATCTGGGCATGCGGATCGACCTGATCCTGGCCGGGTCGTCGGTGTCGGATCGGGTGGCGGCGGCCTGGGTCGACCGCGCGGCCCGCAAGGGCACCAAACCCAGCGATCACGCGCCGGTGGTCGTCGACGTCGACACCGCGCCGGACGGCGACATCGGACCGATGGTGCCGCCGCCGTCGAATCCGGCCAGGCGCGGTGGACCCACCACCAGGCTCCCGCACGCCAAGGACTGAGAGCCGCCGGGTCCGGCGGCCGGCAACCGAGGACCATCCGACGACAGGGGACTGAGCGATGACCGAGGATCTTGCCGACCAGACCGACGACGCCGCGGGACGACCCACGTGGTTCCGCAAACTCACCGAGCGGCGCGGCGGAGCACTCCCGCGACACCGCGCGACGTCGCGGCTGTCGGCCTATGTGTACGGCAACATCCTCGTCCTCGCGGCGGTGGTCGTCGCCACCACGCACACGATCACCGACGGCACGGCCGCGCTGATCGTGCTCGCCACCGGCGCCACCACCTACATCGCGCACGTCTTCGCCCAGCTGGTCGGGGATGCGAGCATCCCGCCCGAGTCCGGTCGGCCGGACGGTGCGACGGTCCGCCGCACCGCCCGCCACGAGCTCCGGGATGCGTTGCCGATCGTGTCGTCGGCGGTCTGGCCGGCGGTCGTCCTGGCCCTCGGCTATCACGACCTGTTCCCGACGCGGCTCACCCAGCTGGTGGCCGGCTCCATCGTGGTGGTGCGTATCGCGTCGCTGCAGATCGTGGCCCAGCGTGTGCAGGGCAACCCGCTGGGGTTCCGCGTCGTGGCGGCCGGGCTGTTCACCGCGTTGGTGGCTGCGGTGATCGTCGTGATCAAGAACTTCTTCCTGCACTGAGTCTCGGTGCCGAACGTCGTCGGCCGGGGTCTGCCGGCACCGGCCTCGGGGAACTTCGTGCACCTGGCCCCGTGAGTGGGGATCGGGGCGTAGCGTGGTCGGCATCGATCGATCACCCGCCGCTCACCCGGACGTCGCCCGCGGTTGGCGCCCTGGATCCGATTTTTGACCTGTGCAAACTCGATCGGTAGAGTTGGTCGTCGGTGCCTGGCGCATGCCGGGCCAGTCCGCGTGCCCTGCCGACGTCACCGCCTGGCGATGATCGAGGTGAGCATGTCGCACGGGTACTCCCGCCCCGTGTGACGGGACCGTCGGACTGACATGCGAGACCGCCGTGGTGTGCGTGACACGCCCGACCTCGGGGTAGCGATAACTGTACTGACCAGCATGAAGATGCTGGTGGGGCGAGTTGTGGAGGTCGCCGAGAACCGGGTTTCCCCGGATTTCGGCAACCTGCCCGGAGCACAAACCACAACGACGACAACCGCAAGGGACCGTCCATGCCGGCAAGCACGGACGGTCGGTGCCGAAAAGGAAGAACACAACAAGTGCCGACAATCAATCAGTTGGTCCGCAAGGGCCGCACGGACAAGCCTGCGAAGAAGAAGACCGCAGCACTCAAGGGGAGCCCGCAGCGTCGCGGCGTGTGCACCCGCGTCTACACCACCACCCCCAAGAAGCCGAACTCCGCGCTGCGTAAGGTCGCCCGTGTGCGCCTGACCAGCTCCGTCGAGGTCACCGCTTACATCCCGGGTGAGGGCCACAACCTGCAGGAGCACTCCATGGTGCTCGTCCGCGGCGGTCGTGTGAAGGACCTCCCGGGTGTGCGTTACCGGATCATCCGCGGCTCGCTGGACACCCAGGGTGTCAAGGACCGCAAGCAGGCCCGTAGCCGCTACGGCGCGAAGAAGGGGAGCTGATAAGTCATGCCTCGTAAAGGACCCGCCCCCAAGCGCCCGCTGATCAACGACCCGGTCTACGGTTCGCCCCTGGTCACCCAGCTGATCAACAAGATCCTCCTCGACGGCAAGAAGTCGACCGCCGAGCGGATCGTCTACCAGGCCCTCGAGCAGGCCCGCGAGAAGACCGGCACCGACCCGGTCGTCACCCTCAAGCGCGCCCTCGACAACGTCAAGCCGACCCTCGAGGTCAAGAGCCGCCGCGTCGGCGGTGCCACCTACCAGGTCCCGGTCGAGGTCAAGCCCGGCCGCGCCAACACCCTGGCGCTGCGCTGGCTGGTGACCTTCTCGCGGCAGCGTCGTGAGAAGACCATGGTCGAGCGTCTGGCCAACGAGCTGCTCGACGCCTCCAACGGCCTCGGCGCGTCGGTCAAGCGTCGTGAGGACACCCACAAGATGGCCGAGGCCAACCGGGCGTTCGCGCACTACCGCTGGTGAGAACCTGCTCCGCGTGACCGTCGCATCCCGCACGGTCACGCGGGGCCACAAGTCCCTTGTACAAAGCAATTCCCGAAGGGAAACCACGTGGCACAGGAAGTGCTCAGCGACCTCAACAAGGTTCGCAACATCGGCATCATGGCCCACATCGATGCCGGCAAGACCACCGCGACCGAGCGAATCCTCTACTACACCGGTGTCAACTACAAGATCGGTGAAACCCACGACGGTGCCTCGACCACCGACTGGATGGAGCAGGAGAAGGAGCGTGGTATCACCATCACCTCCGCTGCGGTGACCTGTTTCTGGAACAAGAACCAGATCAACATCATCGACACTCCCGGACACGTCGACTTCACCGTCGAGGTCGAGCGCAGCCTGCGCGTGCTCGACGGCGCGGTCGCCGTCTTCGACGGCAAAGAGGGCGTGGAGCCCCAGTCCGAGCAGGTCTGGCGTCAGGCCGAGAAGTACGACGTCCCGCGTATCTGCTTCGTCAACAAGATGGACAAGCTCGGCGCAGACTTCTTCTTCACCGTGCGCACCATCGAGGAGCGCCTCGGGGCCAAGCCGTTGGTCCTGCAGCTCCCGATCGGCGCCGAGGACAACTTCGACGGCGTCGTCGACCTGATCGAGCAGAAGGCGATCACCTGGCGCGGAACGGTCGAGATCGGCGCCGAGCCGACCATCGAGGAGATCCCGGCAGATCTCGCCGAGCAGGCCGCCGAGTACCGCGAGAAGCTGCTCGAGACGGTCGCCGAGACCGACGAGGCGCTGCTCGAGAAGTACTTCGGTGGCGAGGAGCTGAGCACCGACGAGATCAAGGCGGCCATCCGCAAGCTCACCATCGCGCGTGAGTACTACCCGGTCATCTGTGGTTCTGCCTTCAAGAACAAGGGCGTGCAGCCGATGCTGGACGCGATCATCGCCTATCTACCGTCCCCGCTGGACGTCCCCTCGGTCGAGGGTCACGCTGTGGGCAACGAAGAAGAAGCGCTGTCGCGCAAGCCGTCCGCCGACGAGCCGTTCTCGGCCCTGGCGTTCAAGATCGCTGCCCACCCGTTCTTCGGCAAGCTGACCTTCGTCCGCGTGTACTCGGGTCACATCACTGCCGGCACCCAGGTCCTGAATGCCACCAAGGGCAAGAAGGAACGCATCGGCAAGCTCTTCCAGATGCATGCCAACAAGGAGATGCCGGTCGAGGACGCCACCGCGGGACACATCTACGCGATGATCGGCCTCAAGGACACCACCACCGGTGACACCCTGTGCGATCCGAGCGCCCCGATCGTGCTCGAGTCGATGAGCTTCCCGGACCCGGTCATCAACGTCTCGATCGAGCCGAAGACCAAGTCGGACCAGGAGAAGCTGGGTACCGCGATCCAGAAGCTCGCCGAAGAGGATCCGACCTTCTCGGTGCAGCTCGACGATGAGACCGGCCAGACCGTCATCGGCGGTATGGGCGAGCTCCACCTCGACATCCTGGTCGACCGCATGCGTCGTGAGTTCAAGGTCGAGGCCAATGTGGGCAAGCCCCAGGTCGCGTACCGCGAGACCATCCGCAAGACGGTCGAGAAGCACGAGTACACCCACAAGAAGCAGACGGGTGGCTCGGGCCAGTTCGCGAAGGTCATCATCAAGCTCGCGCCCCTCGTGGACGCCGAGGACGGTGCGACCTACGAATTCGAGAACGCCGTCACCGGTGGTCGCGTGCCGCGCGAGTACATCCCGTCGGTGGATGCCGGTGCGCAGGACGCGATGCAGTACGGCGTGCTCGCCGGCTACCCGCTGGTCAACCTGAAGGTCACCCTGCTCGACGGTCAGTACCATGACGTCGACTCCTCGGAAATGGCCTTCAAGATCGCCGGTGCGCAGGCCCTCAAGGAGGCCGCGAGGATGGCGAGCCCGGTCATCCTGGAGCCGATCATGGCCGTCGAGGTCACGACTCCGGAGGACTACATGGGTGACGTGATCGGCGACCTGAACTCCCGCCGTGGCCAGATCCAGGCCATGGAGGAGCGCAGCGGTGCTCGTGTCGTCAAGGCACAGGTTCCGCTGTCGGAGATGTTCGGCTACATCGGCGACCTTCGGTCGAAGACCCAGGGCCGGGCCAACTACTCCATGGTGTTCGACTCGTACGCCGAGGTTCCGGCGAACGTGTCGAAGGAGATCATCGCGAAGGCCACCGGCGAGTAGTCCCTACTCGGCCAGAGGTTTTGGCGAAGCGCCGGCACACCGCCAGGTGTGCGCCACGGCGCGAACAACGTAAGAGAAAACCACTGCTGG
This sequence comes from Gordonia sp. NPDC003376, assembly GCF_053589235.1. Lineage (NCBI taxonomy): Bacteria > Bacillati > Actinomycetota > Actinomycetes > Mycobacteriales > Gordoniaceae > Gordonia > Gordonia sp. NPDC003376. The sequence goes on along the minus strand of NZ_JBSFRM010000011.1, from coordinate 39,297 downwards.
GATCCGCCCAGTAGCAACAAGTCCAGGAGGACAATCAAGTGGCGAAGGCGAAGTTCGAGCGGACCAAGCCGCACGTGAACATCGGCACCATCGGTCACGTCGACCACGGCAAGACCACCCTGACCGCGGCCATCACCAAGGTCCTGCACGACAAGTTCCCGGAGCTCAACAAGAGCTTCGCGTTCGATCAGATCGACAAGGCTCCCGAAGAGAAGGCTCGTGGTATCACGATCAACATCTCTCACGTGGAGTACGAGACCGAGAAGCGTCACTACGCTCACGTCGATGCCCCGGGTCACGCCGACTACATCAAGAACATGATCACCGGTGCGGCTCAGATGGACGGTGCGATCCTCGTGGTCGCCGCCACCGACGGCCCGATGCCGCAGACCCGCGAGCACGTGCTGCTGGCCCGCCAGGTCGGTGTTCCTTACATCCTGGTCGCCCTGAACAAGGCCGACATGGTCGACGACGAAGAGATCATCGAGCTCGTCGAGATGGAGGTCCGCGAACTGCTGGCCGCCCAGGAGTTCGACGAGGAAGCCCCCGTCGTCAAGGTCTCGGCCCTGAAGGCCCTCGAGGGTGACCCGGAGTGGGTCAAGTCCGTCGAGGCCCTGATGGACGCCGTCGACGAGTCGATCCCGGACCCGGTCCGCGAGACCGACAAGCCGTTCCTGATGCCCGTCGAGGACGTCTTCACCATCACCGGCCGCGGCACCGTGGTCACCGGTCGTGTGGAGCGCGGCGAGGTCAACGTGAACGAGGAAGTCGAGATCGTCGGCATCCGCGAGAAGTCGCAGAAGACCACCGTCACCGGTATCGAGATGTTCCACAAGCTCCTCGATTCGGCTCAGGCCGGCGACAACGCAGGTCTGCTGCTCCGCGGCCTCAAGCGTGAGGACGTCGAGCGTGGCCAGGTCATCGTGAAGCCGGGTACCACCACCCCGCACACCGAGTTCGAGGGCCAGGCGTACATCCTGTCGAAGGACGAGGGCGGCCGCCACACCCCGTTCTTCAACAACTACCGTCCGCAGTTCTACTTCCGTACCACCGACGTGACCGGCGTCGTGACCCTCCCCGAGGGCACCGAGATGGTCATGCCGGGCGACAACACCGAGATGAGCGTCAAGCTGATCCAGCCGGTCGCCATGGACGAGGGCCTGCGCTTCGCCATCCGCGAGGGTGGCCGCACCGTTGGTGCGGGTCGAGTCACCAAGATCAACAAGTGACGATTTCCCACGCCCGTCGTGGCAGCGTGTGAGCGTTGTTCTTCGGGCGTGGGCCTGCGTCACGGATCAACACGTGACATCGGTTCACTCTTGATCTGACTCACCGAGTCTGACAACAAGGAACCCCAACCGCTTACGCGGTTGGGGTTCCTTGTTGTCTGCGCTCAGGTGTCCGGGACTACAGCGAGCGGCTGATCAGTTCCTTCATGATCTCGTTGGTGCCGCCGTAGATCTTCTGGACGCGCGCGGCGGCATACATCTGCGCGATCGGATACTCCATCATGTAGCCGTAGCCGCCGAAGAGCTGTAGACACTTGTCGATCACCTCGACCTGCTTGTCGGTGCCCCACATCTTGGCCATCGACGCCGTCGCCGGGTCGAGGGTGCCCTCGATCTGCGCGCTGATGCAGTGATCCATCAGGGTCTTGCCGGCCAGGACCTCGGCCTTGCACTCGGCCAGAACGAATTTCGTGTTCTGGAACCCGAGGATCGGCGTTCCGAACGCGGCGCGCTGCTTGGCGTAGGCGATGGTCTCGGCCACCGCGGCCTCTGCCGAGGCGATCGCGGCGACCCCGATGATCAGGCGCTCCCGCTGCAGCTGGTTCATCAGCTGGTAGAACCCCTGGCCCTCGACCCCGCCGAGCAGGTTGGCGGCCGGGATACGCATGTCGGTGAACGACAGCTCCCGGGTGTCCTGGCCGTGCTGGCCGATCTTCTTGAGCACGCGGCCCCGTTCGAAGCCCTCGAGGCCGTCGGTCTCGGCGACCAGCAACGAGATGCCCTTGGCCCCGAGGGTCGGATCGGTCTTGGCCACGATGATCAGCAGGTCGCAGTGGGAGGCGTTGGAGATGAACGTCTTCGAGCCGTTGACGACGTAGTGGTCGCCGTCGCGGATCGCGGTGGTGCGTACCGACTGCAGGTCCGAGCCGGTACCCGGCTCGGTCATCGCGATGGCCAGGACCTGCTCTCCACTCGCCGACTTCGGCAGCCAGGCGCGGCGCTGCTCGTCGGTGGCGTAGTTGGCGATGTAATGCGCCGCGATGGTGGAGTGGATGGAGAAGCCGATCGCGGTGTCGTGCGCGAGGCAGATCTCCTGTTGGACGATCGCCTCGTGACCGAAGTCGCCTCCGCCGCCACCGAATTCCTCCGGTACGTCCAGGCACAGCAGACCTGCGGCGCCGGCCTTGGTCCAGAACTCGCGGTCGACCTGATGCTGCTCGGCCCAGCGTTCCTGGTGGGGGGTGGCCTCCTTGCGGAAGAATTCGGCGGCGTGCGCCCGCAGCAGCGTCTGATCGTCGCTCTCCCAGGGCGAACGGTAGTCCGGGAACAGGATGCTCATGGTGTGTCCTCTCGATCCGCGCGGAGGTCAGGCGTCCTTGTACAGGTCGCCGTAGGTGCCGCGCATGTTCTTCTTGTCGAGCTTGCCGACGCTGGTGCGGGGGAGGCGGTCGACGCGGATGATCGCATCGGGCAACTGCCACTTGGCGAATCGGTCGACGAGCAGGGCGTGGATCTCGTCGACGGTGATGTCCTCGCCGTCGGTGGTGGCGACCAGTACCACCGGTCGCTCCTGCCACTTGGGGTGCTCGACGCCGATGACGGCGGCCTCGGCGACCCGCGGGTGTGCCATGATGGCGTTCTCCATGTCGATCGACGAGATCCACTCACCGCCGCTCTTGACCACGTCCTTGAGACGGTCGGTGAGCTTCATGTAGCCGGTCGGGAAGATGACGCCCATGTCGCCGCTGCGCCAGTAGCCGTCGAGGAACTTGTCGGCGTCGTCGGCGAGGTCGTGGTACCGCTCGGTGATCCACGGGCCACGGAACAGCAGCTCGCCCTGGCTGACCCCGTCGTGAGGCAGATCGTTGCCCTCCGCGTCGACGACGCGGACATCGATGCCGTTGACCGGAAGTCCCTGGCATCGCTTGAGATCCCAGCGTTCCTCGTCGGAGATCTTGCCCTGCAGGGTGTATTTCAGGCCACGGTTGATGGTGACCAGCGGTGTGGTCTCGGTGGCGCCGTAGGCGTGGATGATGTCGGCGCCGGTCAGCTCGGCGAAGCCCCTCATCAATGACAACGCGGGTTCCGTTGCGCCACAGAGTAGTCGGGCGCGGCTGAAGTCGGGCTTCTCGTCGAGGGTGGTGATGTAGTCGAGCATCGGCTGGAAGATGGCCGGCGCCCCGTTGGCGATGGTGACGCCCTCGGTGATCATGGTGTCGACCAGCAGCGAGGTCTCCTCGGCGGCGTACCGGCCCGGGAGCACCACCTTGGCGGCACTGTGCACCGCCGACTGCGGCAGGCCCCAGCACGACGAGTGGAACATCGGGGTGATCAGCATGACGGCGTCGGAGGCGTCCATGCCGAGATTGGCGGCCTCGGCCATGGTGTGCAGATAGATGCCGCGGTGCGAGTAGTAGACCCCTTTGGGTCGCCCGGTGGTTCCGGTGGTGTAACACGCACTGTACGAAGAGGTCTCGTCGATGACCGGCCAGTCGTAGGTCGGCTCGGCGGCGGCCATCAGGTCCTCGTAGTGCACCACTCCGGGCAGAGTGGTGGTGATCTCGGCGAGCGGTCGGTCGCTCATCACGACCCACTGGCGCACACCCGGGGCGTGCGGCGCGATCGCCTCGGCCACCGGCAGCAGGGTCTCGTCGACGAGCACCACCGAGGCGCGGGAGTGTCCGGCCACATAGCCCAGATCCTCCGGGGACAGGCGCAGGTTCATCTGCAGCATCACCGCGCCGGTGCCGGAGATCGCCCAGTACAACTCGAAATGGCGTTTGCTGTTCCAGTCGAGCACGCCGACGACGTCGGCGGGTGCCACGCCGAGGCCGGTCAGCACGTTCGCGGCGCGCTGGGTGCGGGTGAAGCAGTCGGCATAGGTGTAGCGACCCCAGGACCCGTCGGTGTTGCGGAAGACGATCTCCTGCTCCGGGTAGGTGCGCGCGCTGTGTCGGATCAGGGTGGTGGTGTTGAGCTGGTAGGAATCCCCGTGCGTGGACGGCAGTCCCCGGACGATCTCGGTCATGTCGGTGTCCTTCACATGCGTTCGATGCTGGCGATGTCGGCGGGTCCGATGCCGCACAGGTGCCCCGGATGCGGAGGCGTGTGAGGTTGCGCTCGCATTCACGGAGACGGTTGTGCTGGGTCACACCGGGTCGAAGACAATACAACTGTACAGTTTGCCGTTCGGATGTAAAGGGAACTATGTCCTTGTACAATCGGTCATCATGAGGGGTACGGTTTCGTGACGGATCCGCGTGCGGGTTCCGGTGATCTCACCGCGAAGGCGAAGATCCGCAATGCGGCGCTCGATCTCTACGCCGACCAGGGGGAGGATCGGGTGTCCATGCGCGCCGTCGCCGCGGCGGCGGGTGTGACCGTGGGGCTGGTCCAGCACCACTTCAAGACCAAGGACGGTCTGCGTGAGGCGGTCGAGCAGCTCATCGTCGACTATCACGCGCAGGCGATCGCCGGGGCGCCGGCGGAAGGGACGCCGGCCGAGGTGACCGCCGCCCGCGACCTCGCCGTGCAGCAGATGTTCGCCGATCACCCGCCGGTGGTCGACTACCTGCGCCGCGCGGTCCTCGATCCCGCCGGTGAACATCTGCAACTGATCGGACGCCTCACCGAGCTGACCCGTTCGGAGGTCACCAAGTCCCGCGAGACCGGAATGGCATCCACCGAGCGGTCGGAGGCCGCCCAGGTGGTGGGGGTGATGGTGCGTCAGCTCGGCGTCCTGTTCCTCCAGCCGATGGTGGACGCGATCTGGGAGCAACTCGGCGGTCCGGACACACCGGGCGCGGCCAAGCCATCACTCAAGGTGGCGATGCTCGACGACGGGTCGCGGGTGGGGGAGTCGGGCAAGGAGGCTGCGGGATAGGGATCGCTCAGGCGATCACGGTGAGCCCGCTCCTCGCCTGTCCGTCGGGAGTGGGTTCGGTCGGATTCTCGTGCCCGGCGGCGATCGCCGACCCGGCCGAGCCGGGCGGGGTGAGGGAGTGGTGGGGCTGCTGAATGTCACACGCCCGGCAACGAAGACATGTCGAGCTGTGCTGAGTTCATCGTCGGGTACTGGCTGATCCGAGTTCGACGCGCACTCTGTGTTGTCGGTGCTCTGAAACCGTTGGGGAGCAAGCGAGTTGACCGTTGGGATGACCTGGTGACCACGAGTCCGTCGACGACTCGGTTTGCCCGTTTGCATCGCCGTATGCTGTCGGGGTGTCGAAGGCGGTAGAGCAGTGGGCGGCCCGATTGCGGCGACTGGACCGCACTGAGTGGCCGCGGTTTCTGAATGCGAACTCCGGCCTGCCGGGGCCGCGGGCGAATACGTCACTGGCGATCGCGGTGAGCGAGGTCGCCGATGATCCACAGCTGGTCGACCGGCTCTTGCAGAGCAACGATGAGTACCAGATGATGTGCGGGGCAATCTGCCTGGGCACCCAGATCGCCGACCCGACATCGCGTTCACGGTTGCGGGCTCTGGCTGTCGATGACCGATGGCGGGTGCGTGAAGGTGTGGTGATCGGCTTGCAGGAGGCCGGGGACGCCGATGGCGGCGCCGTGCAGTCACTGACACGCGACTGGGCCGGTGACCCGAACCCTCTGATAGCGCGGGCAGGCGCTGCGGCCATCTGCGAGCCGCGTCTGCTACGCACACCCGAAGCGGCAGCAGTCGCCGTCGAGGTCTGTCGTCGCGCGACGGCTGTCTTGAGGGCGTTACCCGTGGGTGCATCACGACGCTCTCCCGCAGCACGAATCCTGCGACAGAGCCTCGGCTACTGCTGGAGCGTGGCGGTAGCAGCCGATCCGCAACCGGGATTGGCCGTGTTCGATGCCCTCGACACCACAGACCCGGACCTCGCGTGGATCGTCAAGACCAACCGCACGAAGAAGCGGCTGGCACACCTGCTGTGACCGGGAGTGTCGAGTTCGAGACGAAGAAACCCCCGACAATCCGTGGCGTGGTGCACAGGCGCCGAATGTCCAGCCCTCGGGCTCTCGAGCTGCGGGTCGATGTCGGCGGTCCGGAGACGGCGCCGGGAGTGCTCTGCGGCGTGGGGTCGGCGCATCGGCGGAGGCGGTGCCGAATCGTCGACAGGTAGACCACACGAGTCACATTAGTAACATCCTGCACCAATGGCCACTTGTGTAACTGGTTGGTCTCAATGGGGGCGCCCTGTGGTCACGGCGTCCGTTTCGGGGTGTTCCCGAGGCCTCCGGGGCCCTACTGTTCCGGCCGTGCGTTCCCCTTTGAAGCGGTCGGTCCACAAGCGCGCGGGCCGGCGAGTGATCGCGGTTGTCGTCGCCGCGGCAGCGCTGGTGATCGTCGGCGCCAGCGGTGGTGGTCCCGCCGAGGCGGCGACCCTCAACCGGATCAAGGTCGGCGGTTGTGGCATGCCGGCGAGCCCGGTCGACATCTGGAGTCGGCCCGGCAACTACAAGACCGTGATCGCGCTCGACGGCCTGCGCGCGACGAGTGACATGTCCGGCTGGCGGCACGAGACCCGCATCCAGCGGATGGCGTCCTCGGGCGTCAACGTGGTGGAACCGGTCGGCGGCCTGGGGAGCTTCTACACCGACTGGGAGTCGGCCAGCCCCGGCAGCAAGATCGCCTACCGCTACCGGTGGACGTGCCGGCTGGATGCCATCGTCCGCGCCCTCGACGCGCGCGGGCTGGCCGTGGGTCGGTGGCAGAAGTACGCGATCATGGGCATCTCGATGGGCGGCGGCTCGGCGATGATCTACGGTGCCTACCACCGTGCGCGCATATCGCACGTCTTCTCCATGTCCGGCTACGTCAACATCTCGGCGCCGACGATGCGTGAGGCCGTACGCCTGGCCCTGATCGACGCCGGCGTGGAGGGCGGGGTGGGTCCACTCAGTGCCGATGCGATGTGGGGTCCGCCGTGGGCGCCGCGCTGGGAACGCAACGACGCCCTCGTCCAGCTGCCGCGGATGCGGGGGATGAAGATCCGCGTCGCCTCCGGTTCGGCGACGTGGGGTCCGCACAACACCGATGCGGTCGCGTCGGTCAAGGGCACTCCGCTGGAGGTGGTCGCGCTCGCCCAGTCGCGGGCGTTCGAGGTCGCCGCGGCACTGCAGGGTGTCCGGATCTCCACAGACTTTCCCACTGTCGGCACCCATCAGTGGGACTACTGGGAAGACATGGTCTGGCGCGCCAAGCGCGCCGGCTGGTTCCTCGACCGCTGATCGCCGACGAGGCGCCGAAGGGGATGCGGCGCCTCGTCGATGATCGCGGTTGTGGTGCGGTATACACCGCCGGCGACGACCGGCCACCTCGTGATCCGGGGTGGCCGCTCGTCGCCGGCGGTGCCGTCTGTGCCCGAGCCCCCGGGGTTCACCAGTCGTCGAGCGTGGCGTACCCGTCCTGGATCGCGCGGACGAACAGACTCGACTTGGACGAGGCCGGACGCCCGGCCGACTCGTACTTCACCCGAATCCGCGAGATGTGCGTGCTCACCGTCGACACGCTGATGAACAGTGCACCGGCGGCCTCCTGCTTGGACTCGGCACGCAGCCACGTGAGCATCACCTGGACCTCGCGCTCGGACAATCGGGGCCGCCGTGGCGCCGGTCCGGGTGTCACCCGGAACTGTCCGGGGAGGGTGGGAGCGGACCGTCCCGGCGGGGCGGGGCGGTCGGTGTCGGTGATGATCGCGGCCTCCTGAGCGGAATCGACGACCCCCGAGCGGGTCGGGGGTCGTCGTCGGTGGGTGGTGGGACTGTCGTCCATTCGGGCCAATCCTGGTCCCAGGAACCTCTGAGCGACGTGTCGAACCCGTGAGAAGAGCCAAGTCGATACGAATTCCGATACGCTGACCTGCGCAAACATGGCTGACGGAGGGACTCGGGATGAGCCCGGAATCTGTGTCGACGCGCGACGAACTGGGGCGGGCGCTGACCCGCCTGCGCGAGGAGTCGGGTCTGAGCGTGCGCGATGTGGCGACCGAGGCGAACGCCTTGCTCGGCACCGTGGCGGGCTGGTTCGCCGGGCAGCACGCGCCGACGAAGGCCAGCCGCGAGATGTTCGAGCGGGTGCTGACGACCTGCGGCGTGGTCGCGGACGACGATCTCGCGCGGTGGTGGGCGGCGGCCGAACGCTCCTCCCGCCGTTCCCGCAAGCGCCCCGTCATCGCCTGCCCGTATCGCGGCTTCGAGGCCTACGGGACCGCGGACGGGCCGGTGTTCTTCGGCCGCGACGCACTCGTCGACCGGCTCGAGCACACCCTCGTCGGTCGCGTGCCGGAGAAGCCCCTGACCGAACCGGCACAGACAGCTCCGTATCCGGCCATGGTCGTCGTCGGCGCGTCCGGGGTGGGCAAGTCCTCGGCGGTCCGGGCAGGCCTGCTCGCACGGATGGGTACCGAGGGTGCGCTGGCCGAGTGGCGCTCGGTGATCCTGGTCCCCGCTGATGATCCGCAGGCCTCGATCGCGGCGGCCTTCGACGAGATCTCCGCGGTGCCGCCCGACGTCCCGCTGGCGGTGGTGATCGACCAGCTCGAGGAACTGTGGACCCAGCACGATCAGGTCACCCGCTCGGCGTTCCTCGCCGAGATCGATCGACGGATCACCGGGCGTCGGGCGGTGGTGGTCGCGGTGCTGCGCGCCGACTTCTATGGGCGGGCCGCGGCCAGTGCGGCGTTCGCCCCGATCCTGGCCGCCGCCCAGGTGCTGATCCCGCCGATGACACGCACCGAACTGCGGGAGGTGATCGTCCGCCCGGCCGAATCAGCGGGGGCCATCGTCGACGACGACCTGGTCACCATGCTCCTCGACGACCTCGCGCCCGTATCGCCGAGCCGGCCCACCGACACCGGGGTGCTGCCGCTGCTGTCGCACGCCCTGCGCGCCACTTGGCAGCAATCCGACGGCCGTCGGCTCACCGTTCGTGACTACGTCGCCACCGGCCGGATCTCCGGGGCCGTGGAGCAGACCGCGGAGTCGGTGTATGCCGAGCTCGACGACGCCGAGCAGGCCACCGCCCGCCGCATCCTGCTCGCCATGATCAACGTCGACGAGGACACCGTGACGCGCCGCACCGTCCGGCTCGCCGACCTCGGCGCGGATACGGCACCGGTGCTCGACACCTTTGCCGCGGCCCGACTGATCACGGTGACCTCGTCACACGCGCAGGTCGCACACGAGGCCCTGCTGACCGCGTGGCCGCGGCTGACCGAATGGGTCGACACCGACCGCGAACGGCTGCTGTTGTTGCGGCGGTTGCGTACCCTCGCCGATCCCTGGGACGGGAACGGTCGCCCCGACGACCTGCTGCCCTCGCAGGCGCGGCTCGAGATGTTCGCGACGCTGACCGACACCGGCACCACCGCCGACCCCGCTCCCACGTCGCCGGTGCCCGTCGGGGCATCGATCGGCGATGCGGGCCGGATCGGCCCCGACCAGACCGGCCGCGACTTCCTCGCCGCGGGTGCGGCACGGGTCCGCGAGCAGGCCGACCACGAGCAGCGTCGGGTGCGACAACTTCACCGCTTCGCCACGTTCGCCGCCGTGTTCGGCGTCGTGGCGGTCCTCGCCGCGGTGACCGCGGTGGTGGCCGGTGTCAACGCCGTCCACCAGCGCGAACGGGCCGAGGACTCCCGCAACCAGGCGTTGTCGCGGCAGATGGCGGTGGTCTCGGCCGACCTCGTCGACCGGGACCCGCTGCTCGCCGCGCAGATGGCGATGGTCGGATACGAGATCTCGCCGACGGTGGAGGCACGGTCCCAGCTGATCGACACCACCTCGGGTGCGCTGCCGACCCGGTTCGTCGGCACACCGGGATCGTTGCTGCTCGCCCGGTCGGGCCCGCTGCTCGCGGCGAGCGGTGGCGGTGGCCAGGTGCGCTTGTTCGAGGTCTCCGACGACGCCGGGATCGAACGGCAGGTCGGCGACTTCACCGGGACAACCGGGTCCGGCGACCGTCTCGGTGCCGCCGCATTCCTGCCCGACGGCAAGACCCTCCTGATCGGCGGCCGCGGTGCGATCACCGCCTGGGACGTGTCGGATCCGGGGCATCCGGTCCGCGGTGTGCAGGTCCCCGGGGTCACCGGCGACATGAACGCCCTCGCGGTGAGCCCGGACGGACGTTTCGTCGTGGCGTCGGGACCCGACGTCGGCGTGCAGGCATGGGTGTCGGTGGACGGGGCATGGCGTCAGGTCGCGCTGCCGGGGGCCGCGGGCGGTGTCGCCGGTGCGGTCGCCTTCAGCCCGGACGGTGCGACCCTGGCCACCTCGGCCGCCAACCGACGCATCGACCTGTGGCGGGTGGTGGGCGACCGGATCGAACCGGCCGGGCAGATCCACCTCGACGACTGGCGCGACAACGAGCTCGCCCAGGGCCTGACCTTCACCCCCGACGGCACCCGACTGGTCGCGGCGCTGCGCAGCCGCGTCGTCACCGTCTATGACGTCACCGATCCGGCCGCACCCCGCGATGTGCAGCGATTCGGCGGATTCACCAGCTACGTCACGGCTGTCGCGGTGAACGCCGACGGCACCCGCATCGCCGCCGCCGGCGCCGACAACACGCTCCGGATCTTCGACCTGACCGCACCCACCACGTCACCGCGGGTGCTGCCGAGCTCGTCGAACGTGGTGTCGGTGGTGTTCGCCGGGCGGCACGTGATCGCGGCCAGCGACGACGGGCGGGTCCAGGACTGGCCGCCCGCCGACGACATGACCTACGTCGGCTCCAACAACGTCTTCCAGATCCCGGTGGACGGCGCCGGTCGCCGACTGGTGGCCGCCGACACGGGCACCGACGGCCGGCTCACCCAGTGGGACATCGGGCCGGCGGGGTTGACCCGCGCAGGCCCCGATCTGGTGCCGGCACCCGGACTCGTCTACTCCGGGGCGGTGGTGGTGTCGGCGTCGGGAAAGGTGGTCACCACCGGCACCGTGACCGGTGAGGTCCAGTTCGCCGACTACTCCGATCCGGCGCGGCCCACGGTGATCGGGTCGGTCGCCGCGCAGCCGAACCTCAACGAGACCGTCGACTACAGCGAGACCTCCGGGCTCGCCGTCACCGGTGCCACCGATTCCAACATCCTCACCGTGATCGATGCGTCCGACCTCACCGCACCCCGTGTGATCTCCACCGTCGACACCGGGGGCGGCGTGTGGTGGGCGTCGCTGTCACCGGACGGACGGCATGTCGCGGCGGCCACGGCCACGGGCGGCGTGCGGATGCTGGACCTCTCGGATCCGGCGCACCCGCGGGCACTGCCCGACCCGGTCACCTTCGACGGCGCGGCGCTGGCGGTGCGGTGGGACCGGACGGGCACGCGGGTGGTGGCGACCTCGGAGGAGAAGAGTGCAGCGGTGGTCGACGTGTCCGACCCGGTGCACCCGCGGACGGTGGCGACCATGGCCGGACCCGCCGGACAGCTCTACAGCGCCGGGTTCTCCCCGGACGGCCGGCATGTGATCGCAGGCGGTTCCAACTCGGAGGTCTGGGTGTGGGATCTCGACGGTGACGACGCGTCCACCGGGCTGGTGTTGCGGTCGTTCCCGGGCCGCGTGTGGGACGTCCGGTTCGTCTCCGACACCCACATCCTGGTGTCCGGCCAGCAGGGCCTGATCCGGTCGTGGGACGTGGAGCCGCGCGAGGTGCTCGCCGAGGAGTGCGGCCGGCCCGGCGACCCGATCACCGAGGACGAGTGGGCGGTCAACGTCCACGGACTCGACTACTCGCCGCCCTGCGGCGGCGAGTGATCCGGGAGCCGGGTCCAGGAGAGTGCGTGGCACCGGTGCCGGGGCCGGGGTTTGACGAGGATCACGGGGCTCACCGGCCGACCGTGGGGGAGCCGGGCAGTAGCCTGGCCGGGTGCGATTGGTAGGACGACCGACCGAATCCGGTGATCTGACCCTGGCCGTGCGCACCTCGGGTACCCCGGGCACGCAGCCCCCGGTCCTGCTGGTGCACGGCATGGGAGGCGACCACTCCACCTGGCGGTACTTCGCCGGACAGCTGCGTGCGGGTGGCCGTGCCGTGCTCGCCGTGGACCTGCGCGGGCACGGGCGCAGCGGGCACCCCGGCGACTATCCGCTCGAGTCCTTCTCCGAAGACCTCCGCTATGTGCTCGACGATCTCGAGGTCGCGCAGGTCGACGTCGTCGGGCATTCGCTGGGCGCGCATGCGTCACTGCGGCTGGCGATGTCGGCTCCCGACCGGGTGCGATCGCTCGTGCTCGAGGAGGTGCCGCCGATGCCCCGCGATCAGGCCGACGTCGACGAGGGCATCGTGATGGATGCGTCGCTCGGCGAGCGGGTGCGCGGTCTGGCGTTGCTGCTGGCCAACCCGATGCCGCTGGTGCGCTTCGACCGGGCGGTCGGCGCCCAGGTGGGTGAGGCGTTCGAACAGGCCGAACCACAGTGGTGGCGACGACTGGCGGAGGTGTCGGCGCGGACCCTGGTGATCTCCGGTGGTCGGCGCAGTTTTCTTCCGTCGCAGCATCTTCGGACGCTGGCGGAGACGATTCCGGGTGCCCGCTTCGAGGTGATCGAGGCGGGACACAGTGTGCACCGCGACCGTCGTCGCGAATTCCTGGATGTCGCAGGAGGATTCCTCACGAAGGTGTGACCTCCGGGAGTCGCGGGGTTCGGTGTGCGGGTGGGGGCACGGTGCGCCTGAGACGTGGTCGCCCCTCGTCGACGACGTCTCAGGCGACCGGCCTCACGCCCCGGGCTGCCCGGAGTTGCTGTGCCCGGGCTTGTTGCGCCCTGGCTTGTTGTGGAGCGGGCGGGGATCCACCCCGACCTGCTGCCACGCCTCGTAGGCCCACGGCACGTACAGCCATGTCAGCGGCAACCGGTTGATCACCGGATCGAGTGCCCGCATGAACGCGGCGAATCGTTGGAAGCGCCTCTCGCGCTTGTCATTCCACTCGAGGTCGCACACCTCGCGCATCTGCCGCGGCAGGGTGCCCACGACGACGGTGCGGATGAACCCGTTGAGCGGTGCCGACGCCACGCGCCACACCGGGGCGGGGATCCGCCTCGGCCGCGGCAACCCTTTTCGGATGTAGCCGGTGGCGTAGACGATGGTCTTGTGCGGGACGAAGCGGTCGAGCATGTCGTCCCAGTACGCCCGGAACTCGGCGTAGGTCTGCGGCTGGCTGCGGGCGCTGACGCCGTACAGCTCATACCAGATCTTGCTCTCCTCGAAGATCTGTTCCTTCTCGGCCTCCGAGAGTCGTCGGATGAAGGTATCGGTGATGTAGAGGGTCTGGTCGACGAATGTCGCGTGCGCCCAATAGAACAGCTCCGGGTTGAGTGCGTGATAGCGCGAACCGTCGCTGACGGTGCCCTTGATGTCCTTGTGGAAGTCGCGGACGGTGCGACCCCACTTCTGCGGTTCGGTGGAGTACACGGTGCGCATCACCGGCGGCCCGGTGCGGCGGGCGCGACCGAGGAAGTCGTCGAAGATCACCGAGTGGTCGAGGACGGCCTGACCGAGCTGTTCGATGCAGTTCTCGGTGCCGGCGAGACGCTGGAAGCCGAGCAGGCCGCGGATGTCGCCGTAGAACTTCCAGATCAGCGAATCGGCACCGAGTCGTGGCATCGGCAGGGCGTCGTCGGGTGTGTCCGCGACGACAACCGGCTCCGCCTCGCGGATCGCGGCGTCGAACCCCTGGTTGACTGTCATGGAAGGGACCATAATCCATCTTGGAACGGAAATCTAGATTTGTTCCAACGATGTGCTCCGGTGCCGTCCGGGCTGGTCCGTGGCCGAAAAGAGGGTGTGATGGGTGCCGTGGTGTTACCGCCGGTGCAGGAGTTGCTCGAGGACGCCGTGGTCGTGCGGCTGCCGATGCGTACCCGGTTTCGCGGGATCACCGCCCGTGAGGTGCTGATCTTCCGTGGGCCGGCGGGGTGGGGCGAGTTCGGTGCCTTCGTCGAGTACGACGACGACGAGTCGGCGGCCTGGCTGGCCGCGGGGATCGAGGCCGCATGGTGGGGCCCGCCACCCTCGCGACGGGATCGGGTGCCGGTCAACGCCACCGTGCCCGCGGTGCCGGCCGCAGAGGTCGCGGCCGTCCTCGCGCGCAATCCCGGTGCCACCACCGCCAAGGTCAAGGTGGCCGAGCCCGGGCAGACCCTCGACGACGACGTCGCCCGGGTGGCCGCGACCCGTGAGCTCGTTCCGCGCGTGCGTGTCGACGCGAACGGGAAATGGTCGGTGGCGCAGGCGGTCACGGCGCTGAAGGCGATCGGTGAACTCGAGTACGCGGAGCAGCCGTGTGCGACGGTCGACGAACTCGCGCAGGTGCGGCGGGCGGTGTCGGTGCCGATCGCCGCCGACGAGTCGATCCGCAAGGCCGCCGACCCGATGCGCGTGATCGCGGCCGACGCCGCCGACGTCGCCGTGCTCAAGGTGGCGCCCCTCGGCGGCATGCGCGCGGTGCTGCGACTCGCCGATCGGATCGGGCTGCCCGTGGTGATCTCGAGCGCCCTGGACTCGATGGTCGGGATGGCTGCCGGGGTCGCCGCCGCAGCGGCCCTGCCCGAGCTGGATCTGGCCTGCGGGCTGGGCACCGGGTCGCTGTTCGTCGCCGACGTCGCCGGGTCGTTCGTGCCCGAGGGTGGTGCCCTCACCCCGCGATGGCCCGGGCCGGACGCGCTACCCGACCCGGTGGGGGCCGGGGTGCTCGCCGACCCCGAGCGCAGCATGTGGTGGCGTGATCGGCTGACGCGGTGCCATCAGATCCTGGCGCACCGGATTCGGCACGGGTTGCCGGACCACGACGGCTTCGGCGCCGGGTGATCCGGGTCCATTCGGGCGTGTCTGCCATTCCCTCTCCGGGTGACACGCACTAGAAACATCTGAGCAATTCTGTTCCAATGGATGTGTACTGGGTCACACGACGGTACATGAGCGGAGGAGGACGAGATGGTCGCGGTGTTGGCGCCGGCACCCGCCGGCAGTGGTCTGCGTCCCGTTCCGCGGGTCGAGCGCAACGGTGTGCTCGAGATGATGGCCATGCGGCGCGATCCGTTCGGCTACGGCGAACGGCGACGCGCCGAGTTCGGCACCATCTCGGCGCTCAAGGCGCTCGGCATCAGCACCGTCACCGTGGCCGGTGCCCCAGCGGCACAGCAGATCCTGATGAACAAGGATCATGCCTTCGCCAACGGTCCCGCCTGGAGCTACTTCATCGGACCGTTCTTCACCCGGGGTGTCATGCTCCTCGATTTCGACGAGCACCGCCACCACCGGCACATCCTTCAGCAGGCGTTCACCCCGACCGCCCTCCAGGGCTACATGCAGGAGATGGCGCCGATGATCGCCGACACGATCGGCCGGTTCCCCGTCGGTCGGGTGCGGATGTTCGAGCAGTTCAAATCCCTCACCCTCGACGTCGCGCTCGAGGTCTTCCTCGGAGTCGAACTCCCCGCCGAGCGTGCCGACCAGCTCAACAAGGCATTCATCGAGACCGTCCGCGCCGGGGTCGCCTACGTCCGTGCCCCGATACCCGGCGGCCGCTGGTGGAAGGGGCTGCGGAGCCGCAAGGTGCTCGAGGAGTTCTTCTACGAGACCATCCCGGCCAAGCGTGCTCGGGAGACCCCCGACCTGTTCTCGGTGCTGTGTCATGCGGAAAGCGAAGAGGGCCATCGATTCACCGACGAGGACGTCGTCAACCACATGATCTTCGTGCTGATGGCCGCACACGACACCTCGACCATCACGATGACCCAGATGGCCTATCGCATGGCGGCGAATCCGCAGTGGCAGGAGCGGGCGCGCGCCCAGTCCCTCGAACTGGGGCCAGAACTCGGCTACGACGACCTCGCCCGGCTCGACGTGCTCGACCTGGTGATGCGGGAGTCGTTGCGGATGTGCCCGCCGGTTCCGGCACAACCGCGGATGGCGATCAAGGACACCGAGATCGACGGCTATTTCATTCCCGAGGGCACGCTGGTGGCCATCCCGCAGCTCACCAATCACCGTGATCGGGCGTACTACACGCACCCCGACACCTTCGATCCCGAGCGGTTCGCGCCGGATCGCGCCGAGGACAAGGGCCACCGGATGGCCTGGATGCCGTTCGGCGGCGGGGTGCACAAGTGCATCGGATTGTATTTTGGTCAGATGGAGATCAAGACGATCATGCACCACCTGCTGCGCGGGTACGAGTGGTCGGTCCCGGCCGGTTACGAACTCCCGATGGACTACAGCGCACTTCCGGTCCCCAAGGACCGGTTCCCGGCGACGGTTCGGCGCCGGTGAACATGATGGGTTCGGATGTCGAGACCACCACGTTCACCGACGCCGGCGACGCCGACCTCGGGCCCGCCGATACCAGCAGATCCGACGTGGACGTGTCGGATACCGACGTGGACATGTCCGATACCGCCGAGAACGGGGTAGGTGCCGGCGGGAACGGGCGGCGCCGCCGCAAGATCCGCAACACCGACAGCCCTGCCGACCAGAACGCCGCCATCCTGGCTGCGGCGGCCGCGGAGTTCACCGAGGTCGGGGTGCGTCGGGCGAACGTGGACGAGGTGGCCAGACGAGCCGGCGTCAGCCGGAGCACGCTCTATCGGCGTTTCCCCAACAAGGAGGCCCTGCTGCTCGGGGTGACCACCGAACTCTACGAGATCGGGATGGAACGCCTCGTCGAGGCGGTGGCCGGACTCGGCCCGCAAGAAGCGGTGGTCGAGGCCTTCGCCGCCGGTGCTCGACTGGTCACCGAGGACCCGCTGATGCATCGACTGGTGCTCACCGACTACGAGATGAAGTCCATCACCAAGTCGGTCACCTCCCTGTTCATCGACGTCGTCACCGGGCGCGTGGCGTCCACCCTGCGCAACGCCGGCGCCCAGATGCCCGACGCCGAGCTCGTCGAGGCGGTCGAACTGCATGTGCGCCTGGTGATCTCACTTCTCGAAACCCCGGCCTCCGATGAGGCCCGGCAATCGCCGGACGCGGTCCGCGCGCTGGCACAGAAGTACCTCGCCCCCATGATCTGGTGACAGGAGTAGGAATGACCCTGCGGGACAAGCTCTTCGGCAAGCACGGTCACGGCGTGGCGAGTGCGGCGCTCGCCGACCGTGTGATCGCCGTGACCGGTGGTGCCCGCGGCATCGGATTGGAGACGGCCACACAGCTTCTCGCCGCCGGCGCCCGCGTGGCCATCGGCGACGTCGACGAGGAGGTGCTCGGCAAGGCCGCCGCCGACCTCGGGGTGGAGGGCATCATGGTCGACGTCACCGACCGCGCCGGCTTCACCGCCTTCCTCGACGAGGTCGAGAACCGGCTCGGCCCCGTGGATGTCCTGATCAACAACGCCGGCATCATGCCGGTCGGTTCCTTCCTCGGCTTCGACGCCGCACTGATCCGGCGCACCATCGACATCGACCTGCTGGGCGTGATCACCGGAAGCCAACTCGCCGCAGCGCGAATGGTGCCGCGCCGCGCCGGTCACATCGTCAACATCGCCTCGGTGGCCGGCCGGCTGCCGATGCCCGGCCTTGCCGTCTACAACGCCGCCAAGGCCGGCGTCATCGAGTTCTCCGAGGCGCTCGACGCCGAACTGTCGGGTCACGGGGTGCGGGTGTCCACGGTGATGCCGACCTTCACCAACACCGGACTCATCACCGGCCTGCAGACCAACCGTTACATCCAGACCGTCGAGCCCGACGTGGTCTCGGCCGCCGTCGTCGACGTGATCGCTCGTCCGCGCACCCGCGTCGCCGCACCGGGATTCATGCGCTGGGTGGACGCCAATCCGTTGTTCCCGCAGGCGCTCAAGCAACTCACCCGCCGCCGGACCGGCCTCGACCGGATCTTCATCGACGTCGACCAGACCGGACGCGCCGACTACGACGCACGGATTCGCGGTGGCGCTGCGGTGTCGGGATCTGTGGTGTCGTCGGGATCTGTCGCGTCGGGATCTGTCGCGTCGGGATCGACGGGACGGTCGGCCTGAGTGGTGGTGCGTTCCGGCACGATCGGTCGTGAACGGGCGGCGCGGCGTGAGCTGCGTTCGGCCGTCGACGATCTCGCCGACGCCGAGCATGCCGCCGGGTTGCGGCCGGGTCTCGCCCGGCGGTGGTGGGTGGTGGTGGCGGTGCTCGTCGTGGTGGCGGTCGTCGCCGCCGGTGTCGGTGTGTGGGCGTGGGTGCGGTCTGCGCAGACGCGGCCCGACGCCGACTTCGAGCAGGCCGCCACGTCGACCGTCGAGCTGCTGCTCAGCCCGAATCCGCGGGACCCGCAACAGGTCCGGCGCATCCTCGATCGTTCGACCGGTGAGTTCTACGACGATTTCGCGCAATCGTCCCAGGCCTACACCGAGGTGATCCGCCGCACCGGTGAGGTCGCTTCCGCCGATATCGACGGAGCGGGGGTGTCGGCGCGCACCGCCGACGCCGCCACGGTTCTCGTCGCGGCGACAGTGCACTACCGGGGGGCCACCGGAACCGGCCGGCAGTTCCGGTTGCGCGTCGGCGTCGCCGACGATGCCGGTGTGCTCAAGGTGTCGGCGGTGCAGTACCTGCCATGACCTGCCTTCTGCCGGGACGCGACCGGATCCTGCCGCGCACCAGGGCATTCCTGCTGCTGTCGGTGGCGGTGGTGGTGCTCGCCGTCCTCGTCGCCGCGGTGGCGTGCGGCGTGCGATCGGTGCATGAGCACCGCACCGTCGACGACAACCGGACCTCGTTGCGCGCACAGGCCGGTCGGATCGTCGCCACCGTGTTCACCGTCGACCGTGCGCACTGGGAGGCCGACCGGGCCCGCGCCCGGGCGGCGATCGGCGGCGACTTCGCGAGTACATTCGCCACCGCGCTGCGCAGCCCGCCCGCCGAGCCCACCGCAGCCGTCACGTGGGTTCCGGGTACCGTGGCACTCCTCGACGTCGGCACCGAATCCGGTGCGGCACTTGTCCGGTCGAACGTGGTCACCCGCACCGACGACGGGCACGAGGAGACCATCGCGCACACCGTCCGAGCCGGATTCGTCCGGCACGACGGCCGCTGGCTGCTGACGTCGGCGGAGGTGGTCACATGAGCGAGGGCGCCGATCGCATGCAGTCGCGACGGGTGGAGGTGGCCCGTGACCGGCTCGACGGGGCGCGCCGCGCCGCCCGGGTGGCCCGGATCGCCGCGGCCGACGACCTGCGGGCGCGTGCGCTGCGCCGATCCCGCATGGTGTGGTGGATTCTGGGCGCCGCGGTGGTCGTCGCGATCGCCCTGGCCGCGACCGCACTCGGCTACGCGATCTCCGATGCCCGTGCCGACGGTCGGGCCGACACCCGCGACGCCGTGCTCGCCGCCGCACGCTCGGCGGCCACCACCATGCTCGCCGCCGATCCGGCACACGCGGACGGATATGTCCACGGCGTCCTCGCGCTCAGCACCGGCGCCCAGCACGACCGACTCGAG
This sequence comes from Gordonia sp. NPDC003376, assembly GCF_053589235.1. NCBI lineage: Bacteria > Bacillati > Actinomycetota > Actinomycetes > Mycobacteriales > Gordoniaceae > Gordonia > Gordonia sp. NPDC003376. Next base: position 19,660 of record NZ_JBSFRM010000011.1, on the reverse strand, counting down.
CGTGCATCCGCGGCGCTCACCGCGGCCGTCGCCGCCCAACCCGGTGCCAGTACCGGCCGGGTGATCGCCGCGGGCCTGGTCACCGACCCGCCGTCGGACGATCCGGGTGCTTCCGCGGATGTGATGCTGGTGGCCGAGGCGTCGAATCCGGAACTCGTCGGCGGCGATCCCGGCGCCGAACGGATCACGCTGAGGTTCACCATGACCCGCGTCGACGACAGCTGGCTGGTCGGATCGGTGGTGCCGGGATGAGCCTTCGCACGAGGTACGTGGGACTGCGGCGGGGTGAGCGTCGGCGGATTCGTGCGGCCGCGCCGGTGTTTGTGGTGGCGCTGATCATCGGCGCACTCGGCTGGATGATGGCCGTCCGGTCAGCGCCGGAACCCGACGACACCGAGCGTGTCGCGGTGACGGCGGCGGCGTCGGATGCGGTGTCGGCGCTGCTCACCGTGACCGGCGGACGAGCCCGGGACCCGGCGGCGGTGCGAGCCCACCTCACCGAACCGTTGTTGACCCGATACGAGAGTCAGGGCGCCGACCTGGTGGCGCCCGGTGCGGTCGCCGCGGGTGCGACGGCCTCGGCGGATGTCGTGGGTGTCGGGGTGAGCGAGTACGGCCCGAAACGGGCGCGGCTGCTAGTCTTCGTCGATCAGGTGATCGATGTCACCGAAAAGCCCGCAGGTGGTGTACCGCTCACCGGGCATACACCTTCCGCGAAGTGGGTGGTCATGGCTAGGGTGGACGGAACCTGGCTGATGTCCGATCTCCTTCCGGTTGGTGACATCACCCGTTGACCTGGGGGGATGCCGCGTCGACGCGCAGGCACACGACGAGAGGATCTCGACGACGATGAGCGTTTCCGGAGCCGGTGTGGTCGTGGTGGGGGCGGGGCTCGGGGCCATCCGCGTCGCCGAGAACCTGCGCACCGGCGGATATACCGCACCGATCACCCTGATCGGTCAGGAACCCTACGCCCCGTACGATCGGCCGCCGCTGTCGAAGTCGGTGCTGCTCGGCAAGGATGACCGCCCTGACCTCAAGGCCGACGAGTTCTATGCCGACTCGCAGATCGCCCTCCGCCTCGGAACGAGGGTCACCGCGGTCGATCCGGTCGCCAGGGTCGTCACCGTCGACGACGGTTCCGAGGTCGTGACACTCTCCTACGACGCACTCGTGCTCGCCACCGGCCTCACCCCGCGACCGTTCCCGGGCGCCGAGAACGTCGGCGGCGTGCACGTGCTGCGCACTTTCGACGACTCGGTGGCCCTGCGGGCGGAGATCGACGGCGCCCGAACCGCGGTCGTCATCGGAGCCGGCTTCATCGGCTGTGAGGTGGCCTCGAGCCTGACCGAGCGTGGCCTGACGGTCGCCCTCGTCGAACCCGCCCCGACCCCGCTGGCCGCCGCACTCGGCGAGCAGATCGGCGCACTGGTCACCCGGATGCACATCGCTCGCGGTGTGGACGTGCGCACGGGTGTCGGCGTCGCCGAGATCGTCGTCGGTGACGAGGGTGCGGTACGTGCGGTGCGACTGACCGACGGGAGCGAGTTGTCGGCGGACATCGTGGTCGTGGGCATCGGGTCGACGCCGGTCGTCGGATATCTCGATGGTTCCGGAATCGATCTCGCGCCTCGTGAGGCCGGCGGAGGCGTGGCCTGTAACAGCGTCGGCCTCACCGGGGCCGCCGACGTCTACGCCGTCGGCGACGTGGCGAATTGGCTTGACGCGGAGGGAGTTCCGCACCGCGCCGAGCACTGGAACCACACCGTCGACCAGGCGGCGGTCGTCGCCCGTGAGATCATCGACGACCCCGACGCCACGGCCGTCACCGCCTCCGTCCCGTACTTCTGGAGCGACCAGTTCGGCCTCAAGATCCAGGTCCTCGGCAGCCCGACCGCCGACGACACCGTGCACGTCGTCGACGACGACGGCACCAAGTTCCTCGCCTACTACAGTCGCGACGGGCTCCTCACCGGCGTCGTGGGCGCCGGCAAGGTCGGCGCCGTGATGAAGACCCGCCTCAAGCTGCAGAACCCGACCCCCATCACCGACGTCCTCCCGGCCGAGTAGTCGCGTCGGAGGTGGTCACGCACCGAGTCCGCCCGGCGGGGGTTTCGACTCGACTTGTCGCTGCGCTCCTCGTCGGCTCAACCACCGTGTGCTGGTTGCTGGTTGAGCCGGGACCGAGCCCGAAGGGCGAGGACCCGTGTCGAAATCTCTGTGGGTGGCGTCGGGTGGGTGACCACCTCGAAGGTGGGTCCGCACCGAGTCTGGCCTGCTGGGCGCGGTCGGCTCGGTGGACATGGTTCGAACATACAGACGGGGTCCGACAAAAGTGTGTCGGCGCAGGCGATTCGCTGCCCGGTCGATGGAAGGTGGTGCCCGGTCCACGGATTCGGGTACCCGGTCAGCGTTCGTCCGGTCCGGCGCCCAGCATTCGCTCACGGAGACTGTCGTAGATCGGGGGAGCACCGAGCAACTGGGCCACGATCATCGCGGTGGCACCCGCGGCCAGGATGGCGACCGCGACGGAGGTGGTCGCGGTCATCTCCATCACCAGCACCGCGCCGGTCAACGGCGCCCGCACCACCGAGGTGAACAGGGTGGCCATGCCGACCAGCATGAGCGCCGGCAGCAGGTCGGTGCCGAGTCCCGACCAGATCAGGTCCAGTATGCGGGCGAACAGCACGCCGCAGAGTGCCCCGAGTGCGAGCATCGGGGCGAACAGGCCGCCGGAAGTGTTGGCCGCGTACGAGAGCGGACCGGCGGCGAACCGCACCACCAGGATCACCACGAGGGCCATGAACGTCAGGTGCTGACCGGCGAGGATCGCCTGGGTCAGCGTGTCGCCACCGCCGACCAGGTCGGCGTCGACCATCAGCACCGCGCCGATCACGGCACCGATCGCCGCGGACTCCAGTGGCTTCGGGATGTGGGCGACAGCGGCGAACGCACTCAGACACGTTCGGATCAGCCACCCGTATGCGACACCCAGCAGGGCGACCAGCGCACCGAACACGACGAACACCGGCAACGTCGAGAACGCGGGCTCGGCCACGTCGACGACCTGGAAGTCGGGATGGTCGCCGAGGATCACCCGACTGCACATGACCGCCAGTGCGACCGCGGACATCGTCCACAGGACGTATCGCAGTCTGATGGTGTGGGCCACCTCTTCGAGGCAGAAGAGGGCACCGCCGATCGGGGCGTTGAACGCGACGGCGAGCCCGGCCCCCGACATCACCGTCTGCAGCACACGGATCTCGTCGGCGGTGGCGCGGACGAGTCGACCGCACAGCGCGCCGATCGCCGCACCCATGTGCACCGTCGGACCCTCCCGGCCGAGCACGAGGCCGCCGATGCCGATCGACAACAGGCCACCGACGAAGCGCGCCGGGATCACCTCACCGGTCGGTGGGTCGGCCTCCTTGCGGTCGACCGCCTCGACATGCTGGATGCCGCTGCCCGCCGACAACGGGATCCGTGCTCCGATGAGCCCGGCGATCCCGGCGGCCGCCGCCGACACCGCGATCGGGACCAGCCAGCCGGCCGGCCCGACGTCGTGCGCCCAGGCGACGATGTCGAGTCGGAGGCGGTCGGCGCGCACCAGCAGCCAGCGGAAGGCGCCGCCGACGAATCCGGTGATCACCCCGGCGACTCCGGCGAGCAGGGTCATCCAGACGATGACCCGCGTGGTGGGGTCGACGTCGGGGTCGCCGGGTTCGGGGGTGGGCGGGTCGTCCCGTTTCTGCGGCGGCACGAATCGACCTTAATGCCGTCGGCACGCGCACATGCGGCGGCCGAGGACTACTTGTTGCGGCCGCGGACTCAGAATTCGATGCGCAGGCGATCCGACGTCGGGTGCGCCTGGCAGCCGAGGATGTAGCCGTCGGCGATGTCCTCCGGGTCGAGGGCGCCTGCGTTGTTCATGTCGACCGAACCCTCCGTGAGAGTGCAAGCGCACGAGCCGCATTCGCCTTCCTGGCAGGAGTACGGGGCGTCGAGTCCGGCCTCGAGCATGATGTCGATCAGGGTGCGTTTGCGGGGCCACGACAACTCGTGGGTCTCGCCGTCGAGCTCCACTTCGACGGTCGCGGCGTCGGCTTGCTCGGCGTCGCTGACCTCGTCGAGGACGACGTCGACGAACGGGTCCCCCGACAGTGAGTTGTAGACCTCGGTGTGCACGTCGTGGTGGGCGAAGCCGGCGTTCTCGAGGCCCTTGTGCACGGCCTCCATGAACGGCCCGGGGCCGCACAGATAGACGGTGTGCCCGAGGAAGGCACGGAACAGAGTGGTGAGAGTGGCCTCCGACGGCAGTCCCTGCAGCGACTCGAGCCAGTGCACGACGGTCAGGCGGTCGGTATGGGTGGCCTGCAGTTCGCGCAGTTCGGTGGCGAAGATGACGTCGTCGGTGCCGCGGTTGGCGTAGAAGAACACGACCGGCCGATTGCCGCGGTTCAGGGCGGTCTTCAGGATCGACATGACCGGGGTGACGCCGCTGCCTGCGGCGATGAGCAGTATCGGCTCGTCGAGCGATCGTGGTGTGAACACACCCGACGGCGGCAGCACCTCGATCTGGGAGCCGGTGGCGAGGTTGTCGCAGACCCAGTTGGAGCCATAGCCCTCGACGGTTCGTTTGACGGTGACCTTCGGCAGCTCGTCGCCGGCCGGGGAGGAGGCGAGGGAGTAGCAGCGCGCCACCGAGCCGGTCTGCTCGCTCGGGATGCGCAGGGTGAGGAACTGTCCCGGCTTGTAGTCGGTGAACGCTTCCTTGGCGGTGTCGGGGATCTCGAAGACGATCGAGCGGGCGTCGGCGGTCTCGTCGATGACCTCGGCCACGGTGAGGATCACGCTGCGGGAGCCGTGTGGCGTCGGTTCGGTCATGTTCGAAGGTCTCCTGGGTGGTGCGAGGAAATGAAAGTAGAACGTGTTCTAGTTTGAGAGCGTAGCCGAAAACTCCGGGGCCGGGGAGTGGCCGCTTCCGGGTTCAGGGTAGTCGCCGGGCCGGGGTCGAGGACTCAGTGCAGGGCCCGGACCCCGTCGGCGAGCAGTGCGCAGCCGGCCCGGATGAGCTCGTCGAGGTCGGACTCGGGGGCGGCGAGCCAATGCTCGTAGGCGGCCAGGGCGGTGCCGAGGCTCATCCAGCCGATCGTCTGCGGCAGGTGATCGGTTTCCGGGACGCCGAGGCGATGGGCGCAGAACTCGGCGATGACCTGCCGCCAGTCGGCGTACATGAGCATCGAATGTGCCTGCAGGGTGGGTACCCCGAGCAGTAGGCCCATCCGGCGCCGATGGTGACCGATGGTGTCGGCCGGTACCCGGTTGAACGCGGTCAGCGCGCGGGTGAGGGCCTCGGCGATCGGCAGGTCCTCGGGGATCTCGTCGAGCATGGCGCGCAACTCGCCGAGATGGGAGTCGAAGTCGCCCCACGGGATCGCGTTCTTCGACGGGAAGTACCGGAACAGGGTGCGACGCGCGATGCCGACGGCGTCGGCGATGTCGTCGACGCTGGTCTCCTCGAAGCCGCTGGCGGTGAACATCTCGATGGCGACACCAGAGATCTCGGCGCGGGATGTCCGCGGCCGGCGGCCGGGCTGGGCCGACGGCTCGGTCGCCACTGTCGGGTTGTTCGCCACTGTCGGGTTGTTCGCGGCTGTCGGGTTGTTCGCGGCTGTCGGGTTGTTCGCGGCTGTCGGGTTGTTCGCGGCTGTCGGGTTGTTCGCGGCTGTCGGGTTGTTCGCGGCTGTCG
>NZ_JBSFRM010000011.1:0-13813 GCF_053589235.1 Gordonia sp. NPDC003376 | reverse complement strand
CGGGCTGTTCACGGCGGTCGGGTTGTTCACGCTGGTCACGCTCCCTGCACCTGTTCTCCACCTGTCCATCTGGGCAGCTTTTCTGTTTTGGGGGTGTATTTCTGCACCGGGTGTCATTATAGTGACTCGTGATCCGCATCACTACCCGATCCCAGGAGGTTTGAATCATGGCAGATCAGTCGAGCAAGCCCACTCACGACGCGTCGGTTCCCGCTGACGTGGAGACCGAGCTCGTCGGCGAATCCCTCGTCGAAGAGGTGTCGATCGACGGGATGTGCGGGGTCTACTGATGTCCTCCCCGACATCTGCCCCGGTTGCCGGTGACCGCCCCGCGGTCACCGGCGGCCGGAGCGCCGACCCAGCGCCCACCCCTACGCCCCGTGCTGCAACCGCATTCGATCTCGACGCGGCGTGGGAACTCAACCCCAAGGTGGCCCTGCGACCAGAACCGTTCGGCGCCTTGCTCTATCACTTCGGTACCCGCAAGCTCTCGTTCCTGAAGAACCTCACGGTGGTCGGGATCGTGCAGTCGCTGGCGACGTTCGACACCGCCGAGCAGGCGTTGTCGGCGGCCGCGATCGACGCCGTCGACCGTCCGCTGTACCTGCAGGCACTGGCGGCGCTCGCCGATTCCGGCATGATCACGCGTCGCTGATCGATCTTCTCACCACCCGGTCGCCGACTGCCCCGGCGTCCTCGTCCACCCCTCCTCCAGTCCAAGGAGAAACCGATGACAACCCTCGAGTTGCCGCCCATCGCAACCGAATCCGAACGCGGTCAGCGTCCCGCGGTCGGTCGGCTGGTCGATCAGTTCGAGCGTGGTCTCGACGCCCCGATCTGTCTCACCTGGGAGCTCACCTACGCGTGCAACCTCGCGTGCGTGCACTGCCTGTCGTCGTCGGGCAAGCGCGACCCGCGGGAGCTCTCGACCGACCAGTGCAAGGCCATCATCGACGAGCTGCAGCGGATGCAGGTGTTCTATGTGAACATCGGCGGCGGCGAGCCCACGGTGCGCCCCGACTTCTGGGAGCTGGTCGACTACGCCACCAGCCATCAGGTGGGGGTGAAGTTCTCCACCAACGGATTACGGATCGACAAGAAGGTCGCCGCGCGCCTGGCGGCGTCGGATTACGTCGATGTCCAGATCTCGCTCGACGGCGCGACCGCCGAGGTCAACGACGCCGTTCGTGGTCCGGGCTCGTTCGACATGGCCGTGCGTGCTCTGGAGAACCTGCACGAGGCAGGGTTCCAAGACGCCAAGATCAGCGTCGTGATGACCCGCCAGAACGTCGCGCAGCTCGACGAGTTCAAGGCGCTTGCCGACCGCTACAACGCCACCCTGCGGATCACCCGTCTGCGTCCCTCCGGCCGTGGCGCCGACGTGTGGGACGACCTGCATCCGCTGCCGTCGCAGCAACGTGATCTCTACGAATGGCTTGTCGCGCACGGCGACAACGTGCTGACCGGTGACTCGTTCTTCCACCTGTCGGCGTTCGGCGGTGCCAACGGCGGTGGCCTGCCCGGGCTCAACCTGTGCGGCGCCGGTCGCGTGGTGTGCCTGATCGACCCGGTGGGCGATGTCTATGCCTGCCCGTTTGCGATCCACGAGAACTTCCTGGCCGGCAACATCACCACCGACGGTGGCTTCCAGGAGATCTGGCAGCGGTCGGATCTGTTCACCGAGCTGCGTGAGCCGCAGAACGCCGGTGCCTGCACCAAGTGCGCCCACTTCGACGCCTGCCGTGGTGGCTGCATGGCGGCCAAGTTCTTCACCGGCCTGCCCCTGGCCGGCCCCGACCCCGAGTGCGTCCAGGGTTACGGCGAGGAGCTCCTCGCCGGGGAACGCTCCAAACCGACTGCGAACAAGGATCATTCGCGCGGTACGCCGCTGACGTTGATGACGCGCAGGCCCGATGGTGAGATGGCCCCGATCGGCGGTCCACCGTCGAAGAGCTGTGACGAGAACCCGCTCGCCGGATTCTCTTTGTAAGACCCTCACGGTGACCATCGATTCGCCCGGTCGGCGGCCGGGCGAATCGATGGTGCCCGCAATCAGAAGATGGAAAACAGGTAGGAACACACAATGGTCACCAATCCCTGGGCCCGCAACCCCTGGTTCGAAACCGTCACCGAGGCGCAGCGTCGCGCCAAGAAGCGACTGCCCAAGTCGGTGTACTCGTCGCTGGTCGCCGGCACCCAGGCGGGGGTGACCGTCAACGACAACACCGAGGCCTTCAAGGAACTCGGCTTCGCCCCGCACGTCGTCGGCGTGCAGCCCGACCGTGAGATGACGACAACCGTGATGGGGCAGGAGATCTCGTTCCCCGTCATGATCAGCCCGACCGGTGTTCAGGCGGTCGACCCCGACGGTGAGGTCGCCGTCGCCCGGGCCGCCGCCGCCCGCGGGACCGCGATGGGCCTGTCGAGCTTCGCCAGTCATCCCGTCGAGGAGGTGACCGCGGTCAACGACAAGATCTTCTTCCAGATCTACTGGCTCGGCAGCCGTGACGACATCCTCGCCCGTGTGCAGCGGGCCAAGGAGGCCGGTGCCAAGGGACTGATCGTCACCACCGACTGGGTCTTCAACATCGGTCGTGACTGGGGCAGCCCGGAGATCCCGGAGAAGGTCGACTTCAAGGCACTGCTGCGGCTGGCCCCGGAGATCGCGGTCAAACCGCGTTATGCGCTGGACTGGATTCGCGACGGCAAGATCATCATTCCCGACCTGACCGCACCCAACCTGCCGCCGACGGCGGCCACCGCGGGCCCGACCTTCTTCGGCGCCTACTACGAGTGGATGAACACCCCTCCGCCCACCTGGGAGGACCTGCAGTGGCTGCGGGAGCAGTGGGGCGGCCCGTTCATGGTCAAGGGCATCACCCGCATCGACGACGCCAAGCGTGCGGTCGACATCGGGGCCTCGGCGATCTCGGTGTCCAATCACGGTGGCAACAACCTCGACGGCACCCCGGCCACCATCCGCGTACTCGGGCCGATCGCCGACGCCGTCGGAACCGAACTCGACGTGCTGCTCGACGGTGGTATCCGCCGTGGCAGCGATGTGGCCAAGGCGCTCGCACTCGGTGCCAAGGCGGTGATGATCGGCCGCGCCTACCTGTGGGGTCTGGCCGCCAATGGCCAGCCCGGCGTGGAGAACGTCCTCGACCTGCTCCGCATGGGCCTCGATGGTGTGCTGATGGGCTTGGGCCGCAAGAGTGTTCACGAGCTGAGCCGCGAGGACCTGATCATCCCCGAGGGCTTCGAGCGGACGTTCGGCGACAGCTGACGAACGCACCCCCTGACAGAATTAGAACGTGTTACAGTTCTGTCATGGGACAGTTCGATGGCCAGGTCGTCTACATCACCGGCATCGCGCGCGGACAGGGTCGCAACCATGCGATCCGGTTCGCGCGTGACGGTGCCGCAATCGTCGGACTCGACATCGCCGGACCCGTGGCCGACCACACCACCTATCCGTCGGCCACCGCCGAGGACCTCGAGGAGACCATCCGCCTGGTCGAGGAGGCCGGTGGCAAGATCCTCGCCCGTCAGGGCGACATCCGTGACCTGGCCTTCCAGGAACAGCTGGTCGCCGACGGCGTCCAGCAGTTCGGGCGGCTCGACCACGTCATCGCCAACGCCGGCATCCTCACCTGGGGTCTCACCTGGGAACTGACGGAGGCGCAGTTCACCGACGTGATGGACGTCAACGTCACCGGGACGTGGAAGACGTTGCGCGCGACCATTCCCGCGTTGCTGGCCGGGGACTGGCGCAGCCGATCGATCGTGATCGTGAGCTCGGTGGCCGGACTCAAGGCGATGCCGGTGCAGGCCTCCTATTCGGCGTCGAAGTTCGCGCTCACCGGGCTCGCCCAGACAGTCGCGAAAGAGCTGGCGCCGCACCGGATTCGGGTCAACTCCATCCACCCGTACGCGGTGGACACGCCGATGGGGGTGGGGGACTCCTCGGCGATGCGGGTGTTCACCGAGATGGGGGAGTACACCCGGTACTTCATCTCGATGATGGACGACTACCCGGTGGCGACCCTCGACGACATCTCCGACGCGGTGCTCTACCTGATGTCGCCGCAGTCGCGGGCGCTCACCGGAATGCAGATGCCGATCGACATGGGCAACTCCAAAGTCTGACAAGACATCTCGACCCACCGACGACCGAGGCCCCCGCGGATTCCCGCGGGGGCCTCGGGCCTCGGGCCCGACCGCTCAGTCGGTCCAGATGGTCGCCGGGTCGGTGGCCGTGCGGGCCGGACCGGCCGGGGTCTGCGGCGAGGTGCGCGAGAAGCGCGGGGCGACCTGCGCCTGGACGACGCCGTCGATCTCGACGAGGTTGGCGCGGGCGGCCATATGCGGATCGGCGGCCACCTCGTCGAAGTTCAACACCGGGGAGGTGCAGGCATCGGTGCCCTCGAAGATCTTGGCCCATTCGTCACGGGTGCGCGAGGCGAAGGTCTCGGTGAACACGGCCTTGAGTTCGGCCGCGCGGGTGACGTCGGTCTGTGCGGGCAGGTCGGCGTCGGACAGGCCCAGGCCCTTGAGCAGTTCGGCATAGAACTGCGGCTCGATGGCGCCGACCGCCATGTACTTGCCGTCGGAGGTCTCGTAGACCTCGTAGTAGGGGGCGCCGGTGTCGAGCATGTTGGAGCCGCGTTCGTCCGTCCACAGGCCGAGACCCCGGAACGCCCACATCATCTGTCCCAGAACCGAAGCGCCGTCGACCATCGCCGCGTCGATCACCTGGCCGCGGCCCGACGACTGGCGTTCGACCAGGGCTGCGAGCACGCCCATGACGAGGAACATCGAGCCGCCGCCGAAGTCGCCGGCCAGGTTCAGCGGCGGCACGGGACGCTCACCGTTGCGGCCGATCGCATGCAGCATTCCGGTCAGCGAGATGTAGTTGATGTCGTGACCGGCGAGCTGGGCGCGCGGGCCCTCCTGGCCCCAGCCGGTCATCCGGCCGTAGATCAGGCCGGGATTGATCGCGGCGAGATCGTCCGGGCCGAAGCCCAGCCGCTCCATGACGCCGGGACGGAAACCCTCGAGGATCACGTCGGCCTTGCCGACCAGGCCCAGGATGGTGTCCTTGTCGGCGGGATCCTTCAGGTTGGCCTCCACCACACGACGACCCCGCAACAGGGCATCGGCCGGGCCGCCCTCCTTGGGCAGGCTGCCGGGTCGCTGCACGCGGATGACGTCGGCGCCGAGGTCGGCGAGCATCATCGCGGCATGCGGGCCGGGGCCGATCCCGGCGAATTCGATCACACGAATCCGATTCAGCGGTCCAGTCTTACCGCTGGTGGGTGCTGCGGTGTCACTCATATGCGGTCCCTCCGGTCGAGGTGCGCCCCTGTGTCGGGCATCACGATTCGGCTACCAGGATGACACAACCGATCGAGCGCTCGCCAAGTAGGTCTCGGCGGACACCGAACCACGGTCGATCGCCTCGATTCGGGCGGGCGAGACGGTTACCCGCACGGCGCGACCGCACTAGACTCTCTGGAATGAGGCAACCGGCGGCGTTGGGGACTGCGACCTGGCCGGAAGTGGAAACCCACAAAGACGCCGTCGCCGACGTCACGCTGCTGGTCCCGCTCGGTGCGGTGGAACAACACGGCCCGCACCTGCCCCTGGACACCGACACCCGGATCGCGGTGGCGATCGCCACCCGGGCCGGCGAGCGCACCACCTCGAACAGCTGGGTGGCCCCGGAACTGTCGTATGGCGCGAGCGGCGAACACGAGGGATTCGCCGGCACCATCTCGCTCGGGCACGAGGCATTGCATCAGGTCCTGCTCGAATACGGGCGCAGTGCGTGCCGGTGGGCGGGACGGATCGTCTTCGTCAACGGTCACGGCGGCAACGTCGCGACCGTCGCCGGCGCGGTGGCCCGGCTACGGTACGAGGCGCGTGAGGTCGCCTGGTACCCGTGTGCGTTCCCGGACGCCGACGCCCACGCCGGGCATACCGAAACGTCCATCCTGCTTCATCTTTCGCCCGAAGTCGTCCACGCCGGACGGATCGAGGCGGGTAATGTCGCACCGATGCGCGAATTGCTCGGGGCGATGCGTGCCGGTGGGGTCGCGGCGGTCAGCCGCAACGGTATCCTGGGTGACCCGAGATCGGCGTCGGCCGACCACGGTGCCCGACTGGTGGACGGGGCGGTGGACGATCTGGTCCGGGCGCTGACGGAATGGACGGTCGATGACGGGGGACGACTTCGATGACAGCGGTCGAACGGGACGCGGAGCCGGGTGTGGCGCCGGCCGAGCACGTATTGCCCGACGGCTTCCAGGTGCAGATCGACATGCGATGTGCTCGGCGCGGTGACCTGCGCTACCTCGTCGGTGGATCGCCGACGCGGATGCTGCGGCTGTCCGACGCGGCACTGGGGATGACGTCGGCGGACGGCCGCATCGAGGTGTGTGACCCGCCCACCCGGTCGCTCGCCCGCACGCTCCTCGAGTCGGGGATCGCGCATCCCCGGCCGATGTCGGGACCCGGGGTCGACGATGTCACCGTGGTGATCCCGGTGCGCGACAACCAATCCGGGGTCGACCGACTGATCGCCGCACTCGACTGCCACGAGGTGATCGTGGTGGACGACGGATCGGCCGAACCGATCCGGGTCGACACAACCCAGACCGATGCAGCCCAGAACGATTCCGCCGCAGGTGATTCCACCGCAGCGGTGCCCGTGCCGGGAGGTGCTGCCCCCGATGATCCGATCATCACCGCGCGCCCCCGGGTGAGGGTGATCCGGTTCGAGGAGAACCGCGGCCCGGCGGCCGCCCGGAACGCCGGCGCGGCCGCGGCGCAAACCGACTTCGTCGCCTTCCTCGACTCCGACGTGGTCCCCGACCCCGAATGGCTGATGATGCTGCTCGCCCACTTCTCCGACCCGATGGTGGCGCTCGCGGCACCACGGATCGTCGGGTTGTCGGCGCGTGGTGGCCCGGGACGGGGTCGGCTGTCACTCGCCGAGCGCTACGAGAACAGCCACTCCTCGCTGGACATGGGGCCCACCGAGGCGTCGGTGGTGCCCGGCACCCCGGTCCCGTATGTACCCAGCGCGGCGATGATCGTGCGGCGCAGTGCTTTTCCCGGATTCGACGAGGATCTGCGGGTGGCCGAGGACGTGGACCTGTGCTGGCGCCTGCACGAGGCGGGCTGGCGGATGCGCTACGACCCGGTGGCCCGCGTCGCCCACGATCACCGGACCGGCATGCGCCAGGTGCTCTCACGGCGTCGCTACTACGGGACCGGGGCGGCATTCCTCGCGCAACGGCACGGCACGATGGCCGCGCCGATGGTGATGACCGTGTCGATGGCGGTGGCCGTCGCCGCGCTGTTGACACGCACCAAGATCGGTATGGTCGTCGCCTTCGTCGTGCTCGCCCAGGCCGCCGCGCGACTGCGGGGCAGGCTCGGCGATCTGCCCGGTGCATCGGTGGTGGCCGGGCAGATGACCGGCCGCGCCGCCGGGTACGGGCTGCTGCAGGCATCGGCGGCGATCTGTCGTCACTACTGGCCGCTTGCGTTGATCATGGCCTTGCTGTCGCGTCGCTTCCGTCGGCTGGTGATCGAGCTCGCGGTGGTCGAGGGTCTGGTCGAATGGGTGCGCTCGGTGATCAGCGATCCGTCACTGGGTCCGAGTATGGGGCCGTTCAGCTACCTGTTGTGTCGCCGGCTCGACGATCTCGCCTACGGGGCCGGGCTGTGGGAAGGCGTGGTGCGCGAGCGTGATCTCGGGGCGTTGCGTCCGGTGGTGACGCGCTGACCGATCGGTTCGATGTCGTCGTGGTCGGCGCCGGCAGCGCCGGCTGCACCCTCGCCGATGCCCTGACCCGCGACGCCACGCGCAGCGTGCTGCTGCTCGAGCAGGGCCCGGGGTGGCCCGATGATGCGGTGCGGTCGTTGCGGCGGCTGCCGATCGGACCCGGTGAACCCCATGCGACACCGATATCCGAGGCATCTGGGCTGCCGGTGGTGCGCGGTCGGGGACTCGGCGGGTCGTCGGCGGTCAACGGTGCCTACTTCCTACGCTGGCATCGCGACGACTTCGACGGCTGGCCGGCCGGATGGGACCTCGACACCGTCGAGGCCGCCTACACCGAGCTCGACGGACCGGGCGGCCGGATGTCGGCGAGCCCGTTCGGCGACGACGAACTCGGCGACACGGCAATCGCATTCGAATCCTTCTGGCGGACCCGCGTCGCGGTCCGCGCACCCGCCGACCGCTGGCCGATCGTCGGTGTGAACCGGGTGATCAGCAACCGGCGTCACGGCTTGCGGATGACCTCCGCCGAGGCCTTCCTACGACCCGCGATCGGGCGCCCGGATCTCACGGTCCGCACCGGGGTCACCGTCGGTGAGGTACTCATCGTCGGCGGTCGGGTCACCGGGGTCCGCACCGACACCGGGGACATCGCGAGCGGCGAGGTGATCCTGTGCGCCGGCACGCTCGGGACCGCGGGCATCCTGTTGCGCTCCGCGGGGTTGTCGATTCCCGGGGTACTCGGGGTCGGTGAGCATCGTGAGGTCCAGGTGGGCTACCGCCGCCGGCGTGCGGAAACCGCGGCCGCCCTCCCGGCATTGCTGCAGTCGGTGGTCCACACCGAGGACGGATTCGAGATCCGCTGCTATTCAGACGACTTCGGCCGATACATCGGGGGAGCGTCGGATGGCCGGCCGGTCATCGGCGTGTGTGGGATGCGCCCGGCCGGCACCGGGCGGGTGGTGCTCGACGATGCGGGAGCGGTGCGTCTGCACCTGGAGGAGCCCGAACCCGCTGTGCTCCAGACGTTGTCCGCGGTTGCCGTCGACGTCCGGGACATGCTCGCGTCGTCGGAGTTCACCGATGTGGTCGAGCCCGGGAGCATCACGGTCGATCCGAGGGTCGGGACATCGCAGCACGCGTGGGGCACCATGCCGATGGGCGTCGCGACGGATGGGTCGGGGGTTGTCGGTGGTGTCCGTGGCCTGCGGATCGTCGACGGTTCGATCCTGCCCGGCGCAGGTCGCAGCGGCCCCCACGCCACGACGATGATGGTCGCGTACCGCGTGGGGGAGACCCTGGCGTAGGTGGTGAGCACTTCCGGGTGGTTGCGTCACGAGTCCGGCTTGCGGGGGTTTCGACACGCCTCGTCGCTGCCGGAACCAACTGTGGATGGTAGAGCCGGGACCGAGCCCGAAGGGCGAGGACCCGTGTCGAAACCTGGTGGGCTGGCGGTGTCCGTGGCCATTTCGGGGGTGGTCGCCACGTGAAGTCGGCCGTCGGGGGTTTCGACTCGACCATCGTGGGTGTGCGCAACCATGGTGGATGTCGACGAGCTGAATCCGGTGGTCCGGAAACATGATTGGATGGTTGAGCCGGGACCGAGCCCGAAGGGCGAGGACCCGTGTCGAAACCTGGTGAGCAGACGGTGTCCGTGGCCATTTCCGGGGTGGTCGCCGCGTGAAGTCGGCCGTCGGGGGTTTCGACACCGATCAGGACGTCGGTCGAGATCAGAACAATGTCGACCAGTAGTCCCAGAACCGGATGCCGATGAGCATGATGACGACGACGTACCAGATGGGGAGCAGCACCCACAACCACGAACGGATCTCGCGGGCGCGGTCGGTCTCGGCGAACAGCCTTCCGGCGCTGATGATCAGGATGATCGGGGTGACCGTCCACACCACCATGCAGTAGGGGCACAGCGCGTTGATCGAGTAGAGGCTCTCGAAGGCCAGCCAGTTCACGAAGACGAAGCCGAGTGCGGTGCCGATGGTCTGTCCGAGCCAATACCACCGGGGCAGGGAGACGCGGCCGGTGGCCAGCGCACCGGTGACGATGATCACCGAGAACGCGGCGATACCGATCAGCGGATTCGGGAAACCGAACAGGCGGGCCTGTTCGGTGACCATCACAGAACCGCACGACAGTACCGGATTGATGCTGCAGCTGGGCTTGTAGTTCGGATCCATCAGCAGCTCGATGCGCTCGATGGTGAGCGTCGACGAGGCGATGAACCCGATGATGCCGAGAACGAGGACCGCGATCCCGGTTCCGACACCGACGGAGGGCCGGAACCCGGCCCACGACGAACCGGTGGGCTCGTCGACGGGCTCCGGGGTGGCCTCGGGTTCGGTCACGGCGTCGGCGGTCATTGCTGTGCGCCCGCGGCCTGGTTCACAGCGGCGAGCAGCGCATCCGGGGTGCTGAGCTCGATGTCGTTACCGTTGATCCGCACCGTCGGCGTCGCGGTCACGTTGGCGCTCTTGGTCTGGTCGCCGACCCAGCTCGTGAACTGGCCGTTGGTGACGCAGTCGGAGATGTTCTGCGCCCCGGCCTGGTTGGCGTAGGTGGTCAGCTGGCCGTCGGTGAGTCCGGCGCCACCCTCGGCGGGCTGGTTCGCGTAGAGGAGGTTGTGGAACTTGAGCCACACCTCGAAGTTGTTGGCGCCCTTGGTCGATTCCGCGACACAGGCCGATGCGTTGGCGGCGCGGGTGGAGTAGTCGGTGGTCGACATGCGGTCGAGGATCGCGATCGGGCGATAGTCGACGGCGACCTTCGGGTTGGCCCGCAGCTGGGCGAGCGCGTCGCCGTAGAGCTGTTCGAATTGCTTACATGCCGGGCACTGGAAGTCCTCGAGGATCGTCACCGTGACCGCGGGAGTCGTGCCGGCCGGGGCAGCGCTGATCCGATAGGCGTCACCGGTGGCGACCGACGGGGCGGTGGCGTCGCCCGTGGACGACTTGTTGGTGAGGACGATCGCGACGAAGACAACGACGGCGATGACGACGACCGCGACCACCGTGCCGATCTTCATGAACAGGGAGCGCCGACGTTCGGCTGCTCGCGGATCGACGACCGGCTTCCGGGGCTTGTTTGCCACTGGTTTCTCACACTCCTGGTCCGCAACATCGGGCTCGTGCGCCTGCGCGCCGGTGTTCAGCGTACCGGCCCCGACGGCGGGCTGGGGGCACCCCTACGCGGCGTCGTAGACTGGCCGGGACGCCAGTACGCTGCGGCGTCGCTAGGAGACGCTTTTCTTATGACCTCCGTGGATGAAGCACCGACAGCACGCGGGTCGGTCTCTCAGGTGGGCCGAGGGCTGGGACTTGTGATCCTCGCCGCCCTGCTCGGCGTCGTGATCTACGCCATCGTCAGTGGCTCCGCGAGACATGTCGAACGTGGTGACCCGTATCCGGGCGGGCCGATCGCGGTGCTCGATGTGGCCGGGTACTTCGTCGGCGCCACCCTCGGCGCGTTGTGCCTGGGGGCGTTGATCTTCGTCGTCACCTCGGCCCGACCTGATCACGACGGCATCATCGATGCCACCGTCTACCGGGCACACCGGTTCGTCTCGACGGCCACCCCCATCTGGGCGGTGCTGTCGTGGCTGATGGTGGGTGTGGCCGCCGCCGACGGATACGGGCAACCCCTCGGCAAGATCCTGTCCAACGGTCTGCTGTTCAGCGCCATCGGAATCAGTGAGAAGGCCGTCGCCTGGCTGGTGGTGGCGATCTTCGCCACCATCGTCGCCCTGCTGAGCAGGTTCTTCCTGTCGTGGATCGCCCACCTGGTCTTCGTGATCCCCACCGGGATCGCGGTCGCGGCGCTGCCGATGGCCGGCAACGGCGGGCAGGGACCCAACCACGACTACATGACCAGCCTGGTGATCCTGTTCATCCTGGCGGTGTCGGTGTCGATCGGTGTGCGGGTGGCCGCGCTGACCGCCCCGCCGATCACCCCCGACGACGACCGGCAGATCCTTCAGCGTCGGACCGCGTGGATCGTGGGGATCGCCGACCTCGTCGGACTGGCATCCGGCGCCGGGCTGATCGCCTTCCTGGCGCCCGCCCGTTACCTGTTCACCACCGCCTTCGGTATCGCCTCGGTGCTGCTGTTGATCGGACTGGCCGCAGCCCTGGTCACCAGCGTGCTCACCCTGCGCTCGGGTTCCGTCGACGCCGAGCAGGGACGTGGCCTCACGCTCGCGCTGATCGGCGCCGTTGCGACGGTGGTCGTGATGGCCTGCTGGGCGATCATGGACACCCGCGTGGCACCGGGACTGCTCGCCCACGAGTTCACCTCCTGGGACGTCTTCCTCGGCTACGAACTGCCCGGGGCACCCACCACATGGCGACTGCTCTCCTACTGGCGCTTCGACTTCGTGATGGGCACCGCCGCCATCGTCGCGGCCGTCCTCTACGGTGTCGGCGTCCGGCACCTGATCAAGCGGGGCGACGCCTGGCCGTGGGGTCGCACCATCGCCTGGATGCTCGGCTGCCTGATGGTGGTCGTGGTGACCGGCTCGGGTGTCCGCGCCTACGGGTCGGCGATGTTCAGCGTGCACATGGCCGAACACATGTCGCTCAACATGTTCGCGCCGGTCCTGCTGGTGTTGGGCGCCCCGGCCACGCTCGCGTTGCGTGCCCTCCCGACCAGCGGCGCGCATCGTCCGCCGGGCCCGCGCGAATGGCTGCTGTGGGTCCTGCACTCCAAGGTCACCAAGGTGCTGTCGAATCCGGCCGTCGCCTTCCTTCTGTTCGTCCTCTCGCTGTACGCGGTGTACTTCACGACGATCTTCGGGACGTTCACGCGTTACCACTGGGGTCACGTCCTGCTGACCATCCACTTCATCGTCATCGGGTACCTGTTCTTCTGGGTGATCATCGGTATCGACCCGGGCCCGCAACGCATTCCCTATCTCGCCCGCATCGGATACCTGTTCGGCGTCATGCCGTTCCACGCGTTCTTCGGTATCGCGCTGATGACCATGTCGTCGGTGATCGGCGACAAGTTCTACAGTCAGCTGGACCTGCCATGGGTCACCGACCGGGCCCACGATCAGTGGCTCGGTGGTGCGATCGCGTGGGGTGCCAGTGAGGTGCCGCTGGTGTTGGTGGTGATCGCGATCGTCGCGCAATGGGCAAAGTCGGACAATCGGGAGGCGCGTCGCGCCGACCGCCACGCCGAGACCTACGAGGACGTCGAACTCGACAACTACAACAAGATGCTCGAGGAACTCGCCAAGTCGCGCCGCTGATCGGCTTGACCGGAAGAGGACAATCGAGACCATGCGGTGTGAGGTGGCGCGCGAGGCGCTGTCGGCGCGGGTCGACGGGGAGCGGGAGACCGTGCCGTCGGCGCGGGTCGACGAGCACGTCGCCGAATGCCCGGACTGCGCCGAGTGGTACCGCCGGCTGCAGACCCTGGCGATCCCGCACGTCCGGGACTCGTTGCGCATGATCACCGACGATCAGCCCGACCTCACCGACCGGATTCTGGAAGCCGCCGAGGACGGCAGGCACACCACACCCTGGGGACCCGACCGTCGGACACGGCTGTGGTGGACGGCGGCCGGTGTCGGGGCCGTGGTGTCCGGTGCACTGATCGTGGCGCTCGTGGTGACCGCCGGATCGGTGGCGGTCGCGGTGGCCGTCGCCTGCGCCATGGTCCTCACGATCGCGCTGACCGTACGTGCCCGCCGTGATCGACCGCGACGCGTGCCCGGTGACGATGCGCCGACGGTCGACGTTCCTGCGGCCGACGACGCTGCCGTCTTCGACGACGACGCGATCGACACCGCACTCGCCGAAGTGCGGGAACTGCGTCGTCGGACTCGTTGACGTGTGCTCGATCGGCTTGTGCCACAAGGGGGTTGTCTTCCGGCGTCGGTGGCAGAGGTTTCGACGGCCGGGCGGCCTCGCTTTGAGGTTCCCCAGTTTGAGTGGACACCCGAGGTAGTGGGGCTACGGGTCCTGCTGGAAGGATGTCACTATGTCCAGGACGCGTCGGTCGTTTACG
>NZ_JBSFRM010000010.1:146401-192357 GCF_053589235.1 Gordonia sp. NPDC003376 | reverse complement strand
GGTCCCGCCCAACGAGTACGAGGCTGCCTACTATGCTGGGGTCACTACCAGCAGGTAGCCCACCAACGAGGTGGCACGAAACCTGGGGTGCTTCACAACCATCCACTGGCAGTTGGTGGTTGAGCTGCTGAGGAGCGGAGCGACGAGGCGTGTCGAAACCTCTGGTGGTTGCCGCGTGGTGTGGGTTGTGGGGATTTCGACTCGGGTCCTCGCTTCGCTCGGTCCCGGCTCAATCATCGGAAGGGGTCGCGGGCCTGGTCCCGGCTCAACCATCCACTGGCAGTTGGTGGTTGAGCCGCTGAGGAGCGGAGCGACGAGGCGTGTCGAAACCTCCGGCGGCCGGGCTCGTCACGTGAGCACTGCAAGCATGGCCCACTCGAGTCGAACCCCGATGACGATCAGCGTGCCCGGTACACCGCCGCCTCGAAGTCGAGCGCGGCGGTCATCGCCGTGTGGTCGGCGAAGGGAAGGAGCTGGGTGGCCCAGAATCCGGCGATACCCGACGTCCGGTCCAGCCAGAAGTACAGATTCGCCAGGCCGGCCCAGCCGAGGGAACCCGCGCGACGGCCGGTCGGGGCGTCGTCGGCGTTGGTCATCGCGATCAGACCCCACCCCTTGCGATGGCCGGGGAAGAACTCGAGAGGGTTGGTCACGCGTGGATTGACGCCGGGCAGCGCGGTCACCCTCAGGTCGCCGAGCTGATCGCGGGTGGCCTCGGCGACCATCTGCGCCGAGACCACCTGCTCGCCGGAATCCGTTCGGCCGTCGTTGAGCCACATCCGCAGGAAGCGGAGATAGTCGGCGACTGTCGAGTAGGCGCCCTGCCCACCCATGTCCAGTTCGGGAGCGTCCGGCCGCGACGCAGCCCGCAACGCCTTCAGCCCACCGTCGGGGGTTCGGGCATGCAGCGTCGCGGCACGGTCGAGCAGCCGCTCGTCACGGGCGAAGGTGGTGTCGTGCATACCCAACGGCTCGAACAGGCGCTCGCGGATCACCTCACCGAGCCGACGGCCGGTGACCGCCTCGATCACCAGCCCCGCCCAGTCGATGTTCATGCCGTACTCCCACCGCGTTCCCGGATCGAACAGCAATGGTGTCTGCAGGGATTCGAGTGTGGCGGTGGCGATATCGGGAAGACTGCGGGCCCGCACCACCGCCGCGAGATCGGCGTCGAAGAAGTCATAGCCGAAACCTGCTGTGTGCGTGAGCAATCGGCGGAGCGTGACCGGCGACGACGGCTCGCGCAGGCGAACGGTCCCGTCGTCGACGCCGTCGAGCACACCGATCCCGCCGAGCCGGGGCTCGTACTCGGCGGCGGGGACGTCGAGATCGAGCACACCGTCGTCGACGAGTTGCAGGGCGAGGGTGGAGGTCAGCGGCTTGGTGGTCGAGAACAGCGCCAGAACGGCGTCGGCCGCAAGGGCTTCGGGCTCGCCGACCCGTCGTGGACCGCTCGCGTCGAGCCCCACGGTTGCCGCCGCGGTGGTGACGCCGGCCACCACCCCGGGCAGGTCGTCGGAATGGAGAATGCTCCGGACGTCGATCATCGGTGTGCTCATCGGTGTCAGCCTGCCAGCTTCTCGACGAAGGTGCCCAGGCGGTCGATCGCGTCCTCCAGGTCACCGGTCGACGCCGCATAGGAGAGGCGGACGTGATCGGCGGCGGTGTCGATGCCGAAATCCTTGCCCGGGGTGAGGGCCACATGCGCCTCGGTGAGGGCACGGTCGCAGAACTGTCCCGAATCCAGGCCGGTCGACGAGATGTCGACGTAGACGTAGAACGCGCCATCGGGTTCAACCGGAACCCTGAGCCCGATTCGGTCGAGGCCATCGAGGACGAGCCGGCGACGGTTGGCGAATTCTCGACGCCGATCCTCGGTGACCGCCAACGACTGTGGGGTGAAGCAGGCGAGTGCCGCCAACTGTGCCGGGGTGGGTGGGCAGACGTAGAAGTTCTGTGCCAGGCGCTCGGCCACCTCGACCAGGTCCTCGGGCATGATCGCCCAACCCAGGCGCCAGCCGGTCAGGCCGAAGTACTTGGAGAAGCTGTTGATCACAACGGTATTCGCGTGCACCGTGGCGTCGGTGGTGGACAGGACGCTGCGTGGAGGATGTCCGTCTGTGCCGGGATCGGCCAGTCCGAGATAGATCTCGTCGACGATGGTCCAGCCACCGCGGGCGGCGATGGACCCGCACATCTGCACGAGATCGGCGAGCGAGGCCGACGTCCCCGTGGGATTCGACGGCGATGCGATGATCGCGCCCCGGGTGGTTTCCGTCCAGGCGTCGTCCACCAGCGCCGGCGACAACTGGAACCGCGACGCCGGCGAGGTCGGCACCAGCGTGACCTGCGCGCCGAAGCTCTCGGCGAACTGCCGGTTGCACGGATACGACGGATCTCCGATGAGCACCCCGTCGCCCGGATCGATCAGCGCGGCACAGGCGAGCAGCAACGCCGCCGACGCACCCGAGGTCACCGCGACCTGAGCCGGGGTGACCCGGGCGCCGAAGTGCGACGCAGAGAACGCGGCGATCGCCGTCCGCAGCTCCGGGGTGCCGAGCGCGTCGGTGTAGGTCAGCGGACGGCCGTCGGTGAGCTCGCGGGCGGCATCCAGAAACGCGGGGGGAGCACCGAAGTCGGGTTCGCCGATGTTGAGTCGGATGACGTGGTGGCCCTGCGCCTCGAGCTCGCCGGCCTTCTTGGCGAACTCCATCGCGTAGAACGGCGCCACCCGCTGCGCGCGTCGGGAGATCTGCATGGGCTCATTGTGCGCCCACGCCGACCCCCGACCGGCTTCGGGTCAGGGCACCCAGTTGAAGGTGTCCGGGTCGGGTCCGCGGCGCTTGTCCTTGTCGAGTGCGTCGATCGCGGCGATCTGCTCCGCCGACAACTCGAAGTCGAACAGGGCGAAGTTCTCCTCGACGCGGGAGCGGGTCACCGACTTGGGGAACACGATGTCACCGCGCTGGATGTGCCAGCGCAACGTGACCTGCGCCGTGGACCGGCCCACCTCGCCGGCGATGCGAACCAGCACCGGATCGTCGAGGACGTCGCCCTGCGCGATCGGCGACCACGCCTCGGTCGCGATCTGGTGCTGCGCGTCGAAGGCACGCAGCGGTGCCTGACTCAGGTACGGATGGACCTCGATCTGGTTGACCGCAGGCACCACGTCGGTCTCGGCGAACAGCCGCTCGAGGTGGGCCGTCTGGAAGTTCGAGACACCGATCGCGCGGGCCTTGCCGTCGGCATAGACCTTCTCGAGCGCCTTCCACGTCTGGACGAAGTCACCGACCCCGGGCATCGGCCAGTGGATCAGGTAGAGGTCGACGGCGTCGACGCCGAGACGTTCGAGGCTGCGATCGGTCTCGGCGAGGGCGGCGTCGTAGTCGTGGAAGCTGTTGTTGAGCTTGGTGGTGATGAACACCTCGTCACGGGAGATCCCCGACTTCGCGAGGGCCTCGCCGACCTGCTGCTCGTTGCCGTACATCTGCGCGGTGTCGATGTGGCGGTAGCCGATCTCCAACGCGGTGAGAGTGGCCCCGACGGTGTCCTCCGGGGTGATCTGGAAGACCCCGAAACCCAGCTGAGGGATCTCGACGCCGTTGTTGAGGGTGATGGACGGGACTGTCATGGAAGGCCTTTCGAGAGAATTCGACCGGAGTGGTCGTCCGCGCAGACGAGTCGACGGCACGGACGGGAGTGAGGGAACCGGTGGACTGCGACCGGCGTGGGATGCGACCGGTGTGGGAGACGTCGGGGTCAGGGGACGACGATGAGCTTGCCGCGTGGGTGCGGTGCCGACAGGTCGGCGATCGCCTGCGCGGCGTCGTCGAGCGGATATGTGCGCGCCACCTCGATCACGAGGGATCCGTCGGCGGCGGCGGCCAGCAGGTCGTCGATGGCGTCGAGGCGGTGCTGCAGGCTCTGGCCCCCGCCGCCGGACACCAGCACGATGCCGTCGTCGGCCCGGCCGAAGGCGGCGATGCTGACGATCCGGGAATGATCGGCGACGAGCTGCAAGGACACGTCGATGGCCTCGTCGGAGCCGACGGTGTCGATCGCGGCGGTCACCGGACCGGGGGTGACCTGCTGGATCCGGTCGGCGAGGCCGGTGCCGTAGGTGACCGGGATGGCGCCGAGCGACTTCAGGTACTCGTGGTTGCGCGGTGCCGCGGTGGCGATGACCGCGGCGCCGGCGCGTTTTGCCAGCTGGACCACGACGACACCCACGGCTCCGGCACCACCGTGGACGACGACCACGTCGTCGGCGGTGATCCCGGCCGTGGCCAGGGTGTCGGCGGCGGTGGCACCGGCCAGCAGCAGCCCGGCGGCGATCTCGGGGGAGACCTCGGCGGGGCGCCGCCGCAGCCGCGATGCATCGACGATCACATGGTCGGCGAGGGCGCCGGTGGTGGGGTAGACGACGACCTCGTCGCCGACGCCGAAGTCGGCGACCTCGTCACCGATCGCCTCGACGGTGCCGGCCAGCTCGTAGCCGGGGTGCAGCGGGAGTGTGGATTCGTCGGTTCCCATGAATCCGCGGACGACCTTGGCGTCCATCGGGTTGAGTCCGGCGGCCCGGACCTCGATGCGAACCTGGTCGTCCCGGGGGAGGGGAGCTCGGCGGTGATCAGATCGATCACCTCGGTCGGATCGCCGTATCCGAGGGCCACGGCCTGGCGTGCGATCACGGCGGAGGGTTCGATGTCGAGCGGGTTCTCTTCGGAAATGCTCATGACCGGTTCAATGGCAGCGCGACCGCCCGATATTCCGATTCGGCGAGATCTGTGCGGGGCGGATCGGATGCTCCTGGAGCTACGTCCGATTGGGGTGATTCGTGCCGGGTGATGTGCCGGTGCGGGCGCGATGCCGGGTGGGTGCGTCCGTCACATAATCGGACTACAGTCCGGATGTGGGTCGTTGCACGGGTCATGCCCGCATCCGACCCCGAACCCGAACCGACAAAGACCTGGAGCCGGACACCGTGACAACTCTCGTCGACATCCGCTCGACCGACGCCTTCGACGATTCCCGTGCAGTGGATTCCGGGCCGGTGGTCGTCTGCCTGCACGGATTCGGTTCCAACGAGCAGGATCTCGCCGGTCTCGCACCGCTGATCGCCCCGGATCTGCGGTGGGCGTCGCTGCGCGGTCCGCGGACCCTGCAACCCGGCTCCTTCGCCTGGTTCCCGATCGAGACCCCGGGCGTTCCCGATCCCGCCAAGGTGGCCACCGCAACCGACCTGATCTGGGAGTGGGTCGAGGCGACCCTTCCCCCGAGCGCCCCCATCGTGGCCGTCGGCTTCTCCCAGGGAGGACTGATGGCCACCCAGCTGTTGCGTACCCGCCCCGACCGCATCGCGGCCACGGTGATCCTGGGCGGATTCGTCCAGGGCGGTGACCACCCGGGTGACGGTCGGCTCGCACGGACCCGGCCGCCGGTGTTCTGGGGGCGGGGCGTCGAGGACACGGTGATCGCCCCGGTGGCGATCGAGCGGACCATCGAGTGGCTACCGGCCCACTCGACGCCCGACGTCCACAGGTATCCGGGGCTCGCCCATGGCGTCAACCAGGCCGAGATCGACGATGTGCGAGCGTTTCTCGCCGCTGCGACCGGAGGACACGCCCCGACGATCTGAACTCGTCCCGCTCATCTGGGTCGCCGGCGGGTGCGACACGACGGGGTGGCTCAGCGGCGGAACCAGGCCTGCTCGGATCCGGCGAGGGCCTTGTCCAGCCGCAGCCTCGTGGTCTCGGCGAGCGGCTCGGGTAGGGCATCGGGTGCGAACCACTGCACCGCGGTGTTCTCGTCGTCGGCCACACGCGGCTCGCCGTCGAGGTGGCGGACCAGGAAGCACACGTCGAGGTACTGGGTCCGATCCTGGTTGGGGTAGGTGATCATCGGAGTGACGTCGACGCTGGTGAGGCGGACGACCTCGGCCTGCACACCGGTCTCCTCGCCGATCTCGCGGACGATGGCCCGGGCGGGTTCCTCGCCGGGCTCGAGCACCCCGGAGACCACCGCCCACTCGTCGGTGTCGGCGCGGCGGGTCAGCAACACGCGGCCGGCGTCGTCGACGACCACTCCGCTGACCCCGGACAACCACAGCGGCGCATGTCCCACGTGGGTGCGGAGGTCGCGGATGAACTCGGGGATCGGCATGACCGACATCTTGCCCGGACCCGGCGTGCCCGGCCCGGCGGGGCGGACACATGGCAAGATCACCGTCGGAGATCACGGCGATGCGGACAAGTCAGGAGTGGTGACGGTGCGAGGCCTCGGAATCTGGGTGGTCATGGTGGCGATCGGCCTGCTCGGTGTGGTGTGGGCAGTGGTCGACGTGGTCAACCGCGGCTGGGGTGACGTACCCGGCAGCACCTGGTTGTGCGCGATCCTCGGGGCGATCCTGGCGGTCTTCGCGCTCTACCGGGAGTTCGGCGGCGAGCCGCTGGTCACCGTCGATCACGAGAACGTCGCCGAGGAGTACGAGGAGCAGAAGCGGCAGTCCCGGCAGGCCCGCGACGGCGAGTAGGGACACCCGCGTCGGCGCGGCTTCGCACTCGCGTTCGACGATTGTGTCGGTGGGTGCTGCTTCACTGAGGTCATCCCAGAACGGATGACCGTGCAGACCGTGCGCGGCGAGCCCACAGGAGGTCCCGATGTCCACATCCGGCCACTGCCCGAACCCGAACGATCCCGGCCCGGACGGGTGGGATGCGGGCGATCGTGATGCCGGCGGTGGTGATGCGGGCGGTACCGACGCCGTCCGTCCGTCTCTCGACTGGGTGGCGATGCGCGATTGGCTCACCGAATCGGTGTCGGGGATGCCGCGCGGGGCGGCCCTCGACCTCGGCCCGGCCGACCACGATGACACCGAGCCCGCCGACGGGACCGATCCCGGTGACGACGTGCCGTGTGCGCAGATCATGGTCCTGCGCGACGGCGCGCTGCTGGTCCGGCTGTCGACCACGGTGATGGAGATCCCATCGGTCGCAGGCTATCTGGTGCCGCAGGGACTGCTCGACCGATGGAACTACGAGGACCGGTTCCGCGACTGCACTCACGGATACCTGGTCACCCGATCGGTGGAATGCGCGGCCGGCATCTGTATCACCTGGTTCCGCGACCGCCGCGGCATCGAGAGCCCGGCGGAGCTCGGGTGCGCCTACACCGTCACGACGTGGCTACCCCGGGCGAGCTGAGGCGCCCGCTGGTGGGAGGCGTCCGCAGGTGGGGTGGGTCGGGGTAACCCCTGATCTTTCCCCCAGAACCTGCTCTGACCAGTGCAATCGGGGCGTGGGCCGGGCATGGTGGGGACATGAACACATCGACTGAACCCACCAACCGCACCGCCTTCGGCTTCTGGAAGGTCCTCGCGATCATCGCGGTGGCGCTCATCGCGCTCGCGATGCTCGGGCCGATCATCAAGGGACTGATCTGGATCGGCCTCATCGGACTCGCGATCTACGGCGCCATCGCCCTGTATCGCATCTCCCGCTCGGGTAACGGACCGAAGCCGCCCGCCTCCTTCTGATCCGCGTCGGCGTCGGACGATGCCGGACCGACCCGGCCGACGCGGATCAGTGCGTGGACGTCGGTGGCCGAATGGTCAGCCTCGCCCGACCCGGGTGTCCGACAGATCTCCCGCACCGCGATCGCCCGTATCCCCATCGCCGTCCCAGGGGCCGTCGGCCACGAGTTCGGCGGGAGCCTCGCCGGAGGCCTCGGCGGCCACGGCCGCGAGCTCGGCGCCCAGCGACTCGTGTGGCAGCCCGCCGTCGACCGATTCGGGGCTGCTGGTGCGGCCACCGGTGAACAGCGACGCCACCGCGCCGACCACACAGCACACCAGGGCGAAGGTGAACGCGGCCGAGAGCCCGTCGGCGAACGGATCGCTGATCAGGTGTGGGAAGAACTCGAGGCCGGTCAGGTGATCGACGCTCGCCTGCGGCAGACCCTGCAGGGCCTGGCCACCCACCTCCTTGATCGGGTTGTAGCCGAGGAACGCGGCGAACAGGATGCCGACGGTCGGTAGGTTCGCGATCCCGTCCGCGGCCGGTGCGGGCATACCGCCTGCGGTGAGGCCCGCGAACATCGCCGAGGGGAGATGCTCGCTCAGACCGGCGATCATCAGCGAGAAGAACAGACCGATGGACAGCACCATCGCGGCGTTCTGGAACGTGGTCATCATGCCTGCGCCGGAACCTCGGGAGGTGACCGGGAGACTGTTCATCACCTCCGCGCGGTTCGGGGAGGCGAACAGGCCCATCCCGATGCCGTTGATCAGCAGGATCAGCGCGAACACCCAGTAGGTGAAGTCCACCGGGATCGCGATCAGCGCGCCGAAGGTACCCGCGGTGATCACCATGCCGATCGTGGTGAACCACTTGGTGCCGAGACGATCGGAGAGTGCGCCCGAGACCGGTGCGCTGATCAGGAAGCCGATCGTCATCGGGACCATGTAGATACCGGCCCACAATGGCGTCTTGGTGTAGTCATAACCGTGCTGCGGCAGCCAGATGCCCTGCAGCCAGATGATCAGGATGAACTGGAGACCACCGCGGCCGATGGAGGCCATCAGATTGGCGAGGTTGCCGAAGGCGAACGAGCGGTTGCCGAACAGTGACAGCTCGAACAGCGGGCTGGCGACCTTGGTCTCGATGACCACGAAGACCGCCAGCACGATCGCGCCGCCGATCAGGGCGGCGAGCACCCAGGGGTTGGTCCAGCCCATGTCGGAGTCACCGTAGGGCTGGATGCCGTAGGTGATTCCCACCAGGATCGAGACCAGGCCCACGGCGAAGGTCAGGTTGCCCCACCAGTCCATCTTGGCCCGACGACGCACCCCGGTGTCGCGCAACTTCAGATAGGCCCAGACGGTGCCGACGATGCCGAACGGCACCGACACCAGGAAGATGTAGTGCCATTGGATCGGGGCGAGCACGCCGCCGATGATCAGGCCGAGGAACGATCCGGCGATCGCGGCCACGCCGTTGATGCCCATCGCCAGACCACGTTGGTTGGCCGGGAACGCGTCGGTGAGGATCGCCGACGAATTCGCCATCAGGAACGCGCCGCCGATGCCCTGGATCACACGCCAGAAGATCAGCCAGATCGCCGCCTCACTGCCGTCGAACCAGGTGATCGCCAGCAGGATCGACGAGACGGTGAAGATCGCGAAACCCATGTTGTACATGCGGGCGCGGCCGAACATGTCGCCGAGCCGGCCGAAGCTCACCACCAGTACCGCGGTGACCACGAGGAAGCCCATCATCATCCACAGCAGATAGCTGGTGTTGCCGGGATCGAGTGGGTTGACGCCGATGCCCTTGAAGATGTCGGGCAGCGCGATCAGCACGATCGACGAATTGATCGTGGCGATCAGCATGCCGAGTGTGGTGTTCGAGAGGGCGATCCACTTGTAGTGGGGCCCCAGATCGTCGCCGGGGGTTTCGACGGCCGGGGAATCGGCGGTCATACGGTGTCTCCTGAGGTCGCGGATGGTCGGTGAGCGGGCCGGCTGTACGGGGTCGAGATCTGCAGGGGTCGGCAACGGCCGGTTCGCGCCGGTCAGTTCCCGGGGATCGGCTCGGTCTCGGGATCGGCGAGGGTGTCGGCGAGGGCGCGCAGGCCGGTCTGCAGGTTGGTGCGGGTGACGGGGTCGAGCTGGTCGAGTGCGGTGGTGAGGACTTGCGCCTTGTGTGACCGGGCCTCGCGTAGGTAGTCGCGACCGAGGTCGGTCGCGGCCAGCAGTCGGGCACGACCGTCATCGGGGTCGGGCGTGCGCTCGACGTAACCCTGCTGTTCGAGCGTGCCGACCACGCGCGACATGGTCGGCATGCTCACGCCCTCCCGTTCACTGACGTCCGACAACCGCAACGGGCCGTGGGCGAGGATCGTCCACAACGCCGACGACAGTCCGGCGGTCAGACCACCGCGCCCGGCGGTGCGCAGAGCGCGAGTGATCCGTACGAGGTCGTGATACAGCACCACCACATCCGGGGTGTCTGACGCCGGCGCGGTGCTCACCGGAGCGCTCGGTTGGGGCATGAAGATCTCGATCCGTCGAAGGGGAACGGAACCGACATTAGTTGCTTGAAGCTAAGTAAACGAACCGTAAAGGGCTGGTCGGCCGCCTGCAGGTGGGGCCGATGTCGGACCGATCACACGGAACCGGACACGCGCGTAGGGTCGAGGGACGTCTGATGTCGAACTGGAGGGCAACATGCTCGGACTGGGATTTCTCGGCTGGATCATCATCGGCGGCCTCGCGGGCTGGATCGGCAGCAAGATCATGAAGACCGACGACCAGATGGGGCTGTTGCTCAACATCGTGGTCGGTGTCGTCGGCGGTCTGATCGGCGGCTGGTTGCTCAGTCTGTTCGGGGTGGACGTCAAGGGCGGAGGTCTGATCTTCAGCTTTGTCACGTGCCTGGCGGGCGCGTGCATCCTGTTGTGGATCGTCGGCCTGGTCAGAGGTCGGAGCAGGGCCTGACCGTACCCCGTGTGCGGAACGACTGTGATTGTGCTGATTAAGCTTTCGTGAATTCAGAGCTCTGGCGAATCCCGAGCTCTGGTGAAATCCGAGCCTGTGTCGACCCGGAGCCGTGTGAGCACCGGGCACTCGAGAACTGGCTCGGTAGACCAGGAACGGAGTGAGTGAACGCATGTCTCGCGTGGTGATCATCGGTGGACACGGCAAGATCGCCCTACGGCTGGAGAAGATCCTCGTCGACCGTGGCGACGACGTCACGGCGGTGATCCGCAACGAGGCGCATGCCGCCGATGTCGCGGCCACCGGTGCGAAACCCGTTGTCGCCGACGTGGAGACGCTCGACGTCGCAGGTCTTGTGTCGGTGCTGGCCGGACATGACGCGGTGGTGTGGTCGGCCGGCGCGGGCGGCGGCGATCCCGCACGGACGTATGCCGTGGACCGCGATGCGGCCATCGCGTCGATGGACGCCGCGGCCACGGCGGGAGCCAACCGGTACGTCATGGTGTCGTACTTCGGGGCCGGACCCGATCACGGTGTCCCCGAGGACAACTCGTTCTACCCGTATGCGCAGGCCAAGGCGGCTGCGGACGCCCGGCTGGCCCAGACCTCTCTGCAATGGACCATTCTCGGTCCCAGCCGGCTGACCGACGCCGTCGGGTCGGGACGCATCGCCGTCGGCGCCGACGGCGCGGACAAGGGTGAGGTGAGCCGCGACAATGTGGCGCTGGCGGCCGCCGCGGTCCTCGCCGATCCGACGACCGTCGGCCGGATCATCGAGTTCAACGACGGTGACGTGCCGATCGCCGAGGCGCTGACCGTGGCCCCTCGGTGAGCCTTCCGACGCGGCTGGGTGAGATCGTCGGCGCGGCACACGTCCTGACCGATCCCGCCGCCACCGCCGGATATCTCACCGACTGGATGGGGCGCTACACCGGTCACGCCGATGCGGTGGTCCGCCCGCGCACCACCGGCGAGGTCGCCGCCGTGGTGGCAGTGTGCGCAACCGAGGGCGTGCGGATCTGCGTGCAGGGCGGCAACACCGGCCTCGTCGGCGGGTCCGTGCCGCCCCCGCTGCCGGACCGGACCGGACCGACCATCCTGCTGAGCACCGCACGCATGACCGACGTCGACGAGATCGACACGGCCGGACAGAGTGTGGGTGTGCAGGCCGGGGCGAGTATCGCCGCGATCGACACCGCGGCAGGCCGTGCGGGGCTGATGTTCGGGGTCGACCTCGCCTCCCGGGAATCGGCGACCGCCGGTGGGGTGGTGGCCACCAACGCCGGTGGCGTGCGGATGATCCGCCACGGCAACGCCCGCAGCCAGGTCCTCGGCATCGAGGCGGTGCTCGCCGACGGCCGGGTCCTGCGCCGCTGGTCGCCGCTGGTGAAAGACAATGTGGGTTACGACATCCCGGGGCTGCTCGCGGGCAGTGAGGGCACCCTCGCGGTGATCACCGGGGTGCTGTTGCGTCTGGTTCGCCCGGCCGCCGGTGCTGAGGTCGCCGTGATCGCCCTGCGCGCCGTCGACGACGCGACGTCGCTGATCGGCGCCGCCCGCGACGCCGGACTGACGGTCGAGGCGGCCGAGCTGATGACCGACGCCGGCGTCACCCTGGTCCACGAACACGGGGTGCGGCGCCCCGTCGCCACCGCTGCGCCGTTCTTCCTGTTGCTCGAGGTGTCGGGCACCGGTGGGGTGGAGGACGTGTTGCTCGGGGTGCTCGAGACCGCCGACGGCGTACTCGACGCGGTGATCGAACCCGGACCTGCCCGCGCGCTGTGGGAGGTCCGCGAACGCCACACCGAGTCGATCTCCCGCTCGACCGGCACACCGGTCGTCAAACTCGACGTCTCGGTGCCGATCCACGCGCTCGGTGACGCAGTCGCCGACCTCCACACTCTTGCGGCGACTCGCGATCGTCCGTGTCGCGCAATCCTGTTCGGCCATGTCGGAGACGGCAACATCCACGTCAACCTGCTCGATGTGCCACCAGAGGACGCCGACGGCCTCACCGATGCGGTGTTCACGATCGTCGCCGGGCACGGCGGGAGCATCAGCGCAGAACACGGGATCGGCCGCGCCAAGACCGCCTGGACCCACCTCGGTCGCTCGGTGGTCGATCTGTCGACGATGCGGGCGATCAAGGACGCGCTGGATCCGCAGGGCCTGCTCAATCCCGGCGTCCTGTTCGGCTGAGTCCTGTTCGGCTGAGTCCTGCTCGGCACCACCGTCGAGTGGTACGACGTCTTCCTCTATGCCACCCTCTGTGTCACGGCCGTGAGACCGGTCTTCACCACGCTGTTCTTCCCGGACACGAGCAGCTTTGTGGGTACCCTGCTCAGCTTCGCCACCTTCGCCGTCGGGTTCGTCGTGCGACCGGTCGGTGGTGGTGTGTGTGGCCACAGCGGTGATCGCTTCGGCCGCCGGCGAACCCTCGCCGTCACCGCGGTGCTGGTGGGTGTGGCCACCGCCCCGATGGGCTCCTGCCGACCGCCGCCCAGGTCGGTGTGCCGGTCCAGGTCCTGTTGCTGTGTCTGCGCATCCCGCAGATCGGTCTTGCCGTCGGATCGGTCGTGGGCACCGGTGTTTTCGCGTTGCTGCAAGTGGTCGTCGACGACGAGGGTCTTCTCGCCCATGGCTGGCGAATCGCCTTCCTCGTGAGCATCGTGCTCGTCGCCATCGTATTCGTGGTGCGGCTCGAGGTGGACGAGACCCGGCCTTCCAGGAGGTCGACGCGCTCGCCCAGAAGTCGTCGCCGCCGCTGCGCGAGGTCGTCGCACCGCCCAACACACGCAACAGGTCCTCGGTCTGCCCGCCCGCCCGGGGGTGAGGGATCGGCGTTCAACACCCCGATCCGCACCGCGCTGATCGGTGCCGGGCACGGTACGCCGTGGATCGCCGCCGGTCATCTCGTCGCGACCGGTCCGATCAGCGTCGTCGCCACCAAGCTGATCAGGCCGGCCGGCCTGCACCCCTGAGGTCGGTCCGAGACGGGGAGAGCTCAGCCGCCGAGCGCGGCGAGGATCGCCGATGTCTCCACCGGATGTGAGAACATCGGGTAGTCGTAGCTGATCGCGTTGTCGTGCTCGGCCACCGACGTGGCCGCGGTGCAATCGGTCAGCGTGATCACGCGGTACCCGTTCTCGTAGGCCGAGCGCATCGTCGACTCCACACAGCAGTTGGTCAGGAATCCGCCGAGGATCACCGTCTCGATTCCCTTGCTGCGCAGGATGAAGTCGATGTTGGTGGAGGCAAAGGTGTCCAGGCCGCGCTTGCCCTCGATCACGATGTCCCCGTCGGCGGGGGCGAGCTGCTCGACGATCTCGGCACCCCAGGTCCCCTTGACGAAGGCGTTGCCGTCGACGACGCCCTTGAGGATGCCGTACGGGTGACGGGTCAGCTCGCCGTAACCGGGGGCGAAGGTGATCGGCGCATGCATCACCGTCACCCCGGCGGCTCGGGCCGCGGCGGCCACCGCGGTGGTGTTGGCGAGCATCCCGGTCTTGTCCATCACCTCGGCCACCGCGTCGTGCAGGACGCCGCCGGGGCTGGTGAACTCGTTCTGGTACTCGATCAGCACGAGTGCGGTGGTCGCGGGATCGAGGGTGAGTGCATCGGCCATGGGGTCCTCCGTCGACAATCGTGTGTGCTGGTCGCCATCTGGCGCGATACATGATCTGCGCCACACCCGATTGAAGTCGCTGTCCCACCCCACCGCAAGCCGCGCGCAACCGGCCGAATCCTGAGACCATGACGGACGTGACCGATCACGGCCGAGAACGGTTGGCAGAACTGGCGCGACGTACCGGGGTGGCCACGAGCTACGTGGGATGGGACACCGACACACACGAGGTCTCCGACGAGACCCTGATCGCGGTGCTCGACGCGCTCGGCGTCGAGGCCCACGACGACGAGCAGATCGGGCAGGCGCTCGCCGAACTCGACGTCGCACCGTGGCGGGCATTCGTCCCGCCGGTCACCGTGGTCACCGAACACGACGAGGCATGGTTCTGGATCCATGTGCCCCACGGCAATCCGGTGGACGTGGGGATCCGGACCGAGGCCGGTGTGCTCCGCGACGCCCACCAGCTCGACCACTGGTGGAATCCGCGCGACGTCGACGGCACCCTGATCGGGCGGGCGACGTTCGCGGTACCCGGCGAGCTCGGACCCGGCTACCACACGATCGAGGCCACCGATCCGGTCCGCGGTGTCACGGCGACCGCACCCCTGATCATCACCCCACGACGGCTGTCCACCGCCGATGATCTGCTCGGATCGCAACAGTGGGGGATCGCGACCCAGCTCTACAGCGTGCGGTCGGCCGGGTCGTGGGGCATCGGCGACTTCGCCGATCTCGGCGCCGTCGCCGAGATCGCCGGTGCGACCCACGGTGCCGACTTCATCCAGGTGAACCCGCTGCACGCCGCGCAGCCGCGTCCGCCGGTGGAAGCCTCGCCCTATCTGCCCACCACCCGCCGATTCGTCAACCCGATCTATCTGCGCATCACCGACATCCCCGAACTCGCGGAACTCCCCGACCACAAGCAGGCGCGCGTCGGTCGACTCGCCAAGAAGCTCGTCACGGAGAACACCTCCACCACGAAGATCAAGCGCAACAAGGTGTTCCGCGCGAAGCTCGCCGCCCTCGAGCTGATCCACGGGGTGCCGCTGAGCAAGGAGCGCAAGCAGGCCTACCGCCGGTTCCGGATGCGTGAGGGTGACGGCCTGCGCGACTTCGCGACCTGGTGTGCACTGGTGGAGAAGTACGGCCTCGAGTCACCGAAGTGGCAGGGTGTGCTCACCGATGCGGTGGAGGTCCGGCGCCGACGCCGCACACTGAAAGACCGCGTCGAGTTCTACACCTGGCTCCAGTGGCTGTGTGACGAGCAGCTGGCCGCGGCCCAGCAGGCCGCGCTGGCGTCCGGGATGAGCATCGGTGTGATCGCCGATCTCGCCGTCGGAGTCGGACGGCACAGCGCCGACGTCTGGATGCTCGGCGACGTCCTGGCCACCGGTGCGTCGGTGGGTGCCCCACCGGACGGGTTCAGCCAGCAGGGCCAGAACTGGAGTCAGCCGCCCTGGCATCCGATGCGATTGGCACAGGCCGGGTACGAGCCGTTCCGTGACATGATCCGCACGGTGCTGCGGCATGCCGGCGGGCTACGCGTCGACCACATCCTGGGTTTGTTCCGGCTGTGGTGGATTCCCGAGGGAAACTCGGCCGCCGAGGGGACCTATGTCCACTACGACCACCAGGCCCTGCTGGGAATCCTGGCGCTCGAGGCGCAACGGGCTGGTGCCGTGATCATCGGCGAGGACCTCGGGGTCTTCGAGCCGTGGGTGCAGGACACGTTGCGCGACAGGGGAATCCTCGGATGCTCGATCCTGTGGTTCGAGCACGGCCCCTACGCGCCGATCCCGCCTGAGGACTATCGCGAACTGTGTCTGACCTCGGTGACCACGCACGATCTGCCGCCGACCGTCGGCTACCTCGCCGGTGACCACATCGCCCTGCGTGATGAGCTCGGACTGCTCACCGAGAGCGTCGATGACGAGCGGGCCCGCGAGGAGCGCGATCGCGACGCGATCCTGGCGCTGGCCGTCGAACGCGGGCTCTGGTCACCGGACATCCCGCTCACCGACGAGCGGACCGTCATCGCGCTGTACCGGCTCATCGCATGCAGTCCGTCGGTGCTGCTCGGCGTGGCACTCGTGGATGCGGTGGGGGAGCGGCGGATTCAGAACCAGCCCGGCACCGACTCCCACCAGTACCCGAACTGGCGCATTCCGCTCGCCGACGACGACGGCGAGCCGGTGATGGTCGAGGACCTCGCCACCGATCGACGCTTCGCCGCACTGGCCGAGGCCCTGAAGGAGTCGGGCGTCGGGTAGAGCGGTGCGCAGGCGTCACCGCGCCGAGCGCTTCTCCGCCATCGCGACCAGCACCATCGCGACCACACACAGCACACCCACGCCGATGTTGAAGGTCACCCCGGCATCGACCAGGCCCCAGTGGGATGCGGCGATGCCCTGGCCGATGATCGGGATCGACAACGCCACATAGGCCACCACGAAGTAGGTGGAAGTGACCTCGGCGCGGCGGTCTTCCGGTGCGGCGGTGACCACCGCGGCCAGCCCTTTGCTGAACGAGATGCCTTGTCCGACACCGGCCACCACGGCGCCGACCAGGAGCAGGGCCAGGGATGCGGTCGCCAGGCTCGCCGCCACCACACCCACTCCGACGGCGAGGATCGCACACCCGGCGATCAGCGACGGGGCGGTCGGTAGACGCCGGGCGACGATCTGGGTCAGCGCCGAGGTACCCAGGAGCAGTGCCACCACCGCCCCGGCCACCGCGTGGTTGTCGATGCCGATCACCCCGGAGACGAACGACGGCGCCACCGCGGTGAAGGTTCCCATCACCGCGAACCCGGCGAACCCGGCGATCGCCGGGCCGGCGAAGATCGGGCGCACCTCGGGCGGCACCGACAACCGTTGCACCGACAGCTCGCGGTCTGCCGTCCATCGCAGCGGCTCGGTCATGAACCAGATACCGGCACCGATGACCGCGAGTGCGACCAGATCGACGAGGAACACCAGGGACAGGGGATCGGGGGCGTACTGGGCGAGCAGCCCGGCGACCAGCGGCCCCAGTCCGAGGCCGCCCATGTTGGCCGCGGTCGCCACCGCCGGGGCACGCGACTGCCACGACGCCGGCGCCAGCTCGATCACCGCGGCGGTCGCGGCACCGGCATAGATCCCCGCCGACAGCCCGGACACCACACGTCCGGTGAGCAGCCCGACGATGTCGTCGGAGGTCAAGAAGATGAGCGCGCTGAACGCCGACAGGACCGCGCCGCCGAGCAACAGCGGTCGTCGTCCCAGGACGTCCGACCACCGCCCGAAGATCAGAAGGGCCGCGATCACGCCGGCCGCATAGACCGCGAAGATCACCGTCGTGGTGGTCACCCCGAAGTGGAGCTCGGAGCCGTAGATCGAGTACAGCGGGGTGGGCAGGGTGGTGCCCATCATGACCACCAGGAAGGCTGCGACGGCGGCCGCATACGCGCGTCCGCCGGTCAATGGACGTCGTCGGGGTGCACGTCGGGTTGACGGCGGGGCCGCGTGGCCGGTCCGGTCGGTCGATGCCATGATCAAACCCAGCGTCGGGGGCATCCCGGCTATTCCGTGCAATCATGCACTCGCATACGTCGAGTCGGGTACGTACCGATTGCCGGTTTGTGACATGGCGTCCAGAGCCCTGGGCGGCCGATGTCCGGATCCACTAGAGTCGCGAGTCATGCAGAGTGTCGAGCCGCGGGTTCTCGCGACCACATCCCGGATGCCCTTCGCCGTCGACGAGATCCACAAGCTCGGTGAGACCGAGCGCTTCCTGGTCGCCAGCGACACCTTCCGGGCCGCACCCGGCAGCCACTCCCGTGGCGCCAAGAAGCACATCACGGTGCCGGCTCCCACCCAGGAGACCGAGGCGTTCGTCGACAAGGTCATCGACACCATCGACGCCGAGCAGATCAACTGGCTGCTGCCGATGTTCGAAGAGGTCTTCTACCTCGCCGCACATCGCGATCGGATCGCCGACGGCCGCGACGTGGAGCTGTTCTTCCCCGACCTCGAGACCCTGCGCACGGTGCACGACAAGGTCAGCTTCGCGCAACTGTGCACAGAGCTCGGCCTGCCCGTCGCCGAGACGCTGACCGCCACCGACGATGCGCAGTTCACAGCCGCGCTCGGACACTGGGAGCACTGGTTCGCGCGCGCAGCGTTCGGGCGTGGCGGCCTCGACATCGCCACCAACACCGGCCCGCTCGCCGGTGAGGCCGACGTCGACACCATCCACCCCAGCGCCGACGACCCGTGGCTGGTGCAGGAGTACCTCAAGGGTGTCGACCGCTGCAGCTGGAGCGTCGTCCACCATGGCGAGGTGGTGCTGCACTCGTGCTACGAGCATCCGCTGACCATCGACAACCGCGGCGGCATCATCTACGAGTCGGTGGACTCCCCGGAGTCGCTGGAGACCGCCCAGCGCATCGCCCGCGAGCTCAACTGGCACGGTCAGATCAGCTTCGACTACCTGATGACCGAGGACGGCGTGCACCACATGGTGGAGTGCAATCCGCGCCCCACCGCCGGCTGCACCGTCGCCACCGCCGAGGAGTTCGACACCGCACTGTTCAACCCGGGAGAACTGGTCGTGGTGCCGGCCGGACGCAAGAAGATGATCAAGGCCGCGGTGCTGCGGGATGCGCTGATGCATCCGTCGCGGGCCGCCGCCAACTTCAAGGCCGCCAAGGGCGCGACCGGCGTCTACGACCAGGACAAAGACCACATGCCGTTGCTGTACTCGGCGCTGTCGTTGCAGCACATCTTCGCCTACCGCAAGCATCTCGGCATGAACAAGAACAAGGGCGAGACGCTCGTCGCCACCCAGTTCTTCGACGTGCTCTACGACGGTTCGCCGATCAGCTGACCAGAGGGGTTACCCCATGCGTGATCGGCGATTACCGTGACAAGGTGACGGCACCCATGGGGGCGAGGGCGGATGCGACCGGACAACGAGGTACTGATCGTCGGAGCGGGCTTCGGCGGGATCGGCGCGGCGATCGAGTTCACGCGCCTGGGCATCGACGACGTGGCGATCGTCGAGCGTGAGGACGATCTCGGCGGAACCTGGCATGTCAACCACTACCCGGGGCTCGCCGTCGACATCGCCTCGGTGACGTATTCGTACTCGTTCGAGCCCAATCCGTTCTGGTCGCGGCTGTTCGCCCCCGGAGCCGAGCTCAAACGCTATGCCGAGCATGTCGCCGAGAAATACGACCTCACCCGCCGAATGGAGTTCGGGACCACGGTGACCGGAGCCCACTGGGACGACGACTCCGGGCTGTGGGTGGTGGCCACCGCCGACGGCGCGACCCGCACCTGCCGCTACCTGGTGACGGCGACGGGATTCCTGTCACAGCCGTCCACCCCGGACTTCCCGGGCATGGACACCTTCACCGGAACGGTCCTGCACACCGCGGCCTGGGACGACTCGGTCGATCTCACCGGCCGGCGCGTGGCGGTGATCGGGACCGGTGCCACCGCCGTCCAGCTCATCCCGGAGGCCGCGAAGGTCGCCACCGAGCTCACCGTCTTCCAGCGCACGCCGATCTGGGTGGTCCCCAAGATCGATTTCCCGATCCCGCGCGCCGTGCAACGCCTCTTCGCCCGGATCCCGTTGACGCAGCGGGCCGTGCGGCTGGTCAACACCTCGCTGCTGGAGGTGCTGATGGTGTTCGGCGTGCTGCACTTCCGGCAGGCCAGGCTGGGGAACAAGGCCGGCGCGCTGCTGGCGAAGGCACATCTGCGGGCGCAGGTGCCCGACGCCGACCTGCGGCGCCGGCTCACTCCCCACTACGACCTCGGCTGCAAACGACCCACGTTCTCCAACAGCTACTTCCGTGCCTACACGCGCTCCAACGTGACCCTCGAGACGGAGGGCATCGGGCACATCGAGCCCGATGCCGTCGTCACCGGGGACGGTCGGCGCGTCGAGATCGACACCCTGGTCCTGGCTACCGGATTCGACTTGTGGGACACCAACTTTCCTGCCTTCGAGATCATCGGCTGCGATCAGGAGAACCTGGGCCGATGGTGGCGCGAGTCCAGATTCCAGGCATACCAGGGCATCACGATGCCCCGATTCCCGAACCTGTTGTCGCTCAACAGCCCGTACTCCTACAGTGGGCTGTCGTACTTCACCACCATCGAGGGACAGATGCGTCACATCGCGCGGCTGTTCGGCGAGCTCCGGCGCCGCGGGGCGTCGACCTTCGAGGTCACCGGCGAGGCCAATGACGCCTTCCTCGACGAGGTCACCGGCCATCTCGCCGACTCGGTGTTCTATCGTGGCGACTGTGCGGGCTCACGCAGCTACTACTTCAACCATCAGGGTGAGGCGGCATTGCTGCGGCCCAACGCCACCCTGACCACGCTGCACGCGATGGACACCTTCCCGCTCGACGACTATCGGTTCCGCTGAACGGACTCTTGGCCCTGTTCGGCTGAGGTCGGTGCGACCTACGGTGGTGACATGCGCGCATGGACAGTCACCCGACCCGGTCCGATCGAGAGCGGTCCGCTCGACCTCGTCGACACACCCGTCCCCGTCGCCGGGCCGGGTGAACTGCTGGTCGCGGTCCGCGCCTGCGGGGTGTGTCGCACCGACCTGCACGTGAGCGAGGGTGATCTCCCGGTGCACCGGCCCGGGGTGACACCCGGCCACGAGGTGGTCGGCGAGGTCGCAGCACTCGGTCCTGGTGCCGATTCGGCCGGCTTCTCCCTCGGCGACCGGGTCGGGGTGGCGTGGCTGCACCACACCGACGGCACCTGCTCCTACTGCGCCCGTGGCGCCGAGAATCTCTGTCCCGCATCGACATATACCGGCTGGGATGTCGACGGCGGCTACGCCGAGTACGTCACCGTGCCCGCCGACTTCGCCTACCGGCTACCGGAGGGGATCGACGACGTGACGCTCGCACCGCTACTGTGCGCCGGGATCATCGGCTATCGGGCACTCAAGCGGGCATCGTTGCCGCCGGGCGGTCGGCTCGGACTGTACGGCTTCGGGGGCAGCGCGCACCTCGCTGCGCAGATCGCGATGGCGCAGGGCGCCCGGGTACACGTGATGACCCGCGGCGAGCAGGCCCGGGAACTGGCGCTGTCCCTTGGTGCGGTATCGGCCGGGGATGCCTACGACAGCCCGCCCGAACCCCTCGACGCGGCGATCACGTTCGCGCCGGTCGGCGAGCTCGTCCCGGTGGCGATGCGGGCCCTCGACCGCGGTGGCGTCCTGTCCATCGCGGGCATCCACCTCTCCGACATCCCCACGCTCGACTACGAGCGGGAACTGTTCTACGAAAAGGAGATCCGGTCGGTCACCGCCAACACCCGCGCCGACGGACAGGAATTCCTGGCGTTGGCCGCCGAGTACGGCGTCACCGCCACCACCCATGCCTACCCGCTCGACCGCGCCCACGCCGCCCTCGCCGACCTCAAGGCCGGACAGTTCGACGGAGCCGCAGTGTTGACCCTGTGAGCTGTGCTTGTCTGCGCCGACTTTCGTCGTCGCGTGCGGTCTCGTCACCCTCTTGCCGACTGCCGACCGGCAGTTTGGTGGTCGAGCCGATGAGGAGTGTAGCGACGAGGCGTGTCGAGGCCTGCGTCGGCCGAGCTGGTCGGGTGACCACCGCTGTCACCGAACACCGACCGGCAGTTTGGTGGTCGAGCCGATGAGGAGTGTAGCGACGAGGCGTGTCGAGGCCTGCGCCGGCCGAGTTCGTCGGGTGACCACCGCTACCACCACCACCACCGACGGCTACTCCGTATCCACCGGGGTGAGGAGGTCCGGTCCGTTGTTGGCCACCCGGTTGACCAGCGGCGGGACCTCACGGATGTCGATCGCCTCGGCGATCTCCCCACTCGGCGGCGCGAGCAACTCCGACGGCGCACGATGATCGGGATCGAGCCAGGCGTCCCAGTTCGCGAAGGGCATGATCAGCGGCATCCGATCGTGCACCTCGCGCAGGTGTCCGACGGCGTCGGTGGTCAGGATCGAGCAGCTCAGCAGTGGTGCGGCCGCAGGATCGGTGCGGTCGTGCCACACCGACCACAGGCCCGCCATGAACAGGCGGGTGCCGTCGTGCGGTGACATGAAGAACGGGACCTTGGTGGGCTTGCCCTTCGCATCGGGCGGTCCCGGCTTCCACTCGTACCAGCCGTCCATCGGGACCAGGCATCGCTTGGATCGCACCGAATTCCGGAACGAGCTCTTCTCCGCGGCGGTCTCGGCGCGCGCGTTGAACAGCAGCGGACCCTT
This sequence comes from Gordonia sp. NPDC003376, assembly GCF_053589235.1. NCBI lineage: Bacteria > Bacillati > Actinomycetota > Actinomycetes > Mycobacteriales > Gordoniaceae > Gordonia > Gordonia sp. NPDC003376. Next base: position 169,978 of record NZ_JBSFRM010000010.1, on the reverse strand, counting down.
GCCGAGCTCCTTGGCCCACGACGGCACGAGTCCCCACCGCATCGCGCGCACGCGGAGCAGCGGATCGTCGTCGGGGTGGTCGGGGGAGTGCCGTTTGACCACGGTCATCACCGACGTGGTCGGCGCGACGTTGTAGTTCACGCCGGGAGAACGCGCCGCAGTGACCTGGTCCCCGCCTGCTTTGTCCCCGCCTGCTTTGTCCCCGCCGTCCTTGTTGTCGGCAGCCCCGTCACCGACCGGGTCCAGGGGCGCAGGTACCTCGTTCACGGCATCGATCTCGGCCGCGAGCTTCGCCGGGTCGGTGGTCACCGCATAGCGTCCGCACATGCCACCCATCGTGGCATGCGGCACCGACGAGGTCTCAGGCGCAGATCTCGGCGGCGACCGCTCCGGTGACCGCCACCAGATCGGTGGGTGCCAGCTCCACCTCGAGTCCGCGTCGGCCGGCGCTGCACAGGATGCGCGGCCATGTGAGCGCGGAGGCGTCGACGACGGTCGGCAGCGGCGTGCGCTGACCGATCGGTGACACCCCACCGAGTACATATCCGGTGGACCGGGTGACGGCCTTGGCCTCGGCCATCACCGCCTTCGACCCACCGAGTGCGGACGCGGCCGCCTTCAACGACAGCTTCTGCGGGACCGGCAGCACCGCGACCGCCAGGTGGTCACGTGCACCGCCGCTGACCGAGATCACCAGGGTCTTGAAGATCTGGGCGGGTTGCACCCCCAGCGTCGCGGCCAGCGCGTCGACCGCCTCGGCGCCGTAGGCGTCACTGCGCGGATCGTGGGTGTAACGGTGCACCTCATGGGCGATGCGGGCCTTGCCGAGTGCGGCGATGGCGGGGGTGGCGGCCACGGATTCTCCTGCGCGATGTCTGACACGAATCGGAACAATTGTCGCCGTCGGGGTGTTGTGACCAGCAGTCGGGGCCCGAACGGCCCGGTCGGGGAAGACCAATTCGAAGACAGCGGAAGGCGGGTGCCGGCGTGGGTGCAGAGACACTGCTCGATCCACCTCGTACGGTCGGCGACAGGCGATCGGTAGACTTGATCGACATCATCGGACGGCCCGACGGGCCGTCCCCAGGCGTCATCACCGAAGGGATCGCAGTGACCGAACCCGACCCCGCCGCGCCGGAACAGGCCGATCAGGGGCACCCCGAGCAGCCTGAGGGCGATCACGCGGAGAACGAGCAGGTGGGGGCCGGACGCGGTTCGGCCGCACCGCGCCGCGCCGATCCCGACGAGACCGCCGCAGAGCTGACCGAACGATTCGAGCGCGACGCGCTGCCGCTGCTGGATCAGATGTACGGTGCAGCGCTGCGCATGACCCGTAATCCGGCCGACGCCGAGGACCTCGTCCAGGAGACCTACGTCAAGGCGTTCTCGGCGTTCGCGTCGTTCCGTGAGGGCACCAACCTCAAGGCCTGGCTGTACCGCATCCTCACCAACACCTACATCAACGGGTACCGCAAGAAGCAGCGTCAGCCTGCGCAGTACCCGACCGACGAGATCACCGACTGGCAGCTCGCCGCCACCGCCGAACACACCTCCACCGGGCTGCGTTCGGCCGAGATCGAGGCACTCGACGCCCTACCCGACGACGAGATCAAGGATGCGCTGCAGGCGCTGCCGGAGGACTTCCGGATGGCCGTCTACTACGCCGATGTCGAGGGCCTGCCCTACAAGGAGATTGCCGAGATCATGGATACGCCGATCGGAACGGTGATGTCGCGACTGCATCGTGGCCGCCGACAACTGCGTGGACTGCTCGCCGACGTCGCGCGCGAGCGTGGGTTCAACCGGTCGGCCACCGCGAAGACCGCCACGAGCGAGGTGTCCCGATGACCGATCGTTCCGGCGTACTCCCGCCCTCCGACGACGACCCGGAGTTCACCTCGCTGGACTGCTCGGCGGTGATCGCCGACGTCTGGCTGCTGCTCGACAACGAGTGCGACCCGGGTGCCCGCGAGCGCCTGCAAGGACACCTCGACAACTGCCCGTCGTGCCTGGCCCACTATGGGATCGAAAGCCAGCTCAAGGCTCTGATCGGACGTAAATGCGGTGGTGATCACGCCCCAGCGGGCCTGCGTGACCGGTTGCGCGTGGAGATCCGCAAATCGGTGACCATCACCGAGACGTACTTCTCGACGGGTGGTGACACCGCTCCCTGAGCGGCCACTGAGGCAGCCCCGGACGGATGGCGGGCCCCGGGAGAGCAGAGGGTCCCGGTCGAGCACAGGGTTCCAGAGAGACGAAGAGCCCGGGCGGGTGTCGGTGTTCCGACATCTCCGCCCGGGCTCTTCTCGTCTGTTGCCGAGCGCGTGGCTCAGGCGTTCGGACGACGGCCGTGGTTGGCTGCATTCTTCTTGCGTGCGCGCTTCTTGCGTCCCCGCTTGCCCATGAGGGGCCTCCTTCGTCGAGTTGTACCCGACGATTGTCCCACGTCGCCTTGCCGGATCGAGAATCGCCCACCCGTGCGGGCCGCTGTCGGCGGCGCACCGGCGGACTGCACAGGAAGGACGGTGGGCTACGTTATCCCCATGACAGGAGTCGTCGACGCCGGCCGCGCGGTGCGCTGAGGCCGATCCGACATGTCCACCCTGGCCGATCTGCTGGCCGAACACACCACCCTTGCCGATCACGCCGCGGCCCACATGCAACGGCTCGTGGCCGAATGGCAACTGCTCGCCGATCTGTCGTTCGCCGACCTGTTGTTGTCGGTGCGCACCGAGGACGGCGAGGTCGTCACCGTCGCCCAGTGCCGTCCCAACACCGCGTCGACGGTGTTCCCGAACGACGAGGTCGGCACCGTCGTCGATCCCCGCGCCAACCCACAGGTGCTGCGGGCCTTCGAGGGCGCGCGCATCGTCCGGGACGAGGACCCGGCCTGGATGGGTGCGATGGCGATCCGTCGGGAGGCGGTTCCCGTGGGGTACGAGGGCCGGGTGATCGGTGTGCTGACGCGCGCGGTGGACCTCACCCACCCGCGGCTCCCCTCGCCCCTGGAACTCGCCTACCAGGACTCGGCGAACCACCTGTCCCAGATGGTCGCCGACGGGACGTTCCCGCTGCCCGAGGGCAATCCGCGCGGGCTGTCGACGCCCCGCGCGGGTGATGGCTTCATCCGGCTCGACGAACGCGGTATCGCCGTCTACACCAGCCCCAATGCGCTGTCGGCGTTCCACCGGATGGGGTGGACGTCGGAGTTGTCGGGGACCCGGCTGTCGGAGGTCGCGGCGTCGTTGCTGACCGATCCGTTCGAGTCCGAGGACCTCGGGATCATGCTCGACGGCGCAGCCGGGGTGCACGAGCCGCCGGCCGGGCCCTACCGTGACATCGGCATGCGGATGGAGGTCGATGCGAGCCGCGCGACGGTGCTCATCCGGGCGGTCGGCTTGCGGCCGGGCGGCCGGAGTTCGGGTGCGGTGGTCCTGATCCGTGACGTCACCGAGGTCAAGCGTCGTGACCTGGCGTTGATCAGCAAGGACGCGACGATCCGTGAGATCCACCATCGGGTCAAGAACAATCTGCAGTCGGTGTCGGCGTTGTTACGGCTGCAGGCGCGACGGACCCCGAACAGCGAGGTCCGGGTGGCCCTGACCGAGGCCGTGCGGCGGGTCGCTTCGATCGCCCTCGTCCACGAACTGCTCTCCGGCAGCGTCGACGAGGAGGTCGACATCGACGAGGCGGTGGATCGCCTGGTGCCGATGCTCGTCGACGTCGCCTCGGGGGAGAACCCGATCACCGTTCGATACACCGATCGGATCGGCGTGCTCGCCTCCGACCGTGCGATGCCCTTGGTGATGGTGCTCACCGAATTGATCCAGAATGCCATCGAACACGGCTTTGCCGAGCCGAAATCCGATGCGCGCATTGACATCCAGGCTGATCGCGATGTGCGTCGTCTGCGTATTTCCCTGCGCGACAACGGCTCCGGTCTGCCGGAGGGCTTCGACCTCGCCGCGTCGAACCAGCTGGGGCTGCGGATCGTGCAAACCCTCGTGTCGATCGAACTCGGCGGTGAGGTGACCGCCGGCCCCAACCCTGACGGGGCGGGTACCGAGGTGCTGGTGACCATCCCGGTGTGAGGCGGGATCGCCTTTGCCCCAACGCCGAACGTGATGACCGACGGTGGTGAGGGCAACAAAAAACCCGGCCGTGGCCGGGTCTCTTGTGCGCCGCCGGTGGAGGACGGCGTGTGTACTCGCTAGACGCTGCTGCGGGTACGGGTCCGTGCGGTGCGACGCTTCAGTGCGCGACGCTCGTCCTCGCTCATGCCGCCCCAGACGCCTGCGTCCTGGCCAGATTCGAGGGCCCACGAGAGGCACTCGGCGGTGACGGGGCAGCGAGCGCAGACGAGCTTTGCGTCGGCGACCTGGGCGATGGCCGGTCCACTGGTTCCCACCGGGAAGAACAGCTCCGGATCCTCGTCGCGACAGATGGCCTTGTGACGCCAGTCCATTACTTCTCCTTCAGGTGCTGTGCGCACCACTCGATAACCTCTATGCGGGTGGTTGTGGCTGTAACCGATAGTTCACGCGGAGGCACCGAATGTTTCCGCGTTGTTGCTTGTGAATACTTTCACGAATCCAGACGAAGTCAATGGTCTTCGGTTAACACGTGTGCAATATCACTGTGGTCGGACCGCCCCTGGTGGGGGGCGGCGGGTCGGCTCAAACCCCGATGTTCTACTATACGCTCGATCTTCGGTTCACGTGGACGAATTCCGCAGGTCGAAGACAGTCGCGCGGGGTCGTCGGGCGGGGCGGATGCAGTGAGCTCGGCCACAGTGGTGGCTCCGGTCACAGTGGTTCGCTTTATCCGGTTGGCTCACTTCGGAGCGATTGTTCCGCTCTGGTGGAGGGGTGCGACCACGTCGAGCGCGTCGGGACGATGGTCGAACCGGATCGCCGTGTGCGCGCCGATGTAGTCGCCGTCCATCTGGACGTCGAGCGGTTCGTCGGCGCTGAACTCCACCCATTCGACGTCGTCGGTCCGGAACAGGTGCCGGGCCCTGGGGTTGCGATGGGTCAGCAGCCGGGTGGCCAACGGAAGGTTCGCCATGACCCCGGTCGAGGTGGCGGCGAACACGCCGAGTCGGGTGTCGAATCCCGTCGACGGATTGGTGCGGATCTCGCGGCTACCCAGGTACGTCCAGGGGCTGGTGTTGCTGACGAAGGCGAACCGGACGTTCTCGATCGGCTTGTCGTCGGCGGTGGTGACCGTGAAAGTCCTTGTGTCCGAGGCATTGCGAAAGAAGCTACGCACCGTCGTCCACAGATATCGGGCCGGCGTGGCGGACTTGCCGGCCTGGCGCTTCTCTTCCATCGCGTGGACGATGATCGCGTCCATGCCCATCCCGGCGTTGAACACGAACCAGCGGTCGGCGGAGTGCCCCAGGCCGATCCGACGATGTTCGCCGCGGTCGAGCAACTCGATCACCTGACGCGTCGCCCGCAGTGGGTCCCGATCGATGCCGAGGGTGCGGGAGAACACGTTGGCACTCCCGCCCGGGATCACCGCGAGCATCGGCAGCCGGTTGCGGGGCGGGGACGACGGTGCGCCGAGGAGGCCGTTCACCGTCTCGTTCACCGAGCCGTCGCCGCCGTGCACGATCACCGCGTCGTAGCCCTCGGCTGCAGCCCGGGCGCCGAGCTCACCCGCGTGGCCGCGGTGTGTGGTGTGCTCCACATCCACCGGAAAGTGTGAGCTCAAGGTGTTGACCAGGGCGTCGCGGCCGGCCGGACTGGTCGCGGTGGCGAACGGATTGACGATGAGCAAGACGCGCACGACTCCTGAGGATATGGGGTGAGCGGTCGCTTCGCGCAGGCGGCGTCGTTCGCACCGCGTGTCCGGGTGCCGTGCGTCGTCCGTTGTCGGAATCCGTCGTCACCCCTGAAACCAGGGGAAAGTGTTCCTTCCCCGAGGTTCGTGACCGCTCCCGATGCCGCTCGTCCCCCCCCCCGAAACCAGGGGAAAGTGCTCCTTCCCCGAGTTTCGACTCCTTCCCTGTGTTGCATCTCGGGGACGATGGCGAAAGTAGGGGAAGGTGACTTTCCCCTACTTTCGGGCGGTCCCCGGGTTTCGGGCGGTCCCCGGGTTTCGGGCGGTCCCCGGGTTTCGGGCGTTCCCCGGGTTTCGGGGCAGAGGGGCGCTGCAGGGCATCGTCGGCGTCGGCGCGACGACGCACACCGTCGTCGACGCTCAGGTGCACAGAACGTGTGCGCGCACACCTTCTACTCTGGACAGGTGAGCAAGAGCAAAGACCCGGAGAACGACACGGGGACCGGGGCCGTGGAGGCTCCGCCGACCCAGATCCGGGTGGCCGGTGCGCTGACCACCTTCGAGGGTGCGGTGGCGCTGATCTTCGCCATCGTGCTGGTGATCCGTGAGATGGCCGGACATCACGAGGACTTCATCAGTGGCTACGGCACCGCGCTGTGGTTCGGCATCATCTTCGGCGGGGTCCTGGTGGGCGGGGTGGCGCTGCTGGTCGGCCGGCGCTGGGGCCGTGCGATCTCGCTGGTCGCCCAACTGCTGCTGCTCCCGGTGGCCTACTACGTGTTCACCAGCGGCCAGGCTCTCTTCGCCATCCCACTGGCGCTGCTCGCCCTGACCACCCTGGTGATGCTGTTCACCCCTGCATCACTGCGGTGGATCTCCGCCGACCTCGTGGAGGACGACGCCCCGCCCCGTCCACCCTCGTCCGGCCGTTCCGGGGCAAGGGGGCAGGCGGGCGGGAGTCGCGGGGGCGACAGTCCGGGAAAGGGCCGTCGAGCCAGGTGAGCGTCCTGCGCTCACGGTGATCGGTGGGCTCGGTGGATCCCTGCGACGGCGGTCCCGGCCGTAAGGTGGGGGTCATGACGCGCATTCTCGCGATTGCGAACCAAAAGGGTGGGGTGGCCAAGACGACGACCGTGGCGTCGTTGGGTGCGGCTTTGGCGGATCTGGATGTGTCGGTGCTCGTCGTGGATCTCGATCCACAGGGGTGTCTGACGTTCTCGCTCGGACATGATCCCGACCAGATCGAACGGTCGGTGCACGACGTGCTGCTGGGGGACGAAGAGATCGCCGACGTGTTGCTCGACACCGAGGACGATGTGACGCTGCTCCCGGCGACGATCGACCTCGCCGGGGCCGAGGCGCTGCTGTTGATGCGGCCGGGGCGCGAGTACGCACTCAAGCGGGCACTGGCGGAGGTCGCCGAGGACTTCGACGTGATCCTCATCGACTGCCCGCCGTCACTGGGGGTGCTCACCCTCAACGGGCTGACCGCCGCACACGAGGTGATCGTCCCGCTGCAGTGCGAGACGCTCGCGCATCGTGGCGTGGGACAGCTGTTGCGGACGGTCACCGAGGTCCAGCAGATCACCAACCCCGAACTCGCCACGCTGGGCGCGGTGGCCACCATCTTCGACGCCCGAACCACCCACAGTCGCGATGTACTGTCCGACGTCGCCGATCGCTACGGCCTGCCCGTGCTCGACCCGCCCATCCCGCGGACCGTTCGGTTCGCCGAGGCGTCGGCGTCGGGGTCATCGGTGATGCGTGGCCGAAAGAACAAGGGCGCCATGGCGTATCGTCAGCTCGCGGAGAACCTCCGGAAGTACTGGGACGCCGGCGAGCAGGTTCGCACCTTCGACCCCAGCTGAGTCACCACCCGGGCCGCCGGGACACCTCCATGCCGTCAGTCGGCCGGTCCGTACACCTCGATGGTCGCGCCGCGCTGTTCCACCACCGACTCGCCGGCCACGCGCAGACTCACCGTGCCGCCGGTGTATCCGTCGCGCTTCAGCGCGATGGTGCGCACCGTCCTGCCGTTCGCGGGATCGCGGACGCTGACCCCCGACGGTCCGGGGAGCAGCAACTGTCCGGCCATCATCTCGCCGGGGCCCAGGGTCGACGGCACCAGGTAGCGCGGCCGCAGTGACTGGGCGTCCAGCACGACGGTGGCGGAGCCGGTGAAGTAGGTGATCACCCCGCCGGAGGTGAGTGGCACGCTGTCGGCAGGCGGTGCCGGGTCGCCCTGCACGATGTCGGTGCCGGCCGCGGCCCCGTCGGTGTCGAACAGCCGGATGGTGGGCTTGCCCGGGGTGGGGGCGTTGTGCCCGCCGTCGTAGACCGCGATCGCCGAACCGCTCATCGCGATGACCACCGGCGGTGGGCCGGTCGCGATGTCGGTGATCGGCGACGACCCGTACTGGGTGACCTTCTCGTTGCTGTCGAGCAACGCCCCGAGGACGGTCAGCCGGTAACCGGGATCGTCGGCGCAGCGTTCGATCACCGCGAGACGATCTCCGGAGATGGCCGACGAGAACAGGGTGCAATCGGTGCGGCCGGGCTGCACCTCGGGGTTGACCGGGGCGGTGACGCGGCCGTACTCGATACCACGTACCAGGTTGGACCCCCACGTCTCCAGCCGACCGGGACCCTGCGCGAGCACATAGCCGGAGTCGGTGACCAGATGCAGCGTGTCGTCGGCGTCGCTCGTCCGGCTGCCGACGCGGCGCCCGGTGCTGCCGTCGAGGGCGGTGACCTCCGAGCATCCCCGGGAGTTCCGGTAGACGGCGAGCACCTCGTCGGCGCTACCCGGCCATGCCGCCGCGGCGGTGCACAGCGGGATGTCGCGGGAGTAGCGCCAGACCTGATGTCCCGTGGCCGGGTCGCGGCCGGTCACCTCGCCGCCGTCGGCGGTGACGATCAGCGATCTGGTGATCGCCGGAGTGGTGGTGGCGGCCGAGGCCGCATGCCAGCGGGCGGTGAGCGCGGCCGGCACGGCGGTGGCGGCCGCGCTCACCGGGGATGCCGATGTGGCCTGGGCGTCGTCGGCGTGGCGAGCGGGACTGACGTACCAGATCACCACGCCGGCGACGACGAGCACGACGACGATGACGGCGCTGACCACCAGGTCGGCGCGGGTCCTGCGTTCCGGTGTGATCCGTGTCCGCACCGGCGGTTCCTGCTGCTCGGTTGGCGTCGAGATCGCTTCTGCCCCTGAGCTATTCGGCGGCAGCTGCGGCCGGGGCGGAATCGCCTGCGCTCTCCGTGGAGCCGGCGTCGGCACCGCTGCGACGACGCGCACCACCGCGGCGGCGGCGACGGCGGCGCGGCCCACCGTCGGTGCTCTCGCCCTTGGTCTCGGTGGCGTTGGTCGCCGCGTCGCCGGAAACGGCCGCGGTGTCGGCGGACCCGTCACCCGAGTCGCCGGAGGAGTTCTTCGGATCGGTGCCGTCGCCCGTGTTCTCGGACGCGTCGTCACTCACCGGCCGGCCGGCCCGGGTCCGCCGACGGGTGCGGGTACGGGCGGGGCGCTCGGCGCGGGGACGACGCTCGCCGTCGTCGGGTTCACCGTCACGCCGGGGCTTGGCGATCCGGCCGGTCGCCGACTCCGGGATACCGAGCTCGGCGCGCAGGTGCTCGGAGGTCGAGTAGGTCTCCACCGGCTCGGGGGCGTCGAGTTTGAGGGCGTTGTTGATCAGCTCCCAGCGATGCAGCTCATCCCAGTCGACCAGGGTCACGGCGGTGCCGGTACGGCCCGCGCGGCCGGTACGGCCGATCCGGTGCACGTAGGTTTTGTCGTCCTCCGGGCACTGGTAGTTGATGACGTGGGTGACGTCGTCGATGTCGATGCCGCGGGCGGCGACGTCGGTGGCGACGAGGACGTCGATGTCGCCGTTGCGGAAGCGCTTGAGCGCCTTCTCGCGCGCGACCTGGCCGAGATCGCCGTGCACGGCACCCACCGCGAACCCGCGCTCGGCGAGGTCGTCGGCGACCTTCTGGGCGGTCCGCTTGGTGCGGGTGAAGATCATCGTGGCGCCGCGGCCCTCGGCCTGCAGGATCCGTGCGACCAGCTCGGCCTTGTCCAGGGCGTGGGCACGGTAGACGTACTGCGTGGTGCGCTCGTGCACCGCGGAATCGTTGGCGTGCTCGGCGCGGATGTGGGTGGGCCGGTTCAGGAAGGTCCGGGCGAGGGTGACGATCGGGCCCGGCATGGTGGCCGAGAACAGCATCGTCTGCTTGTCGGCAGGCAACGCGGAGATGATCCGCTCGATGTCGGGCAGGAAGCCCAGGTCGAGCATCTCATCGGCCTCGTCGAGCACCAGGATGGACACCTTGCCGAGGATCAGGTGGCCCTGGTTGGCCAGGTCGAGGAGGCGGCCGGGAGTACCGACGACGACGTCGACGCCGGCCTGCAGGTCGGCGATCTGTGACTCGTAGGGGCGGCCACCGTAGATCGCGGTGATCCGAATCCTGCGCTCGGTGCCGTCGGCGAGGGTGACGTCGAGCTTGCGGGCGGCCACCTCGAGGTCGCCGGTGACCTGGAGGCAGAGCTCGCGGGTCGGGACGATGATCAGTGCCCGCGGCGTGGTGTCGAGGGCGCGCACGCCGGTGTCGGAGGCATTGGCCAGCCGGTGCAGCAGCGGGACGCCGAAGCCGAAGGTCTTGCCCATGCCGGTGCGGGCCTGACCGATCAGGTCATCGCCGGCCAGCGCGAGCGGCAGGGTCAGCTCCTGGATCGCGAAGGTGTGGGTCTTGCCGTCGTCGGCGAGAGCCTCGACGATCTGGGGGTCGACGCCGAGTTCGGCGAAGGTCGGCGAGGTGTGTGTCTCGTCGACGATGGTGGTCTGCACGTCTTCTTCGGTGCCGGTGTCGGTCATGTGGTTTTCGTGTGCCTTTCGTATCTGCTCGAGCACGCACGAAAGGCTCCACATGACCGCGAGCGCCGGGAAATCGACGTCTCTCGCGGGCCGTCGCGCGGCCGTCGGGGGCCGCGTCGGACAGCGGGTGTGGGCTCGAAGTGCGCGCACAATGCCGGGTGGTCCGCGGTCGCGGGGCAGTCGGGCTGCCGGACATCCACGTGGGTGGATCGCAACGTCCGCGGTACTACACCGACCATCAGTGTACGTGGTGACCTCAGCGGACCCGTTACCATCAGTGCATGTCGCCGTCTGCCGATGCGTCCGAGCCCCTCCCGACATCCGCGATCGACCCGGACGACGGTGCGATCGCCAAGCTCTTCGCTGTGCTGCTGGCCGGCGAGTACGCCGCCTTCTATCGCCTCGTCGCCGAATCGTCGATGGCCCCGGACGACGCCAGTGGGATCGCCATCGCCCGCATGGCCACCTCGGAGTTCGGGCACTACGAGATGCTCGCCGAGCAGGTGACGCGACGCGGGCTCGACCCGGTGGAGTCGGTGACCCGCTACCGCAAGGTGTTCGACCAGTATCACGATGCGACGACCCCCAAGACCTGGCTGGAGGCGCTGGTCAAGGCGTATGTCGCCGACGGCCTGGCCGCCGACTTCTACAACGAGCTGTCCCAGGTGCTGCCCGCCTCGGTGCGTGCGGTGGTGGCGTCGGTCATGGCCGAGACCGGCAATTCCCAGTTCGCGCGGGAACAGGTGAACGCCGCGATCGCGTCCGACCCGAACCTGCGTTCCCCGCTCACGTTGTGGGGCCGTCGCCTGCTCGGCGAGGCCGTGACGCACACGCAGTGGGTGCTCGCCGCGGAGGACGACGTGATGGATCTGCTGTTCGCCGGGGCGTCGTCGCTGCACGGCGTGGCGGACTTCTTCGAGACGGTCTCCGCGCGGCATGCGCAGCGGATGGCCGATCTCGGTCTCGGCTGAGACCGGGTTGCGGCCGGATTCCGGAGGCCGCGGGCGCCCGCGCGTGCGGTCGACGGATCGGACCTGCGGGCCGCGCTCGTCTCCGAGATGCGGTTCAGCCCATAGCGGAGCGGCTGACATCGGTCGGCGACGCTGGATTAACCTGGTTCGGCGAGCGGATGTTCGGCGACGATGCGTCACCGTCGAGTCCGCGCACGAGCTCCAACCACAACCGAAGGGTGGCCATGACCGTTGAAGTGAAGATCGGCATCACCGACAGCCCGCGCGAACTGTCGATCGCCTCGGCATTGCCGGCCGAGGATGCACTCGCCGCGGTCGAGGCCGCACTCGCCGGGAAGCAGGAACTCCTGGTGCTCACCGACGACCGCGGGTCGCGGTTCCTGGTGCCGGTCACCAAGATCGCCTACGTCGAGGTCGGCGCCGCCGAGGGACGCAGGGTGGGCTTCGGTTCCTGACCGGTCGCGTTCACCGCAGACATCGACGGCTGCCGGTCCCCCTCACGGGGACGGCAGCCGTCGGTTGTTTCTGTGCTCGTCGGGCTCGTGCGCCGGCCGGGTCCTCCCGGTGCGCCGGGTTCGGTGTCAGTCGGCCTGACCGTCGTCGGCCGGGGCGACGACGACCGGATCACCGAACGAGCCGCCGGGCTGCATCGGCACATGCGACAACCCGCCCCACAGCAGGGCGACGGTGGTGTCGACGGCGGTGTGCTTGTCGATCGGCCGCTTGGCCTCGAGCCAGTAGCGTGCGTTCACCTGGCTCGCACCGACAAGGCCCGCCGCCAGCATCCGCGACCGGTAGGGATCGAGTCCGGAATCCTGCATGACCAGCCCGTACACGGCGTCGACGCAGGCCTCGGTCGCGCCCTCGGTACGGCGGATGACCGCCGGGTCCATCACGTCCGAGGCGAAGATCAGGCGGTAACCGGAGTTGTCCTGGTCGATGAAGTCGAAGAACGCCTCGACCGCCGCACGGACGCGCTTCCGGTTGTCGGTGGTGGTGAGCAGGGCCGCGTTGACGTCGGCGACCAGCTTCTCGGCATGTGAGTCGACCACGGCGATGTAGAGGTCGAGCTTGGACGGGAAATGCTGGTACAGCACGGGCTTGCTGACACCCGCGTGGATGGCGATCTCGTCCATCCCCGCCGAGTGATATCCGCGTTCGACGAAGATCTCGCTCGCTGCCTCGAGCAACTGCATGCGCCGTGCGCTCCGAGGGAGCCGGGTTCCGTTTCGCCCGGAGGCCTTGGCGGCTGTAGACATGGTTCGAGGGTACTCGGGGGGTCACGGTGATCGGCGGCGGCATCGTTGCGGTTGCGGTACAGTTCCGGCTCCGCGGGAGCGACGTCCTCCGTGGTATTCGCATCATCCTGTGAGAGGGTGTGACACGTGAGCCGCACAGAAGATGCGCCCGGGAGCGAGCCGACGGGCCCGGGGGCGTTCCGCACCGAGGGGCGGGTTCGGGCCGGGGAGGCCGGGCCGCGGACGGCGCGGGGCGGGGCGGGGGACGTGCCGAGACGACCCCGTCCGCTTCCCGACCAGCCGCTGCGGGCCCGCTGGGATCCCACCGACGAGGTCGGGCGTGCGCGCGGGGACCGCGATCGCGAATCCCCGGGTGCGGACGACGCCGACGAACCGCAGCCCAATGCGCTGCGTCGATTCGTCGCGACCTACGGTTGGCGGGCGTATGCGATCCCAGTGCTGGTGGTCCTGACCGTGATCCTGCTCGTGTTCACCATCCGTGACTCCGACAACGATGGCGGTGCCCCCGAGGTGGCACCCGATCCGTCGGCGCGCAACGCGCAGGTGACCGAGGAGACCACTCCGATCGGTGCGCCGACCGGCCAGATCCAGGAGGCGCAACTGACCGCCGGGGCGCTCCCGGCCGGCGGTGCGTTCACCGCCAACGGGAAGAAGACCTTTCACGTCGTGCCCGGCACCACCGGACAGGTCGGTACCGGCGGGCAGGCCTACACCTACACCGTCGAGGTGGAGGACGGCCTGAACGGGCAGGACTTCGCCGGTGACCGATCCTTCGCGAAGATGGTCGACACCACCCTGGCCAACGGGCGCAGCTGGATCGGCGACGGCAAGGTCTCCTTCCGGCGGATCGACAGGGGCGAACCGGACCTTCGGATCTCGCTCGGCTCCACCGGCACCACGCGGGAACTCTGCGGATACCAGATCAAGCTCGAGACATCGTGCTTCTACCCCCCGGACAAGCGGGTCACGCTCAACGAGGCCCGCTGGGTCCGTGGCGCGATGTCGTACGAGGGTGACGACGTCGCTTACCGCCAGTACCTGGTCAACCACGAGGTGGGCCACGGAATCGGGTACGAACGGCACGTGCCGTGCCCGGCGAACGGGGCGCTCGCGCCGATCATGATGCAGCAGTCCTTCGGGACCGCCAACGCTCAGATCCTGGCGCTCGACCCCGACATGAACGCCGACCCGGCATTCGTGTGCAAGCCCAATCCGTGGCCGTTCCCGGGGCATTCGCCGGCCTGACCGGAAGCGTCCGCGCGGCACCGGCCTGGGGAATTCGCCACGACGGGGGATCGTTGACCATGCCAGTCGGCCGCATGTACGCGGCCTGATCCGTCATCGATGATCGGAGGCAGCTGTGTCGTCTTTGCCACCGCTGGTTGAACCCGCGGCCGAACTGTCCAACGAGGAGGTCGCGCGCTACAGCCGGCACCTGATCATCCCGGACGTCGGGATGACCGGGCAGAAACGACTGAAGAATGCCAGAGTGCTGGTGATCGGGGCCGGTGGCCTCGGCTCACCGACCCTGCTCTACCTGGCGGCGGCCGGTGTCGGGACCATCGGCATCGTCGAGTTCGACGTCGTCGACGAGTCCAACCTGCAGCGTCAGGTGATCCACGGCCAGTCCGATGTCGGTCGGCCCAAGGCGGAGTCGGCGCGCGACTCGATCCGCGAGATCAACCCGTTCGTGACGGTGAACATCCACGATCAGCGCCTCGAGCCGGAGGACGCCGTCGAACTGTTCTCCCGGTACGACCTCATCCTCGACGGCACCGACAACTTCGCCACGCGCTACCTCGTCAACGATGCCGCCGTGCTCGCCCACAAGCCGTACGTGTGGGGATCGATCTACCGGTTCGAGGGTCAGGCGTCGGTGTTCTGGGAGGACGCCCCGGACGGCCGTGGAATCAACTACCGCGACCTCTATCCGCAGGCCCCGCCGCCCGGGATGGTGCCCTCGTGCGCCGAGGGCGGCGTGCTGGGCATCCTGTGCGCCTCGATCGGATCGATCATGGGCACCGAGGCGATCAAGCTGATCTGCGGCATCGGCGAGCCACTGCTCGGTCGGCTGATGGTCTACGACGCCCTGGACATGACCTACCGCACCATCCGGATCCGCAAGGACCCCGACGGCGCGAAGATCACCGAACTGATCGACTACGAGGAGTTCTGCGGTGTCGTCTCCGACGAGGCGGCGCAGGCTGCGGCCGGATCCACCCTGACCGCCACCGAACTCAAGGACAAGATCGACGCCGGTGACCGGATCGCCCTGATCGACGTGCGTGAGCCGGTCGAGTGGGACATCGTGCACATCGACGGCGCCACCCTGATCCCCAAGGACCGCATCCTGTCCGGGGCAGCGCTCGCCGACATCCCGCAGGATCGTCCTACGGTGCTCTACTGCAAGACCGGGATCCGCTCGGCCGAGGCCCTCGCCGCCCTCAAGCGCGCGGGGTTCGCCGACGCCAGGCATCTGCAGGGTGGGATCACCGCATGGGCGAGCCAGGTCGACAAAGAGCTGCCGGTCTACTGAGTTCCGGCGCGAACCGGCCCACCGACACCGCGATCGGCCGATCGTCCGGCCCGGCGTCCGCAGGGGCACGTCACCGCGTCGTTCCCGGGGATTGCCCGGCGGGCTCGGTAATCTCTGCAGATGTGAACACTGTCGAGCCGCCCGATCATGTGCTGAACACATTCGGGTTGACCTCCCACCCGCCGATCGCGATGGGCGACTCGTGGCTGGGCGGCTGGCGTGTCGGCGAGGTGGTGCTGTCGCTGGTTCCCGACCACGCGCGTGCCGCGTGGTCGGCGTCGGTACGCGAGAACCTCTATGTCGAGGGGCTGCGGATCGCCCGTCCGTTCCGGGCCACCGACGGTCGCTATGTGGTGTCCGGCTGGCGGGCCGACACCTATATCGCCGGAACCTCCGAGCCACGTCACGACGAGGTGGTGTCGGTGGCCGACCGGCTGCACGAGGCCATCGCCGATCTGGACCGTCCTCGGTTCCTGCTGCAGCAGCCCGCGCCGCCGCACACCGACGTCGACGTCTTCAACGCGGCCGACCGGGCTGCCTGGGAGGATGTGCCGTTGCGGACCGCCCGAGCCGCGGGCATGGCCGAGCCGACGTCGGCGGACGGGCAGGAGAGCGTCGCGATCCTCAAGACCCTGGCGACCCTGCGTAAGCCGGTCGAGCTGAAAAACCAAGTGGTGCACGGGGATCTGTTCGGGACCGTGCTGTTCGCCGGGGCGGCGGCACCCGGGATCACCGACATCGTGCCCTACTGGCGCCCGGCGTCGTGGGCGGCGGCGGTGGTCGTCGTCGACTCCCTCGCCTGGGGTGGCGCCGACGACGATCTGGTCCGCCGCTGGTCCGATCAGCCGGAGTGGCCGCAGATGATGTTGCGGGCCACCATGTTCCGGCTTGCCGTCCATGCCCTGCACCCCCGGTCCACCGCCGGCGCGCTACCCGGTCTCAAACGGGTCGTCGACATCGTCCGTCTGATGGTATAACCGCAGGTACGCGCAGTTCTGTCGGTGCGTTCGCATCGTCCCATCCGGCTCACACCCCCAGGTGGTGGATGTGAGAACAACGTGACTTCTCAGTCACGACCGTGACAAGTGGCGCAACACGGCGTCCCTACCGTTGGTTCAACGATCGACGCTGATCGTCGGTCATACGGCCACAGCCCCGACGCCACAGTCACTTGTCACCAACCCGATGGGACACCACATGGCAACCTCACGCCTGCTGGACAATCTGCGAAGAGACCACACGATCACCGACTGGGATCCCGAGGACACCGTTGCCTGGGAGGGCGGCAACGCCCTGATCGCCCGCCGCAACCTCGTCTGGTCGGTGATCTGCGAACACATCGGCTTCTCGATCTGGTCGCTGTTCTCGGTGATGGCCCTGTTCATGGGACCCGAGTACGGTATCAACGCCGACCAGAAGTTCGTGATCGCGGCCACCGCCACCTTTGTCGGTGCCTGCCTGCGCGTCCCCTACACCCAGGCCACTGCGCGATTCGGCGGCCGGAACTGGGCGATCTTCTCCGCGGTGGTGCTACTCATCCCGACCGGCCTCACCATGATGCTGATGATGAACCCGGGCGAATTCGGCTTCGGTTGGTTCCTTTTCGTCGCAGCGCTCACCGGTTTCGGCGGCGGCAACTTCGCCTCGTCGATGACCAACATCAACGCCTTCTACCCGCAGCGACTCAAAGGCTGGGCTCTCGGCCTGAACGCCGGTGGTGGCAACATCGGCGTGCCCGCGGTGCAGCTGCTCGGGCTGCTGGTGATCTGGCTGGCCTCGGACAAACCCGAGATCGTCTGTGCGGTCTACCTTGTGGGTCTGGCTGTCGCCGGTGTCGGTGCCGCGATCTACATGGACAACCTCGATCACCAGACCTCCAGCGGTAGGGCAATGATCGACTGCCTCAAGCACTACGACAGCTGGTTGATCTCCATCCTCTACATCGGCACCTTCGGATCGTTCATCGGCTTCTCGTTCGCGTTCAGTCAGGTGCTCAACATCTCGTTCAAGTCGTCTGGTGAAACAGCTGCTGCTGCAGCACTTTCGGCCGCACAGATCGCCTGGATCGGGCCGCTGCTGGGATCGCTGTTCCGCCCGCTCGGCGGCAAGTTCGCCGACCGCTTCGGTGGCGGCAAGGTCACCTTGTGGTGCTTCGTCGGTATGGTCGCCTCGTCGATCGTCCTGGTGGTCGCCGGAACCGTCGCCGACGGACATGCCGGACACAAGATCGAGACGCCGCAGCTGGTCGGGTTCATCGTCGGATTCATCCTGCTGTTCGCGATCTCCGGGATCGCCAACGGCTCTGTCTACAAGATCATCCCGACGATCTTCGAGCACAAGTCCCGCAACCTGACCGGTGTCGACGGCATGGCCCGCACCCTGTGGTCGCGGTCGATGTCGGGAGCATTGATCGGGATCGCCGGTGCGGTCGGCGCGCTCGGCGGCGTCGCGATCAACCTGGTGCTGCGCAGTAGCTACAAGGCCAACCAGTCGGCCACCATCGCGTTCTGGATCTTCCTGGCCTTCTACGTGATCGCCGGTGTCATCACCTGGTGGTTCTACGCCCGTAGGGAGGTCGTCCTCGACCCGCACTACAGCCACACCGACGACATCCAGGTCCACGCGCCGGAAGCTGTTGCGGTACTGGATGATACCGATGTCCCCGCGACCGTCGAGGCGAAGGCCTGACCAGGCCCGGCGGACGAGAGCAGTACACGCATGACGAAGGGAACCGAGATGAACACGTCGCGCACCGTCGTGGTCGCCGGACACGGAATGGTCGGACACCGATTCGTGCAGGAGATCCGCAACCGCGACACCGACGGCACCTGGCGCGTCGTGGTGATCGGCGAAGAAGCCGAGCCCGCATACGACCGGGTCGGCCTGTCCTCCTACGTGGGTGAGTGGGATCGCACCGCACTCGCGTTGAGCGGCAACACCTATGACGGTGACACCGCGGTGGAGTCGCTGGTGGGGGAGACCGTCACCACCGTCGATCGCGACGGCCACCGGGTGGTCACCGATTCCGGTCGCACCGTCGACTACGACGCGCTGGTGCTCGCCACGGGCTCGTATCCGTTCGTCCCGCCGGTCAGCGGCCACGACCACGAGAAGTGCTTCGTCTACCGCACGCTCGACGATCTCGACGGCATCCGCACGGTGGCCGAGGCCGCCGGTCCGGGCGCGGTCGGCGTGGTGGTCGGCGGTGGACTGCTCGGGCTCGAGGCAGCGAATGCGTTGCGGCTGTTGGGTATGACCCCGCATGTCGTCGAGTTCGCCCCGCGGCTGATGCCGATGCAGGTCGACGACGGCGGTGGTGCGGTGCTGGCCAAGCTGGTCACCGACCTGGGGCTGCACGTACACGCCGGGGTCGGCACGTCCGCCATCGCGGACAACGGTACCGGCGGGGTGTCGGTGACACTGAGTGACGGGACGCTGATCGATGCGTCGCTGGTGGTCTTCTCGGCCGGTGTGCGTCCTCGCGATCAGCTGGCCCGCGATGCGGGCCTGGCCCTCGGCGAGCGCGGTGGTGTGCTCGTCGACACCGGTTGCCGCACAGATGATCCCGACATCTTTGCGATCGGCGAGGTCGCGGCGGTCGAGGGCCGGTGCTACGGACTGGTCGCCCCGGGGTACTCCACCGCCGAGGTGGTCGCCGAACAACTGGTCGGCGGCACGGCGGAATTCCCCGGTGCGGACATGTCCACCAAGCTCAAACTGCTCGGTGTCGACGTCGCGAGCTTCGGTGATGCCATGGGAACCACCGAGAGGGCCCTCGAGATCGTCTACTCCGACCCGGTCGCGGGCAAGTACGCCAAGATCGTCATCTCCGACGACGCGTCGACCCTCCTCGGCGGCATCCTGGTGGGTGACGCGTCGGCGTACGCGATACTCAAGCCGATGGTCGGTCGCGCGATCCCGGGTGACCCGGCCGCGCTGATCACCCCGGCGGGTGGGGGTGCCGGCGTCGGCATCGACGCGCTGCCCGACGACGCCGAGATCTGCTCGTGCAACGGTGTTTCCAAGGGAACGATCTGCTCGGCGATAGCCGACGGCGCCTGCGACATCGCGGCGGTCAAGGGGTGTACCTCGGCCGGCACCACCTGTGGTGGTTGCGTGCCGAGTATCAAGGCCCTGCTCGAGGCGTCGGGCGTGCAGCTCAGCAAGTCGCTGTGTGAGCACTTCACGCAGTCGCGCGCCGAGCTGTTCGAGATCGTGTCCGTCACCGGCATCCGCACCTTCTCCGAACTGATCGACCGGTACGGCACCGGATCGGGCTGCGAGATCTGCAAGCCCACCGTCGCGTCGATCCTGGCGTCGACGTCGAGCGATCACATCCTCGACGGTGAGCAGGCCGGGCTGCAGGACACCAACGACCACTTCCTGGCGAACATGCAGAAGAACGGCTCGTACTCGGTGGTCCCGCGGATGCCGGGCGGTGAGGTGACCCCCGAGCAGCTCATCGTGATCGGTGAGATCGCCCGCGACTTCGGTCTGTACACCAAGATCACCGGTGGTCAGCGGATCGACCTGTTCGGTGCACGGGTCGATCAGCTCCCGGAGATCTGGCGGCGTCTCGTCGATGCGGGCATGGAGTCCGGGCATGCGTACGGCAAGAGCCTGCGGACGGTGAAGAGCTGTGTCGGCTCCACCTGGTGCCGTTACGGTGTGCAGGACTCGGTGGGCATGGCGGTCTTCCTGGAGAAGCGCTACCGGGGCCTGCGGTCGCCGCACAAGCTCAAGTTCGGTGTCTCCGGTTGTGCCCGCGAATGTGCCGAGGCCCGTGGCAAGGATGTCGGTGTGATCGCCACCGAGCACGGGTGGAACCTGTACGTCGCCGGCAACGGCGGTCAGACACCCAAGCACGCACAGCTGCTGGCCGGCGGTGTGGATGACGACACACTCGTCGCCTACATTGACCGGTACCTGATGTTCTACATCCGCACCGCCGACCGACTGCAGCGCACCGCGCCGTGGCTGGAGTCGCTCGAGGGCGGACTGGACCATCTCAAGGCGGTGGTCTGCGACGACAGCCTGGGGCTGGCCGCCGATCTGGAGGCGGCCATGGAGCGCCACGTCGCGGGCTACCGTGATGAGTGGGCCGCGGTATTGGAAGACGAGGACAAACTGAAGCGGTTCGTGTCGTTCGTGAACGCTCCGGAGGTGTCAGACCCCACCATCCGGTTCACCGAGGGAGACGAGCGCAAGGTTCCTGTGCTGCTCGACCTGCCCACCGTTCGGGCGGCTTCGGTCGGAACCGGTGTCCTCGTGGAATCGGCCGGGACGGATGTCCCGCTGGAAACGGAAGGAGTGCGTTGATGACGATCATCGACACTGCCGAACAGACCCGGACGGGTGTCTGGGTGCGGGTGTGCGCGCTCGACGAGCTCGTCGTCGGACGTGGCGTCGGAGTGCTGGGGCCGGACGGGGCGCAGGCCGCGTTGTTCCGGATCCCGGCGTCGGAGACCGACCGGGAAGCCGTCGGACGGTCGCGGCTGCACGCGATCGGCAACATCGATCCGTTCGCCCGCGCCGCGGTGCTCTCGCGCGGGTTGACCGGCGACCATGCCGGTGAGCCCACCGTGGCGAGTCCGATCGGCAAGCAGGTGTTCTCCCTGCGATCCGGTGTGTGCCTCGACGACGACACCGTCGCGGTGCCGTCGCTGGCGGTCCGGGTGGTCGACGGTGTCGTCGAGATCCACTTCGCCACCGCCGACGACGACGATGGGACGCGATGAGCGACGACCACCGCCCGGTCACCGCGCCGGACGAGTTGCCCCTCGAGGGATTCACCATCGGGATCACCGCGGCGCGGCGATCGGAGGAGTTCGCGGCCCTGCTGACGCGCCGGGGCGCCGAGGTGATGCTGGCGCCGACGATCCGGATCCTGCCGCTGGTGGACGACACCGAACTCGAGCGGGTGACCGGCCGGGTCATCGCCGACCCGCCGGACATCATGGTGGCCACCACCGGGATCGGTTTCCGCGGGTGGGTGGAGGCCGCCGAGGGCTGGGGTGAGGCCGAAGAGTTGGTGGCCGCTCTCCACAAGAGCCGGTTGATCGCACGCGGACCCAAGGCGAAGGGGGCGATCCGTGCCGCCGGGTTGCGCGAGGAGTGGTCGCCGGAGAGCGAGTCGTCGTCGGAGGTGCTCGACCGGTTGCTGGCCGAGGGTGTCGACGGGATGCGGGTGGCGGTGCAGCTGCACGGCGCCACCACCGAGTGGGAACCGCTGCCGGATTTCTGCGCGGTACTGCGTGCGGCCGGCGCCGATGTCCTGCCGGTGCCGGTGTATCGGTGGAACATGCATCCCGATGTGGGTCGGATCGACAAGATGATCACGGCCACCATTCGGGCCGACCTCGACGCCATCACCTTCACCAGCGCGCCCGCCGCGGCGGCGATCCTCACCCGCGCCAAGGAGTTGGGGAAGCTGCAGCCGTTCGTGCATGCGATGCGTACAGCGGTGCCGGTGATGTGTGTCGGGTCGGTCAGTGCGGGCCCGCTGGAGGCATTGCAGATCCCGACCGCCTATCCGCGGCGATTCCGGCTCGGTGCGTTGGTGCGGTTGATCACCGACGATTTGCCACGTCGCAGCCGCACCCTGCGGGTGGCCGGACATGACACCGCGATTCGCGGTCAGGCCGTCCTCGTCGACGGTGAGATGCGTGAGGTGTCGGCGACCGGGCAGTTGCTGCTGAAGATGCTGGCCAAGTCGCCGGGACGGGTGGTCGGGCGGCAGGAACTGCTGCGTGGGCTTCCGGGTGACAGCGCAGACACTCATGCGGTGGAAGTCGCGGTGGCGCGTCTACGGGCTGCGCTCGGCGACCCCAAGATGATACAGACCGTGGTGAAACGCGGGTATCGGCTGGCCGTCGACCTGGAGTACGACGAAGCCGATGAGCCCGACGGGACGGGGGACGAGTGATTCGACGTACCAAGCAGTTCCGACTTCCGCACGGCGACCGGTTGGCCGACGTGCACCCGGTGCTCGTGGCACACGGAACCCGTAATCCGCACGGTGTCGCGGTGATCGCCGAGATCGCCGAGATGGTGGCAGGCAAGGTGGGTTGCACGCGCACGGCATTCGTCGACGTGCTGGGTCCCACGCCCAGCCAGGTGATCGCCGACCTCGACCCGAATCGCCCGGCCGTACTCGTTCCCGCCTTCCTGTCTTCGGGATACCATGTGCGCAAAGATATTCCAGAGCACGTTGCCTTGGCGGAACGGTCCGACACCATCGTCACCCGTTCACTCGGACCAGATCCGGTGATCGCAGATGTGACCCGTCGTCGGCTCGTCGAGGCGGGCTGGCAACCCGGTGATGCAGTGGTCCTGGCCGCCGCCGGTTCGTCTGATCCGTCGGCCTGCGCGCAGGTGTCGCTTGCGGCCCGCCAGCTCGAGTCGCTGATCGGTGGACACGTCGAGGTGGGCTTCATCGCCACCGCGACCCCGACGGTTACCGATGCCATGGCGAGGGCCCGCCGCTCGGGACGCCGGGTCGTCGTGGCGTCACATCTGTTGGCGCCCGGGCTGTTCCATCAGCGGTTGTTCACCTACGGCGCCGATGCCGTCACCCAGCCGCTCGGCGCCGACCCGGCGATCGTCGACCTCATCGTCACCCGTATGCGTGCGGCCGTGAGTCCCTACCGCACCACGGCGCCGCTCCTGCGCTGACGCCGGCGAGGACCCGAGCGTGGTTCGGTGGTTGCGTTCCGGGCCTGGCCGGCGGAGGTGTCGACTCGACTTGTCGCTACGCTCCGTGTCGGATCGACCATCAACGACGACAGCACTATTCGGTGGTTGAGCCGGGACCGAGCATCGCGAGGACCCGTGTCGAAACCTGGTGAGGTGGCGATGTTGGTGACCACCTCGAACGGAGTGGTTGCGTTCCGGGTTCGGCCGGCGGAGGTGTCGACTCGACTTGTCGCTACGCTCCGGGTCGGATCGACCATCAACGACGACAGTATTGTTCGGTGGTTGAGCCGGGACCGAGCATCGCGAGGACCCGTGTCGAAACCTGGTGAGGTGGCGATGTTGGTGACCACCTCGAGCGGAGTGGTTGCGTTCCGGGTTCGGCCGGCGGAGGTTTCGACTCGACTTGTCGCTACGCTCCTCGTCGGCTCAACCATCAATGGGTGCACCATGATTCG
>NZ_JBSFRM010000010.1:53381-146307 GCF_053589235.1 Gordonia sp. NPDC003376 | reverse complement strand
GGTTGAGCCGGGACCGAGCATCGCGAGGACCCGTGTCGAAACCTGGTGAGGTGGCGATGTTGGTGACCACCTCGAACGGAGTGGTTGCGTTCCGGGTCGGATCGACCATCAACGGCAACAGCATTGTTTGGTGGTTGAGCCGGGACCGAGCATCGCGAGGACCCGTGTCGAAACCTGGTCAGTCGACGTTGTCGGTGGTCACCTCGAACGGAGTGGTTCTCAGGTGGCCGACGGGATCTCCCACCGGCACTCACGGAGGATCACCTTGCCGTCACGAACGGGCACGCCCTCCTCCCGAAGTCGATCGAGCTGGCGGTGGGCGAGGTGCGGGGCGGGTTTGCCACTCGCCGATATCACCCGATGCCAGGGCAGGTCGGCGCTGTCCGTCCGCATGATCCAGCCGACGACTCGTGGGGACGAAAGATCGGCTGCAGCAGCGAGATCCCCATAGGTACTCACCTGGCCGACGGGGATCGCGGCCACCAGTGCCCGCACCCGCTCCACATCGGCGTCGGTGACCGAACTCATGCCAGCGAACGGACCAGTTCTGCGCACAGCTCCGGTTCCAGGAACGGAACCATGTGTTCACAGTCGGCGTGATGGACGTGGACGGACTCGGGTCGTTCGGTGGCGCATGCGTCGAGGAATCCCGGCCGCACGAACGGTGGGTCGACGCGGTCGGCCACGACCACATGAGTCGGCAACCCCGGGGGCGGCAGCACCGCCGGACGGCTCATCTCACTCCAGGAGGCAGCGGCCATCGGCGCACTCACCCGCCAGCCGACCCGGCCGTGCGGACGCGCGGTGAGATGCTCGGCGATCTCGGCCTCGAGTATCGCGTCGGGTACCGCTGCCCACCCCTCCGCGCGCTTCGCCGCACGGGCGGCGTCGGCGTCGGCATAGTCCCAGTGATCGAGGCTGTCGGTGGCGACCGTCAGTGCGAACTCGGGGTCGAGTCCCTGGGCCGGGTCGAGTAGGACAAGACCCTTGAACACCTCGGGGCGGTGATTGGCCAGGTGGATGGCGAGCGTGCCACCGAACGAATGCCCGACGAGCACCACCGGTTGCGCCGACACCGGGATCGTCGCGTCCACCAACTCCGACAACGCGCGCACATGGTTCTCGATCGCCCACGGCGGGCGCCAGGGGGAACGGCCGTGGCCGATCAGATCCGGTGCCACCACATGCATGTCATGCAGGTAGGTCGCCGACATCGACTCCCAGCGTCGGGCATGGCCGGTCAGTCCGTGTAGGGCCAGGACCGTCGCCGACGCCTGCTCGGGCGGAGGGCCGAAGGCCACCGAATGCAGAATGCTCACCGGCTCATCCTGCCACGGGACACTCACGGCAGGACGAGCTCCTTGAGTGCGACACCCGGATCGGAGGCCCGGGCACCGTCGATCGTCGCGCCGGCGGCAAGAGCCTTCTTCGCCGCCATGTGGTCGCGTGGGTTGTTCACCGTGTCGACCGCGATCAGACGGTCGTCGCGGTAGTACAGGACCGTCAGCCGGTCCGAATCCGATTCGGTCCGAACGACGTACGCGTCATATCCATCGGAGATCCCGACGATCTGCAAGCGCAGGTCGCCCTGGGTCGACCAGAACCACGGCACACCATGCTGCGGTGCCGTCCGCCCGAGCAGGGTATGTGCGGCCGCCCGCCCCTGTTCGGCGGCATTGTTCACCGACTCGATCGTCAGCAGGCCCTCGCCGTGCGGATGCGGCTGGGCGGTACAGTCCCCGGCCGCCATCACCGAGGGATGGGTGGTCCGGGACTCTGCGTCCACGACGATTCCCCGCTCACACCGCAACCCGAGTTCCTCGGCGAGACCGGTGACCGGTACCGCGCCGACGCCGACCACCACAAGGTCCGCCGACAACTCGCTGCCGTCGTCGAGGACGACGCCGCGCACCCGGTCACCGTCACCGGTGAGCGCGGCGACGCCGCTGCGGGTGCGAAGGACGATGCCGGCGGCCTGGTGATGCCGGCCGATGAACTCCGACACCTCCGGGGCCACCACGCGACCCAGGATTCGGTCGGAGGCCTCGACGACGGTCACCGCGGCACCGCGCCTGCGCGCGGTGGCGGCCACCTCGAGACCGATGAAGCCGCCCCCGACGACGACGACCTCAATGGCCTCGTCCAGCGCGGCATGCAGCGCGACCGCGTCGTCGAGCGTCCGGACGGTGTGCACGCCGGCGAACTCGACACCGGGCACCGGCAGGATGCGTGCCACCGACCCGGTGGCGAGGGTCAACCCGTCGAACCCGAGGTGGGAGCCGTCGTCGAGGACGGCTGAACCACCACCGTCGTCGCCGAGGGTGATCCTCTGCACCCGGGCCCCGGTACGGACCTCGATCCCGCGTTCGCCGAAGAACTCCGGTGCTCGCAGGATCACATCCGCCGGTTCGGCCGACCCGTCGAGCAATCCCTTGGACAGCGGCGGCCGGTGATACGGCAGGTGTGGTTCGTCGCCGACCATGGTGATCGGTCCGTCATAGCCCAAGTCGCGCAACGTGATCGCGACCGTGAGGCCGGCCTCCCCGGTGCCGACGACCAGCTGGCCGCGCGGTGCCGGGGTGGCGGCCACATCGGCGTTCACTGCTCGTCCGCGATGGTCAGGACGAGTCCGTCGAGCTCGTCGGTCATCCGGATCTGGCAGCACAACCGGCTGTTGGCCCGTGCCGCGGTGACCGCATCCTCGAGCATCTCCTCCTCGAAGTCCTCGGCCGATCCGGTGATCGGGAGGAATGCCTCGTCGACGAACACGTGGCACGTGGCACACGAGAGCCCACCACCGCATTCACCGACGATGCCGGGCACGCCGACACGCACCGCGGTCTCCATGGCGGAGGCACCGACCTTGGTGTCGACGGCGTGCCGATTGCCGTCCGGGCTGATGAAGGTGATGGTGGGCACCGTGTTTCCTCTCGGTCGAAACAGATGTGGCCGGGGCGGGTCAGAACAGTTCGAAGTACTCGCGGTGCTCCCAGTCGGTGACCCCGTTGACATAGGTCGACTCGTCCGGGTTGGCCTGCATCCACGTGTCAAAACGTTCGATCTCACTGCGTTTCATGGTGACCAGGTAGTCGATGAAGCCGTCGCCGAAAACCTTTCGGAAGAAGGCGTCCTCGTCCAGGGCGGTCACCGCCTCGGCGAGGGTGGCGGGCAGTCGCTCGACGTCGGCGGTGTAGGGGTCCTCGCTCACCGGACCCGGATCGATCTTGTTGAGCATGCCGTCGAGGCCCGCCACCGCCTGCGACGCGATGTACAGGTACGGGTTGGCCGCGGAGTCGCCGACGCGGTTCTCGACGTGCGACGCCGAGTCGTTGGGCGCGGAGATGACGCGCATCATGGCGGCACGGTTGTCCTGGCCCCAGGCCAGACGATCGGGTGCCAGTGAGTACGGCCGCCGACGGCGGTAGCCGTTGATGGTGGGTGTGGTGAACACCGATGCGGCCGCGCCGTGGGCGAGCGTACCGCCGACGTAGTGGGTACCCAGCTCCGACAGCGGTGCGTCGTCGGTCGGAACCATCAGGTTCTTGCCGCTGTTGATGTCGGCGACGGAAGTGTGCAGGTGCCAGCCGTTGGCGTAGAAGCCGGCGATCGCCGGGGTGCACATGAACGAGGCGAGGTAGCCGTTGCGCTTGGCGATCTGCTTGGTCGTGGTGCGGAACAGGGCGGCCGAGTCTGCGGCGGCGAGAGCGTCGAGGATGTCGAAGGTGGTCTCCATCTGGCTCGGTGCCCACTCGTCGTCGAAGGACCGCAGGGGCAGCCCCATCTCGGTGAGTGCGCGGCGGATCGGGCGCAGGATGTCGTCGACCTCGTCGAGGTGGTCGAGGAGCAGATAGTTGTATCCGCGGGCGACGGGGCGCACGGTGGGTGGATCGGCGGGTGAGCCGGGGGCACCGAGCGACCCGGTCGCCAGGCCGTCGTCGACCAGCTTGGTCAGGTACCACTCCATCTCGACACCGGCGATCAGCTGACATCCGTTGTCGGCCATGGCCTTCAGTGCCTGCTTGAGGATGCTGCGCGGGGCCAGTGGGAACGGCTTGCCGTTGGTCATGTACAGGTCGCAGAACACCAGCGCGGTCTTCTCTGCCCACGGCAGGATGGTGAAGGTGGCCGGGTCGGGCACCATCTTGACGTTGGGGCTGCCGCCGAGGCCGTCGATGGTGAAGCCGCCGTCGGGGGAGAACGGGTTGAGCACGATCGCATTGGCGGTGTCGAAGAAGAACGGTGCCATGGTGATCTCGTTGCCTGCCTCGAGCGCCGCCAGATAGGCCGGCACGGTCAGGGCCTTTCCGCGCAACAGACCGTGCTGATCGGGCCATACCAACCGGACGAGCTCGATGCCTTCGCGGCTGATGGTCTCGATGGTGCGTTCGGCGGCCCGGTGCTCCTCGGGGCCGTACAGGCCGTACTTCTCGATGAACTTGGCGGACATGGCGATCTCCTCTGAGTGAAAGGGCTGGGACGGGTTGGGGTGGATCAGGCCGGGCGGGTTTCGGTCGGGACGGGATCGGAGGGCGTGCTCGCCGCGGGCAGCGTATCCAGCCACCTGGTGAGCAGTCGTTCTCCGGGGGTCGGCGCGATCATTGTGTGCGCGACCAGTTCACGAAGGGCAGCAACATCGATACCGAATCGGGAGAGCTTGTCGGTCTCGATGGCCAGCAGCCCGTCGATCCCGGCCGCGTCGAGTTCGGGATGGAACTGGATCGCGGTGGAGGTGCCGAGCCGCCACGCCTGCCGGTAGCGGTGGGTCGTGGCCAGCACCTGGGCGCCGTCGGGTGGTTCGGCGGTGTCGGTATGGAAGGAGAAATACGTTCCGGCCCAGTCGGTGTCACCGGCGACATCGATGAGACCACACTCCAGGCCGCCCTCGCCCGGGGCGGTGGTCCCGCCGAGTGCCTCGGCAAGCAGATGCGACCCCAGGCACAGACCGAGAATCGGGATCGACCGTCCGTGCGCTGCCCGGAGGAAGGCGATCTCGTCGGCGAGGTAGGGATTCGCCTGCTTGTCGTAGGCGCTCTGTGGGCCTCCGAGCACCACCAGCGCCTGGACGTCGTCGAGGTCGGGAAGTGCGTCACCGGTTGCCGGACAGACGATCTCGGGTGTCCAGCCGGCGCGTCGGGCGACGGTGTCGAGGACCGTGAACGACGGCTCGGCGATGTGGACGATGACGGGCAGTCGCCGGGTCATTGCGGTGGCCTCGGATCGATCGGCGTGCGCCACGGTTCCCAGAGGTCGGTTTCGGCGAGTGCGGCGAGCAGTTCCTCCGCGCCGAGCCGGTCGACGGCGACCCAGTCCCGACCGGGGGTGACGGCGTACGGGGTGTAGTCCCAGAACCGCAGTGTACGAACGTGGTCGATGAGTGGCTGCAGGGATGTGACCTGGCGCTCGAGGCGACGCACCCGTGTCCGCAACAGGACCAGTTCACGCCGCATCCGGGCGTGCTCCTCGGCTTCGACCGGCACGTCGGCGCCGGACGGGGAACCGATGACGGGGGAGGACGATTCACTCATCGGTCAGAACACCAGGGTGAGGTTCTCGTGGTACTGCTCGGAGTCGATCAGGTTGATCGCCTTCATCCGGATCCGCCACTCGTCGCCGACCCGGCGAAGTACGTGGCCGTAGTGGCCGGCGTAGGTCTTCGAGACGCCCGCACGGAACTCGTGCAGGACGAAGTTGGAGCGGATCATCCGCAGTCCGTCGACGTCGTCGATGGTCTCGACGTTGCCGATGGTGCGGCGGGTGCGCGACGGCGGGAGCTGGCTGTAGGCCAGACCGGTCCGCAGCCAGTACACGCGGTCGGTGAGACGGCGGTGGTCGTCGAAGGCATGGCCCGCCTCCAGACGTGGGTCGCCGCCGCCCGGCGTCACCGGTACCCAGTAGAGGCAGTCGCCGGCGAACAACTCGAGCCAGTCGTTGAACCGGCCGTCGTCGATCAGACGGGCCTCGTGGGTCAGGAACGACTGTGCCTGATGCCAGTCGGCGATCGACGCCTGCGGCCAGTCGTCGGACAGGGTGGCGCGGTAGCGATCGAGATCGTCATACCACTCGGGGTCGACGTGGTACGACCACGAGCTGGTGTCGGTGTATCGGTCGGGAAGGTTGTCGAGTC
Organism: Gordonia sp. NPDC003376; assembly: GCF_053589235.1. Lineage (NCBI taxonomy): Bacteria > Bacillati > Actinomycetota > Actinomycetes > Mycobacteriales > Gordoniaceae > Gordonia > Gordonia sp. NPDC003376. The sequence goes on along the minus strand of NZ_JBSFRM010000010.1, from coordinate 140,183 downwards.
TCATCAGAGTTCTCCTCGCATCCGCCGCAGCCACTCCTCGTAGTAGCCGCGCGCGTGGATCTCGTCGGTGACCGCACTCATGATCACGCCGTCGTCGGTGATCGACTGCCAGCCGGTGACGTCGAGGCCGCGGTTCATGTATATCCACTCGGCTTCGGGTGCGGCCAGACCGCGTTGTGCCTCTTCGAAGTTCGCCTGGTCATCGGGTTCACCGAAGGCCGGGAAGTCCTCCTGCGTGCGCATGCGCATGGTGTTGATCTCATCGGGTACCCCACCGATGGTGGTGTGATGCCAGGTGAGCTGGGTCCGGTCGATTGCCTGCGGCTCGATCACCTGGACCTGGTTGCCGATGATCAGGAGGTTGGGGAAGATGTTCAGGTTGATCTGGGCACCGACGCACAGGTCGAGCAGCCGGTCGGCATCGTCGCCGTGGGTCGTACGGATGTGTTGCTCGAAGCTCTCGCGTCCGGGCTGGGGCCGCTGGTTGGCCCAGAAGCTGCCCGTCCCTTCATAGTTCGGCCGCTGGTCGATCACGCTGTGACCGTTGCCGAGGGAGTAGACCCGCATGGGTCCCTCGTCGGGGGTCTTTCCGAAGTAGGCCATGTCCTTGCCCTCGCCCATGCGGCCGGCCATGTCGAGCAGGGAACGGTGTGAGAACGCGGGGTGGTAGCCGTCGCCCGAGTTGTCGAAGGCCAGCTTCCAGTTGCCGCGGTAGCCCATCCGTGAGGTCCCCGCACGCAGGAACACCTCCTTGGTGGGAGCTCGGTCGATCCAGTAGTCGATCCACGGGCGGGCGTGGCCGAGCCAGTCGGTGACGTTCGGGGCCTCGGCGTTCATCGTGCCGAAGACGAAGCCGCGATAGGTCTCCACGCGGATGGTCTGCAGACCGAATCGGGACTTGTCGAAGTCGGCGTAGCCCTGGGGCCAGGGCGCGCCCACCAGCTCACCGGTGTTCCGGAAGGTCCACCCGTGATAGGGGCACTGGAAGCTCTTGGCCTTGCCGGATTCCTCGCGGCAGACGGTGGCCGCGCGGTGGGCGCAGCGGTTGAACACCGCGTGCAGGTCGCCCGCGCGATCACGGGTGACGATCACCGGGCGCAGGCCCATTCGCACCGAGCGAAACGAATACGGCTCGGGCAGTTGGGATTCGTGGGCGAGATACACCCAGGACTCCCCGCCGAAGACCTTGACCATCTCCTCGTCGAAGACGGATTGTTCGGTGTAGAGGGTGCGGTGGATGCGGTCTTCCTGCACCAGATCGGACCAGTGGTCGATGTGCTGGGGCAGGTCCCGTGTGGAGTGGTCGAGATTGTCGTGAAGTGTCATTGCCTCATCCTTTTGCGGCTGTGCTGCAACGGTGAAGACGTTACAAACATTACGTTGGGTTTGTCAGGCGTAACGAGTAAAACGTTTGTTACGGATCTCGGTCACTGCCGTGACCTGGAGGTCAGTGGCGCGCCGGCGGCCACGAACCCCTAGAATTCGTGTCATGGCAGGGGTTGTTCCCACCGAGGGGACTGTCGCGCAACGGATCCGGAAGGTCCGGCACACACTGGCGCCGGGCGAGCTGCGGGTTGCCGAGGCGCTCACCGACGCGTATCCGACGGCTGGGCTCGTCCCGATCGCCCAACTCGCAGCGGAGGCCGCGGTCAGCGCACCGACCGCTCTGCGACTGGTCGGCAAACTCGGGTTCGGTGGCTATGGAGCATTCCAGGATGCCCTGCGTGCCGAGGTCCAGACCCAGTACTCGCCGGTCGCCGTCTACCCGGAACCGGGTTCTGACGCCGGCGGGAACGGGCATCCGGACGAATCGCCGCTGGCCACGGCTGCGGCGGGCTATTCCGACGGACTGCGCGCGACCTTCAAGGGAATCGCGCCCGACGAACTCGAGCGGGCGGTCGCGGCGCTCGCCGACGGTTCGCGAAGCGTGATGGTGGTCGGTGGCCGTTTCACCGAGGTGCTGGCCATTCAGCTGTTCCAGTACCTGCGGATCCTGCGTCCCGGAGTCACCCTGGTGCCGGCCTCGTCGGCCGGGCACATGACCTCGATGATCGACGTCGACGCGAACACCGTTGCGGTGGTCTTCGACTACCGGCGCTACCAGCAGACGACCATCGAATGGGGGATCGGGGCGATCGAACGTGGTGCCGAGGTGATCCTCGCGACCGACGTGTACCTGTCGCCGCTGGCGTCCCGGGCGCAACTGGTGCTGCCCACCAGTCACGCCGGGCTCGGGCCGTTCGACTCGCTGGCCCACGGTTTCGTGCTCACCGAACTGCTGGTCGCGATGGTCGCCAAGGAACTCGGCGCACCGGCCCGTGACCGGCTCGCGGCGTTCGAGGACCTGCACCTGGCCGAGGAGGCCCGCCGCCGCCGGGCCGGGCGCTGAGGCGCCCGCCGTCGCGGAGACGGCGATGTGGTGGGGGGTCATGGACGTCCTCGATCCGCAGCGGGCGAGGCCGGGGCTGCGGCGTCACCGTGATCTGGGCGGTGGCGCGTCCTCGGGCCACTGCATCAGGGTGCAGGAAACGCTAGGTCCACCGGCCGGTCGAGGCCATGCCGTGGGGCGCAATTCCCTTGTGCCGAATTCGTCCCCCGGGTGCATCGGCGACGGGCTCACGTGCCCGGCGCAGACGACCCGGCCAGCTGTGCGAGCTCGTTCTCGGTGCGTTCGACGGCGATCCGCAGTGCGTCGACGTACTCCGGCAGGCTCGTGCGATCGAAGCGGGAACTGGGGATCGCCAGCGAGATCGCGAACACGGGCCGGCCGTAGGCGTCCTTGGCGCACACCGCAACTCCGTCGACACCCTGCGCCGACTCCTCGATGCTGATCGCGTAGCCACGGCTGCGGACCGCGGCGAGATGACGTTTGAGTGATCGCAGACTCCCGATCCGGGATGCCCGGGCCGGTGGAAGTCCCTGCGCGAAAACGTCTTCGAGCTGCCGGTTGGTCAACTCCGAGAGCAGTGCCTTGCCGGCGGCCGACGCGTAAGCGGGTACCTTGTCCCACCGGTCGGGGCTGACATGCGACGGAGCCGATCCCTCCACGCCGTCCACCCACCGCAGCAGCGGACCCTGCCGAACCCACACATGCACGGTCTCGCCGAAGCGTCGGCTCAGGTCCTCGATCAGTGGACGCACGCATATCCGCAGGTCACCGATGTTGATCGGGCGCGCCTCGTCGGGCCGGAACTCGGGGCCCAGCCGGTAGCGACGCTGGCTGTCCTGCACCGCATAGCCGTCGAAGCACAGCGCGCTGAGCAGGCGGTGGGCCGTCGACGGCACCACGCCCAGTAGTTCTGCGGCGTCCTTGACGCCGAGCACACCTCCGTCGCGCAGGGCGGTGAGCAGGATCAGCGCCCGGTGTACGGAGTCGACCGGTGGGGTCGTCGGGATGTCGGAATTCGCCACAACGAAAAAAATAGCGGGCGTCGTTGTGACCGCAATCCGAAACGGCATAACGTCGTCGCACATCCCCGATGGGCGACGTCCCATTTCACACTCCCGGAGTCGACGCGGACACCGGCTCGGTTTCCGGGATGCCCCCGCATCCGCCCTGATGGGCCGGCACTCGTCGTAGGCCCCGCAGATCCGACCGCACAGAGAGGTGTTCTGATGTCCCATTCACTCGCCGAGCGTGATCGCCGTTGGGCATTGCTCAACAAGGCGATGGCCGATCACGGGCTCGACGCACTGGTGTTCGCGGCCAATGACTACCGTGGCCACAAGGGGTCGCTGCGCTATGTCGCCGACTACAACCTGTGCCACCGTTCCGGCCATGCGGTGATGTTCCGTGACAGCGAACCGATGCTGGTGCTGTCGGGCAATCTGATCGGCGCCCGCAAGCCGTCGTCGGGCTGGGTGTCCGACTATCGGTTCCCGCCGACCATTTCCGACGGCCTGGTCGACGCCTTCCGCCGGCGCCCCCGCTTCGACCGGGTGGGCGTGATCGGTCTCGAACACGTGATGAAGGTCGGTGAGTACCTGGCCCTCACCGAGGCCTACCCGCGTGCCCAATTCGTCGACTTCACACAGGAATTCGAGCTGATCAGGGCGGTCAAGAGCGACGTGGAGATCGCCGGCGCCGAGGAGTCGGCGTACATCCTCGACCAGTGCTTCGCCCGACTGCTCGAGATCGCGCGTCCGGGCATCACCGAGCGCGAGATCGCCTCCGAGATGTATCGTGTCGGATACCAGCTCGGTGGTGAGGACCCGCTGTTCCTGTCGATGCACACCGACATCGACAATCAGCACAGCCACTCCACCTTCGGTGCTCCCCGCGATCGCGTGCTCGGCGGCCACGACATCCATACGTTCTCCTTCGAGATCGTCGGACCGTTGGGCTACTGGACCGAATTGTCGCGAATGGTCACCTTCGCCCGACCGGACGAGGTCACCGAACGCATGGCCTGCGCGGTGACCCACGGGATCACCGGCGGCACCACGGCGATGGTCCCGGGCGTCCTGCCCGGCGACATCCAGCGTCGGGTCCTCGATGGCGTCGAAGCCCAGGGGGCACGGTCGTCGTACTGGTCGGGTCACTCACTCGGCCTCGATGTCCTGGAACAGCCGATGATCGGTCTCGATGTGGTGGAGGATCCCGATCAGACACATGCCAACGCCATCGAGGCGGGCATGGTGTTGACCCTGCATCCGATGGTCCAGGACAACGACGACATCGCGAGCGGTTACATGGCGGACACATTCGTGGTGGAAGCTCAGGGGAGCCGGAAGCTCTCCGAACACCCCACAGGTCTATATCGCATTTCTCGAGGAGAGGTATCGGTCAATGAGTTCTGAGATGAGTAGCGTCACAACCGATCATGAGGTCTCAGGGGTCGACCCGATCACCGCATCGGTGCTGCAGCGCAGAGTCGATTCCATCACCAAGGAGATGGCGACGATGCTCATGCGCTCGTCGCGTTCGCCGATCTTCAACGAGATCGGTGACCTGGTGACGGTGATCTTCGACCGCAAGGGCAACACCCTGGCCCAGGCCGAGTTCGCGGCGATCATCGCCTTCGGTGCCCACCCGTCGCTGGAGTACATCATCGACTACTTCGGTGACGACATCCACGAGGGCGACGTCATCATGCACAACGACGTCTATCACGGCGGCAACCAGAACGCCGACACCGGCATCTACGTGCCGGTGTTCGCGGACGGCGAGCTCGTCGGGTGGACCGCGGCCAAGGGGCACCTCGCCGACATCGGTGGCATGACCGCCGGCGGCTACAACCCCAACGCCCGCGACATCTGGCAGGAAGCACTCCGCATCCCGCCGGTCAAGCTCGTCGACAAGGGCGTCCCCCGCAAGGACGTCTGGGACCTGATCTCGGCCAACATCCGTTTCGACTTCGTGATGGAGGACGTCCGGGCGATGATCGGCTGCTGCACCGTGGGCGGCCGTCGTCTGGTCGAGGTGGTCAACCGGTACGGGCTGTCGGAGTACGACTCGCACTGGGAGTACATCATCGACAGCTCCCGCCGCCAGGTGCGCGCCGAGGTGGGCCGCTGGCCCGACGGCCGCTACCACGGCGAGAGCTTCATGACCTCAGACGGATTCGACACCACCAGGAAGTACAAGATCGCCGTCGACATCGAGATCGAGGGCGAGGAGATCCTCTTCGACTTCACCGGCAGTGACGATCAGGCACCCGGCATCACCAACATGCCGGCGGCCGCGGCCAAGGGTGCGGTGCGGATCGCATTCCTGATGCTGATGGCCGCGGGCGGTATCCGTATCCCCACCAACCAAGGACTGTTCGACCCGATCGAGACGCGATTCCGCAAGGGATCGATCATCGACCCGAAGTTCCCGGCCGCCACCATCTATGGCAACCAGCTCAGCGACGAGGTGGTCGAGGCGATCATGCTAGCGCTCGCCGACGTCCTGCCCGACCGCGTGACGGCCGGCTGGAACAAGTACATGTGCACCGCGACCAACGGCGTCGACCCGCGCACCGGTGAACCGTTCGGCACCTTCACCGTCTTCCAGCGCACCGGGCCCGGCGGCGTGCAGGGGCAGGACGGTTGGGATGCGCTGGGCTTCACCGGAACTGCCGGCCAGATGCGCGCACCGGACCCGGAGATGCTCGAACTGACGAGTCCGCTGTTCCTGGAATACCATGAGTACCTCCCGGATTCGGCCGGGGCGGGAGAGTTCCGCGGCGGGCTCGGTACGCGCTCGGCGTGGCGCTCCTACGGCGAGGGGCAGATCGGCGTGACCCTTGCCGACAACATGGCCGCCGAGGGGGCGTTTCCCGCCCGCGGCATGTTCGGCGGACACGACTCGGGACTCAACGCGCTGACCCTCCACTTCCCTGACGGCACCGTCAAGGAGTGGGGCTCCAAGGAGATCGTCGACCTCCCGCCGGGCACCCGCGTCGTCTCCAGCGCCGGAGGCGGCGCAGGTTACGGCGACCCCAAGAAGCGCCCGGCCGAGAAGGTCGTCGCCGAGGTCGGGGCCGAGATCCTCTCGGTGGAATCGGCCCGCGACGACTACGGGGTGGCGCTGACCGCCGACGGCCTGCTCGACGAGGCGCTGACCGCCCGGCTGCGCGGCTGACGCCGGCACCTCCCGGGAGGGTCGGGCCGCATGGACCCCCGCCTCTCCCTCAGAACAAAACACACTCACGCACAAGACTTCTCAGACTCTCTCCATGAGGCAGGACCCACGATGAGCATCAAGATCGGAATCGACGTCGGTGGTACCTTCACCGACTTCCTGGTGATCTATCCCGACGGCCGCCGCCGCATCCACAAGACGAGCTCGGTGCCCTCCGACCCGCCGCAGGCGGTCTACAACGGGCTCACCGAACTCGCCGCGATCGAGCAGAAGCCGATCAAGCAGTTCGTGGCCGAGATCGGCCTGATCGTGCACGGCACCACGGTCACCACCAACGCCCTGCTGACCCGCCGCGGACCCAAGACCGCGATGCTGGTGACCGAGGGGTTCCGCGACGTCCTGCCGATGCGGCACGGCACCCGCGAGGAACCGTACGACAACCGGCTCGCACAGCCCGAACCGCTCACCCCGCGTGATCTGCGCCTGCCGGTCGGTGGCCGTGTCGACTACCAGGGAACCGAACTCACCCCGTTGTCGGAGGACGCGGTGTACGCGGCCGCGGAGAAACTGAAGGACGAGGCCGTCGAGGCGGTCGCCATCTCGTTCATGCACTCGCACGCCAATCCGGCGCACGAGCAGCGTGCCGCCCAGATCGTCGCCGAGGTACTCGGGGACGTCTACGTGACGCAGTCGGCCGAACTGCTCGCCGCCGCCCGCTACTACGAGCGATCGAGCGCGGCGGTGCTGAATTCCTATGCAGGACCGATCATCACCCGCTACCTGGCCACCCTGACCGAACTCCTCGACTCGGTGGAGTTCTCCGGCATCCTGCTGATGATGCAGTCCAACGGTGGCGTCGCCACCCCCACCGAGTTCGCCAAGCGGGCCGCACTCTCGCTGCTGTCCGGGCCGGCATCCGGACCCACCGCGGGTCTGCTGGTGGTGGGAGAGCACGGCTGGGACTCCTGCCTCACCGTGGACATGGGCGGAACCAGCTTCGACGCCGCAGTGGTCAAGGGCGGCAAACCACTGATCATGACCGACGGTGAGATCGACCGCTGGTCGATCCCGTTACCCGCGGTCGACATTCACACCATCGGCGCCGGGGGCGGCTCGATCGCCGCGGTCGACGAGGGTGGCATGCTCAACGTCGGTCCCCAGAGTGCAGGTGCCGCACCGGGTCCCGCATGCTACGGCCGCGGGGGCGTGAATGCCACCACCACCGACGCCGACGTCGTGCTGGGCTACCTCGACCCGGGCAGTTTCCTCAACGGCCAGATGAGTCTGGACCGTGAGGCGTCGATCGAGGCCATCCGCAAGGATGTCGCGGAGCCCCTGGGACTGTCGGTGCTCGAGGCCGCGGCCGGCATCTACGAGATGGTCAACGTGTCGATGGCCACCGGCGTCCGCGACATCACCGTGCGCCGCGGTCTGGACCCGCGCGACTTCCCGATCGTCGTCGCCGGCGGCGCCGGCCCGGTGCACGCAGCGGCCATCGCCAACGAGCTCGAGATCCCGGTCCTGATCACTCCGCGCGACTCATCGATCTTCTGTGCTGCGGGCATGCTGGTGTGTGACTTCAAGCATGACCACGTGCAGAGCGTCAACGAGCGTTTCGACGCGCTCGACCGGAACGGACTGGCCACCATCTGGAAGCGGATGGCGACCGAGGGCATGCAGACCCTGCTCGCCGAGGGCGTCTCCGAGTCGGCGGTCACCTTCGAGCCCGCCCTCGACATCCGATACAAGGGTCAGTGGTACGAACTGACCATCCAGGCCGATCCGTCGGTGATCGAGAACCCGGACCTCGATGCTGTGGCCGCAGCGTTCCATGCCGAGCACGACACCCTCTTCGGCTACAACAACCCGGACATGCCGATGGAGGTCCTCAACATCCGGTTGTCGGCGGTCGGGCGCACCTCCGACGAGCGCATCAGCCTCAGCTCGCAGGTGTCGGTGGGTATGCCGGAGCGACCCGGACGCCGCGAGATGTACTCGCCGCTGGGCAAGGCGATGGTCGAGGTGGACGTGCACCAGGGCTCGTCCATGGGCCCGGGAACACAGGTCTCCGGACCCACGATCATCGAACTGGGCACCACCACCATCATCGTGCTCGACCAGTACGACTGCGTCGTCGACCAGTCCGGCTCGTTCGTGATGTACCTGCGCGACCGAGCCGACGAGGTCCGGACCCGACTGAAGCTCTGATCGACATCCGCTGAACACATCTCTCTGATCCCCGGGTGGACCGGCAGTCCACCCGGGGACTCTTCCCCCTCCCACGTCGGTATCCGACGCGGGCCGGTCGACGCCGCCCGAAAGTCCCCAACGGCGGGACCACCGCCCGGTCCCCACATCCGAGGAGAGCCACCCCATGATCGCCAGATTCCGGAAATCCCTTGCCGTGCTGTTGTTGACGGTTCTCGCGGCCGCCGCCCTCACAGCCTGCGGCAGCAATTCCTCGTCCGGCGGGATCGTCGTCGGCTATGCCGGTGCCATCCAGTCCAACCCGAACAACAAGGCCGTCGAGGACGGACTCCGCAAGCAGGTGGAGGCCGAGGGCGGGTCGCTGATCGTCACCGACGCCCAGTTCGACGCGAGCAAGCAGCTCACCGACGTCCGATCGCTGATCGCGCAGAAGGTCGATGCGCTGGTGATCTGGCCGATCGACCCCCAGGGCCTGCAGTCGGCGGTCCACCAGGCGAAGGACGCCGGCATCCCGGTCCTGGTACAGAGCACCACCGAGGGTGGCCCGTACACCTCGAACTTCGCCGAGGACGACGCCGGTGCGGCCGCCGCCGCGGCCGACGTGATCCGCGAGAAGACCGGTCCCGGAGCAGGTGTCGCGATGATCGAGGGCATGCCCGTGGTGTCGGTGCTGGCCGACCGCAACAACGCCTTCGCCGCTCGCGCCGGTGAGGTGGGTCTCGAGATCGTCGCCCGCCAGGTCAACGAGAAGGACACCGCCGACGGTGCACGTCCGATCGTCGACGCCTGGAAGACCGGTCTGGGCGACGAGATCAAGGGCATCTTCGCCTACAACGATCCGAGTGCACTCGGTGCCGTATCGGCCGTGGGCGGCTCCTTCCGGCCCGTCGTGGTCGGCATGAACGGTTCGCCCGAGGGTGTCGCCGCCGTGAAGAGCGGGCGTCTGTTGGCCACGTTCGACTTCCACCCCGTGCAGCAGGGTCTGGGTCTGGGCTACGCGGCGATCCGCGCGGCCAAAGGCGAGAAACTGCCGGAGACCGTCACCATCCCGGCGACGATGATCACCGTCGAGAATGCCGGTTCGTGGGTGTCGGTGGAGGACGAACTGGCTGCCGATTCGCAGGTGGCGATCGTGACCGAGAACGGTGGGTCCGTGCTGAAGGTGACCTCCAAGCCATGACGGTCGTGATGCGGTCGATCACCAAGCGCTACGGGCGGGTGGTCGCACTCGACGGGGTGGGGGTCGGGATCGGCGACGGTGAGATCGTCGCCGTCGCCGGTGAGAACGGTTCCGGAAAATCGACCCTGATGAAGGTCTTGGCCGGAGTCGTGTCCGCCGACGGCGGGACCATCGAGATCGACGGTACGCCGGTGCGATGGCGCAATCCGCTGGATGCGGCCCGTTCCGGGATCGCTCTCGTCCCTCAGGAACCCGCCCTCTTCGACGAGCTGCGGGTGTACGAGAACGTGACCACTCCGCTGTTGCGCGGCGCGGCGTGCATGGTGATGGGCCGTCGTCGGCTCGTCGATCGGTGCCGTGCGGCGTTCGAAAGGCTCGGGATCACCGACATCGACCCGATGGCGACCCTCGGGTCGCTCAGCGTGGCCGACCAGAGCCGGACCGCACTGGCCCAGGCTCTGGTGACCGCTCCGCGGGTCCTGATCCTCGATGAGTCGACCAGCCGGCTCGGTGCGGCAGACGCCGAGGCGATGCTCGGATCTGTGCGGGCACTGCGTGATCAGGGGATGTCCGTGGTGATCATCACTCACCGCATCTCGGAGATGACGTCCACCGCCGACCGGGTCACCGTCTTGCGCGACGGCACACATGTCGGAGATCTCGACGCCGCGGGGCTCACCGAGGCGGAGCTGGTGCGAATGATGGTGGGCCGCGACATCGCGGCCCGGATCGGGTCGGCGAGCGAGCCGGGTGCGGTGGTGCTGGACGTCGACGGACTCGTCGTGCAGGGCACCACCGAACCGGTGTCGCTGACCCTGCGCGCCGGTGAGACCGTCGGCCTCGCAGGCCTTGTCGGCGCCGGGCGCACCGAACTGCTGGAGACCCTCGCCGGGGCGCGGCGGCGCATCGGCGGGACCGTCGCGGTGGCCGGGATCCCGGTCGGTACCGGGATCGGCAACGCCCGCCGGGCAGGGATCGGGCTGGTGCCCGAAGACCGTGGGGCACAAGGGCTGGTGCGGTCGGCGTCCGTGCACGAGAATCATACGCTCGGTTCGCTGCACTGGCATGCGCCTGTCCGGCATCGGACCATGCATGACCGAACCCGGTCGGCCATAGCGTCGTTCGGTGTGAAGACCGACGACATCCACGTTCCGGTGTCGGCGCTGTCGGGTGGCAATCAGCAGAAGGTGGTGGTGTCCCGGGTGCTCGCGCAGGATCCACGGATACTGCTGCTCGACGAGCCCAGTCGCGGCATCGACGTCGGTGCCCGCGAGGAGATCTACACGATCATCGGTCGGCAGGCCGCACTCGGGATGGGCGTGCTCGTCGCGTCGTCGGAGATCGCGGAGCTGCTCGCGGTGTGCGATCGCGTTCTCGTGATGCGGGACCGGCGGATCGTCGGCGACCTGTGCGGAGACGACCTGACCGAGGACAACATTGGACGGCTCAGTGCCGGTATGAGGGAGACGATCGATGTCGGTTGACGAACGACGATCCGTGGGGACGGACACGGTCCCGACGACCCCCACCACGCCGTCGGTGCAGCGCCGGACCGGACCGCGACTGCCGGACTCGCTGAAATCCTATCTGGGCGTGAGCATCATGCTCGTCGTCCTGGTGGTGTACCTGTCGATCACCAGTCCGGCCTTCGCCACACCCGAGAACATCATGGCGATCTTCGAGACCAATGCGGTGCTCCTGGTCGTCGGAGTGGGCCTGACCTTCGTACTGATCGGCGGCGGATTCGACCTGAGTGTCGGTGCAATGCTCGCGTTGTCTGGGATTCTGATGGCGCAGTTGGTGACCGGTGGGATGAGCTACTGGATCGCGGGTCCGCTGGTGATCGTCGGCGCGGCGATCCTGGGTGCGCTCGTCAACGGCTCCGCCATCGGCAGGATGGGGCTGTCGTTCTTCGTCGTCACCCTCGGCACGATGTCGATCTTCCGTGGTGCCGCCCAGCTCACCACCGAGGGGCACAGCGTCGACATCTACGACGTCCCCGGCACGCAAGCCGTCGGGTCGGGCAAGCTCGCAAGTATCCCGTGGCTGGTCGTCATCGCACTGGCGGTTCTCGTCGTGGGGTACCTGGTGTTGCGGTACACCGGTTTCGGCCGGATGCTCTACGCGGTCGGCGGCAACCCCGAGGCGGCCCGCCTGGCCGGCATCCGCGTGCCGGCGATCCAGGTGGCGACCTACGGTATCTGTGCGGGGACGGCAGCGCTCGCCGGTGTGATGGAGGCCAGTCGCCTCGGAACCGCCTCGCCGACAGCAGGTGTCGGGATGGAACTGGTGGCGGCGTCGGCCGTTCTGCTGGGTGGCACCAGCTTCTCGGGAGGTTCCGGTGGGGTGATCGGGACGTTGCTGGGCACGCTGTTCCTGGGAGTGATCTCCAACGGCCTCACCATCAGCCAGGTCTCGTCGTTCTGGCAGGGCGTGGTCACCGGAATCGTTCTCCTGGCCGCGGTCGCCCTTGACCGGTTGCGGCACATCGGATTCCGAATTCCTGGGTTGGCGCGGGGTCCCGCGTCGTAGACAGTGAACATACCCGGAGGCGGTGTGACCACATGGTGGTCACACCGCCTCCGGGTATCTCCGTACCGCCACGCCGTTCACCGAGGCGGCGGTGCGGGTGCTGCTGCCGGTGTCGAGGGCGGGCGTCGGGTCACCTGTCAGGACAATGCGGCGTGCGCCTCGAAGATCTCTCCGGCGGTGCGCCCGCCGAGCCCTTCCCAGCGGATGAAGTCCTCGCGGTCGAGCAGGTGCCCGGCGAGGGGCACTCCCACCACCGCTGCCCCGGCGGATACGGCTGCAGTGATGCCCGGGGCCGAGTCCTCGACCGCGATACAGTCGCCGATGTCCACCCCCAGCCGGCGCGCCGCCAGCAGGTAGGCGTCGGGGGCGGGTTTGCCGTGTTCCACGTCCTCGGCCGTGACGACCACGTCGAAGGGGTTGAATTCCATTGCTGCGATCACCTTCTCGGCCAGCACCCGATAGGACATGGTCACCAGGGCGGTCGGCACCCCCAGCAGTCTGAGTTCACGCAGGATCTCGGCCGCCCCCGGCTTCCACGGGACCTCTGCCGTGAGGCTCGCGGTCACGTCGACGAGGAATCGCTCGACGATGGCATCGACCGAGGCCACTGCACCGGCCGCGATGAGGGTCTGCGCCATGTGAGGCAGCGTCGCGCCGTGGAGTGCCAGAGCGATCTCCGGCGTCCACCGGCCGCCACCCTCCTCGAGGATCGCCCGTGAGGATTCCGCGAAGTACTCCTCGGTGTCGACGATGGTGCCGTCCATATCCCAGAGAACCGCGGCCGGACCGTTCACGGGGTCACCACCGTGCGGCTGCGTACGGCCATGATGGACTCCTCGAGTCGTTCCACGAGCAGACGGGCATCGGCGGGGGAGTAGGTGAGCATCGGACGGATCTTCAACGTACTGTTCGTCGGTCCACACACCGAGATCAGCAGCCCGTTTTCCCGGCAGGTGTTGATCAGATCCGCGGTGAACTCGGTTGCCGGCGTCATGGAATGCCGGTCGGTCACGATCTCGACGCCGAAGTAGATTCCGGCGCTGCGGATGTCGCCGATCTCCTCATGGCGCGTCGCCATATCGTCGAGCTCGTCACGCAGAATGCCGCCGACCTTCTCGGCATTCCCTGCCAGGTCTCGTGTCACGATCTCGTCCAGCACGGCCTGGGCCGCCGCGACCGGAACGCTCGAGCCGCCGAAGGTGTTGAAATACGGTATGTCACGCCCAAAGGAGTCCAGAACGTCACTCGTGGCGACCAGCCCGGCCACCGGGACGCCGTTGCCCATCGGCTTGCCGAGGGTCACCATGTCGGGAACCGCTTCGTCGCATGCGAAACCCCAGAAAGCGCGGCCGACACGCCCGAAGCCGGGTTGCACCTCGTCGGCGATCACGACGGCTCCGGCCGCATGGGCAGCGGCATATGCCTTCTGGAGTATCCCGTGACCGGGGAAGACTCCGTCGGAGGAGAAGATGCTGTCGACGAGCAGGGCCGCCGGGCGGTACCCGCGCTCGATGAGTATCCCGAACGCATCGTCGACACGCCCGGCGAATTGCTCACCGACCGGACCGCCGTCGGTGCGGTAGGAGTCCGGTGGAGCGATCGCGATCACGTTGTCCGGGAGATCGGCGAGGCCGCCCGCAGACGGCGAGACCTCGGCGCACAGGGCCGTGGTTCCGTGGTAGGCCTCCGACGTCACGACGACGCCGGTGCCTCCGGTGGCGTGGCGGGCCACTCGCAACGCCAGATCGTTGGCCTCGGAACCGGAATTGGTGAACATCATCCGGTTGAGGTCGGCGGGGAATGTGGTGAGCAGTTGTTCGGCGTACTCCACGATGCCGTCCTGCAGATAGCGTGAATGGGTCGAGAGCGTCGCGAGTTGCCCGGACACCGCGGATACGACGGCGGGGTTGCAGTGACCGACGCTCGCCACATTGTTGTAGGCGTCGAGATACTCGTTCCCGTCGGCGTCGTAGAGTCGGGTGCCCAGGCCGCGCACCAGGTGGACGGGATGGCGGTAGAAGAGTCGGTAGCCGGTACCGAGGGCGTTGAGCCGCCGCTCGACGAGGGCACGGCTGCGGGGATCGAGGCCGGCGGCGTGATCGAGATCGAATCGATTGCCGTCCAGGATCGAAGACGTTCGCATGATTGCCTTTCGGGGTCGCAGAATCGCCGCCGCAGGGCGGTGGGCGGACACGAGGTGGAGGAGATGCGGTTGCGCGCTACAGGGAACCGATCCATGTGCCCCACCGAGGATCACAGAGCCGTGACTGTGCGCGGTGCAGCTTCCAGATCCCGTATTTGTGGTAGTCGAAGTCCCACCCGTCGTTCAGTCGGGCGTTGACGATGCCCCACAGTCCCCACTTGACGTCGGCGAGGAATCCGCATACCTGAACGCGGGCAACGGTTTGCGGGGTTGTGGCCCCGTAGAAGTCCTCGACGCACTCCATCACTCGGCGGTCGTCGTAGAAGAACTCGGTGGTCATCACGGCCAGCTCGTAGGCGCGTTCGTTGTTCGACGAGAACTCGAAGTCCACCAGCCGCATCGGCTTGCCCTCGGAGATGAGGAAGTTGCCGGGCATCGGATCGTTGTGACAGGGGACCAGATCGAGACCGCCGGCCAGCAGCGCCTGCTGCGCGGACTGTTGTTCGCGCATGATCTCGGGCCAGAACCGGGGGAGCCTCACACCGAGATCGATTGTCTGGGTGAAGTGTTCGTCGATCATGTCGAGAACTGTCTTGGTCGACGGCAGCGGCTCGATGCTGCCGAAGGCCCGGTACAGGCCGATGATCTCCGAGGTGATCTCCGGTTGCTTCATGTCACCGTTGGTGCATGCGCGGTAGCCCTCGAGGAATTCGATGATCTCGATGCCGGTGGCCGGATCGAAGTGCACGATCCGCGGACTGATCCCCAATGCCCCGGCGCGTGTGGCTGCGACATGTGCATTGTTGCGGTCGATGAACGCCTCCGAGCCGGCACCGGGGATCTTGAGGAAGAAGGTCGTCTTCTCCCCGTCCACCTCGAGACGCCAGTTCTCGTTCTGCAGACCACCGTGGATCGGTGAGTAGAGCACGCGCCGACCCGCCCATTCGGTGATGGCATCCAGCGCGGCCTCCACCGCGCGCTCCGCGGTCGTCCGCGCCTGCCCCCTCACGACCTGTGTAGCCGTGGCGGTCTCGTCCCGCGATGTTGTCAGCGTGCTCACGGTCAGATCCTCCTCAGCAGCTCTTGGGAACGGGCGGTCGACAGCGCCATACGCGCACGCAGGAGTTGCCAATCCCCGTACTTCGAGTACTCGTGGGTGCCCGGATCGAGGGCGTCGACGAGGAGGCCGATGAGCGCCTGGCGCACATGGTCGGCGTATCCATAGACCATCGCGCGGGCGAAGAGTGCCTCGTCGATCGTGCCGCGGGCGATCTCGAAGAGCTCACGGGCGTGGGTCTCGTCATCGGCGAGCTCCACCAGCACCACGCCGATGTCCTGGTAGGGGTCGATCATCGCCGACCAGTCCCAATCCACGAGCATCGGCTCACCGTCGGAGCGTGAGATCATCACATTGGAGAGATTCCCGTCCCCGTGGCGGAACTCGAGATCGTAGCCGACTGCGACGATACGTTTTTCGGCCTCATCGAGGGTTCGACGGAAGAACTGGAACTCTACCGGGATCGGGATGCCGGTCTGGTGTAGCAGCCGGTGGAGATCGCGGACATCGTCGAAGACGGTCGATTCGCGGACGATTGTCGGACGCACCGAGCCGACCGCGTCGCGTAGACGGAAGAGTCGGTCGGGGAATCCGGTCGACCCGGCGTCGCCGAGTGTCGCGGTCGCGTGTGTCCCGCCGAGGTCTGCGGCCACCATCACCCCGGCGGCGGGGTCGGCGCCGAGCACCGCGGGTGCGAGACCGGCGGCGCCGGCCGCCGTCGCCGCGGCGAGCGCGGTGGCGACGTCCAGATACGTTCGGGCGGCGGGGGTGTAGTGGCGGACGAGTACCGGTTCGTCGTCGACGAGACCGAGGGAGCGCAGGGAATCGGCGCCCCACCAACTGGGGCTGGCCATCGTGGGTGTGGCATCCCGGAGGTCGGTGACCTCCGGGAGAAGGGCGTTGGTCACGGCTCGGTCCTCCATACGTTGCCGGGAATGGTCCGGGGTTCGAGCGGCCAGTCGGGTTCGCGGCCGCGCTGTGCTTCGAGCCAGGCCGCGAGAGCAAGCACCCGGCGATCGGTGAATCGCGGCCCGACGAGCTGGACGCCGATGGGGTGTCCGCGGTCGGCACCGAAGGGCAGCGACACGGCGGGTTGTCCGGTCTGGTTGAACCACGCGGTGAAGCTGCAGTGCTCGAGTGGGCGAAGCGGGTTCATACCGAGTCGATCGGCCGGGAAGGCCGGTGACGGGAGCACCGGGGACAGCACGAAGTCGACCGCCGACTGCGCTGCGGCGAACCGCATCTGATCCTTTGCCACACGCCCGAGCGCTCGCTCGTGGTCGGTGGCGCTCAAGGGGCCTGCGGAATCGATCCAGTGCGTCAATCCGGCGAGCACCTCGTCGCGGCGGTCGGCCAGGGATTCGAGTTCGGCCCGTGCCCGGACGACGTAGAGGGTGTCGAGTGCGTCATAGGCATCAGGGGCGAAGGGCGCCGGGATGTCGACGATCTCGCAGCCGGCGTCGGCGAAGACCGCGGTGGCATCGCCCAGCGTGCGCAGGGTCGGGGCGTCGGCCTCGAATCCGTAGCCCATGTGTGTGAGGACACCGATACGCAGGCCGCGGACGTCCTGAGAACGCACCGCGGTGGCATCCGGACTCTCGTCGTCCGGCAGTGCGAGTGTGTCGCGCGGATCGTTCTGGGCCAGCACGTGGTAGAGATCCATCACGTCGGCGACGGTGCGTCCCATCGGCCCGGCGCTCCGGACGGTACTGGGTGCCAGGTGTGGGATTCTGCCCTGGGTCGGTTTGATCGCCACGATGCCGCAATGGGCGGCGGGCAATCGCACCGACCCCGCGATGTCGGTCCCGACGGCACCCCAGGTGAGACCTGCGGCCAGCGATGCTCCGGCCCCCGAGCTCGAGCCGCCCGGGGTGGTGGTCAGATCCCACGGGTTACGCACGATCCCGTAGAGCGAGGAAACCCCGGAGGCCAGCATGCCGAAGTCGGGCATCGTGGTCTTGCCGACGATGACCGCGCCGGCCTCTCGCAACCGGGCTGCAGGTGGCGAGTCCACCGTCGCCACCGGCAGTCCGTCATTCGGGCGCGTGCCGTGCCGCCACGGCAGTCCGGCGGCGTCCACGCTGTCCTTGACGGTCACGGGCACGCCGTCGAGCGCCCCACGCGGTGTGCCCGCCGCCCACCGTGCCGTCGATTCCCGTGCGCTGTCACGGGCGGCGTCGAGCGCCGTTGTGGCGATCGCGTTGATGGCGGGCTGTACCGCATGCAGATGCGAAATGGTCGCCTCGAGAGCGTCTGTGGGAGTGGTACTGCCAGAGGCGAAGCCCTGCCGCAGGTCGTCGATGGTCGACCCGAGGACGGGAAGTCGTGTGTGCGGTGGCATGACCAAAGGATCGGTTCTGACCATTTCTGGTCCGGCGTCCCCGCGTAAATTCCATATTTCCAGTGCATGCGAACAGTGGACTCCGATGCGACCCTTGAGGACACGCCGCCGCGGATGAGACGGAGCATCCCGGCGGATCGCACAGACGACTCCCGACGACCCATGGTGACCGGTGGACCACGACAAGACCTTTTCAACCATTTCCCGGCTGGCCGATGACCTCGTCGGCAGGGGATTCGCCAAGCTTCCGGCGGAGCGAGAGCTGGCCGAACGACTGAACGTGTCGCGATCGGCGGTACGTCGTGTCCTTGCGGATATGGAAGCGCTGGGCGTCATCCGGCGGGTCCGCGGCCGCACCGGCGGTGCGTTCCTGACCGCAGCCGATACCCGCCCGGACGACACGTTCGCGGAGTCGGCAGAGGACGGCGTGAACCGCCGTGTCGAGCGCACGCTCGACACGGTGGTCGGGGTCCCGCAGATGTTGCGGTCGCAAGGGTTCGAGTCGGGCACCCGATTGCTCTCGGCGGGTTTCGAGCATCCGAGTCGCGAGGAGCGCGCCTACTTCGGTATCGGGCCGGAAGACCTGCTGGCGGCCATCGTCCGCATCCGCTTCGCCGATGGGGACTCCTTGTCCTTGGAGTCCTTTCGGGTTCCGGCGGGCCGGTTTCCGCGGCTCCTCGAGCATTCCCTGATCGGCTCGCTCTACGAACTGCTCGAGGAACACTACGGAGTGCGTGCAGGCGAGGCACATGAGCAGATCCAGGTCGTCCACGCGGCACCACGGGTGGCCGCCGCACTGGCGGTCGAGGTGGACACACCGCTGCTCAAGGTCACGCGCGAGAGCGTGGACCATCGCGGCCGGCCGCTCGAACGATCGATCGACTACTTCCGGGCGGACCGGACCGTTCTGCATGTGACCGCGCGATCCCGGGACGAGCACGACCATTCGACGACCATGCTCGAACATCGGCTCGACGACTCGCCGGACTGAAACGCCGCCGACCGGGTCGCCACGCGTAACACCTCCGTTACTGGTGGGCGTGTGACCAGTAATGGTCAGCTCGCAGACTGTTGATGCACGCCGGGCGTCGACCGGACGCGGACAATGGTCGTCCACGTCCCTCGGCGATCTCCTGACCCGGTCGGTCCGCGATCGACAACACCGAGTGTCTCACCGTGTCATCACTCCACTGATCCCACGCTGCTGGGCAATCGACCCCTGAAGAAAGGAGCCGCACGTTGTCTCAATTCATCAAGAACCTTGACCGCAAGGTGATAAACATAGCGTTCGGCATCATGTACGCCTTTGCTTTGTTCATGGCGCTGTTCCCGCCATTCTACTTGAGCGCCAGTGGAGTACGTGGCCCGGTGATCTTGGGCATCCCGTGGGCGATCTTCTACTGGATCGTCAACGCCGCGCTTGTCGGTGTCAGTCTCTCGGCGCTCTACATCGTCGAGAGCATTCGCGGGGAGGCCGACAACTGATGGCAATCATGCTCGGAATGCTCCTCGCCTTCTATGCTGTCGTGGTCGGAATCCTGTACCTCACCAAACAGAAGTCCGCACCGACTTTCGACGAGTACTCGGTCGGCGGTCGCAGCTACGGGACCTGGTTCGTCGCGATGTCCTACGTGAACTCCTGGTGGCCGGGTTCCACCTTCATCGCGTTCTTCGGGCTGGCTGCCGGCGCCGGCGTGTTCGGGTTGTACGCACTGGCCTACTCGACGCTGGGCGTGGCGTTCATGTATCTCATGGCGACGCGTGCATGGCGGTGGGGCAAGGTGTACGACCTGAGGACCCAGCCGGACCTGCTGCGTGTTCGCTACGGCTCGCAGGCGGTGCGGGTCATCGCATCGGTGATCGGCGTCGTCTCCCTGTTCCCCTGGGTGGTCCTCGGAATGCAGGCGCTCGGGCAGCTGTTCGAGATCGCCAGTGGCGGTGCATGGTCGGTGGTGGCATCCCTGGCGGTCGGTCTGGTCGTCATCCTGATCCGGCAGATCTGGACCGTCCAGATGGGTATGCGGGGACTGATCATGACCGACATGTTCCAAGGTCTGGTCGCCTACGGCGTCTCCGCGCTGGTCGGTGTCATCATGCTGACGGGCGCGTTCGGCAGCCCCATCTCGTGGGGCGATCTGGCGACGGTGTCCGATGAGTTCCTGGCCTTGCCCGGGGACGGCGGCAGTTACGGACCGTGGTACATCTTTGCGCTCATCTTCACCGGCGTGATCGGTTCGCTGTGCTGGCCGACGAGCTTCCAGCGGATCTACACCGCGTCGAGCGTCCGGACGGTCAAGAAGGGCACGCTCGCAACGATTCTGATCTCGGCAACCTTCTACACGATCTTGATGCTGGTGGGAATCGCCGCCGTCGGCATCCCCGAGGTGGCCGACAATCCGCAGTCCGCATGGTTCACGCTGATGGATCAGTTCGGCGGCACCTGGATGCTCGGACTGGCGGTGGTGATCGTGTTCGCCGCGCAGATGGGTCACACCGATGCCAGCGTGCAGGTGGCGGGTCTGCAGGTGTCGAACGACATCATCGCGACCATTCGGACCCGTCCACTGTCCGATCACCAGCTCACCGTGATCGCGAAGACCAGCATGGTGGTCTATATGCTGCTCGCGGCGGCGATCGCCTTCTTGACCTTCAACTTCGATCGACTGCAACTGCTTGCCCAGATCTCCTATCAGGGCATCATCCAGCTGGCGGTGCCCCTGTTCCTGGGGATCTTCTGGCGAGGCGGGAACCGGCACGGTGCCATCTGGGGCATGATCTCGGGCTTCATCATCGCCGGGGTGCTCACCCTGGTGTACCCCGACGACATCGCCGCATTGGGTGGACTCACCGGAGGCATCGTCGGACTCGCCGTCAATCTCGTTGTCTTCCTGATCGTCTCGGCGCTGACCGGGCACTCGGAGGACGAGCGCGAGCGGGTGGACGAGATGTTCCGGCTCGCCACCAACAAGCATGCGGAACCGGATGTGAGTGCAACCGGTGACATCGAGCAGGTGTCCGACACCGTGAACGCGCCGGTTGCCGCCGGTGAGTCGGCCGGGGCGCCGGGATAGGCCTGCGCCCGACAGGACGCCGACATGCGGGCCCGCACCTCATCGGGTCCGTATGTCGGCGTTGTGGTCTCGGGACGGGCGATGGTCCGGTCGTGGGTGTTACAGACCTTTTACGCCTGCGCCGGAGGACCAGTAATGGTCGCGCCCTTTGATGTAGCCATTGCCGAGAATTGGTATACGAGAGCCTATGTCGTCATCGTTCACCGCAGATAGGGAGACCACGCATGGACGTCGAGCAGTACGCATGGATGCCTGCCACCGAGATCGCGGCCCAGGTGGCCGCGGGTCGGCTGACCGCCGTGGAAGTGGCCGAGGCGGCGTGTGCCCGCATCGAGGCGCTGAATCCGTCACTCAACGCCTACGTCAGTTACGACCGTGAGCAGATCCTCGAGGATGCGCGCGATCTGGATGCGCGTCGAGCGGCAGGGGAGGAGCTGGGCCCGCTTCACGGTGTGCCCTTTGCGATCAAGGCACTGACCACCGTGGCCGGGTTGCCGGCCACGCACGCGATGAAGCCTTTCGCCGACGAGATCGGCAAGCAGGACGCGGTGGTCGTGCGGCGCCTGAAGGAAGCCGGTGGGCTCTTCACCGGTCTCACCAACGCGCCGGAGGCCGGCTATTACGGCGGCACCGATGGACACCTGTACGGCGCCACCCACAATCCGTGGAAGCGGGGATTCAGCGCGGGAGGTTCGTCCGGGGGATCGGCCGCTGCGGTGGCGGCGGGAATGGTGCCCATCGCCGAGGGGGCCGACGGGGCCGGATCGGTGCGGATTCCCGCAGCGATGTGTGGGGTGGTCGGATTCAAGCCCTCGCTCGGGCGTATCCCGCATTCGTTGTTGCAGACCGAATTCGAGACATGGGTGTTTCACGGCCCGATCGCCCGGACACCCGCCGACGCGGCATTGATGCTCGATGTCATGGCAGGCTTCGATCCGAGTGACCCGATGAGCCTGCCCGCCGAACCCCGGTCGTACGTATCGCGGCTGGGACGGTCCCTGGAGGGGCTGCAGGTGGCGTACTCGGCGGATCTGCATGTCGGTCACGTCGATCCCGAGGTCGCTGCCATCTGCCGTGCGGCCGTGGACGCATTCGGTGAACTCGGCGCGACGGTCACCGAGGCCACCCCGGAGTGGGGTGAGCCCGAAGAGGCCATGTGGGAGGGGATCTGGGTCCCCGGTTTCGCCGCCGACAACGATCTGTTCGACGACTGGGCCGATCTGCGCGGACAGGTCGACGACCAGTTGATCGAGATCCATGAGCAGGCCAAGACCCTCACCGCGGTGCAGATCGGCCGCGCGCAGGCGTTCCGTTCACGCATGTACGACGTGTTCACCGAGTTCATGGGAACCTACGACCTCCTGGTGTCGCCGACGCTGGCGACCGCGAGCTTCCCGTTGGAACAGTTCACCCCGCACTGGCTGGCCGGTGACTCCCTTCGGCGACAGCTGCTCGGCTGGTTGCTGACCTACCCGTACAACCTGCTCACCTCTCCTGCGATCACCGTGCCCGCCGGCTTCACCTCCGACGGACGGCCCGTCGGATTGCAGATCGCGGCCCGACATCGCGCCGACGCCGACGCACTCGCTGCGGCCGATGCCTATGCGTCGGTGCGCCCGTGGGGTGACCGACACCCCGAGATGTGATGTACCCCGACATCGTCAGACCGTGCGCAGGGCGCACCGACAGGAGGCAGTGACATGATCGATCTGGACGGAAAGACCGCGGTGGTGACCGGGGGATCGCGTGGTATCGGACGCGCGTGCGCGTTGCGTCTGGCAGAGGCCGGCGCGTCGGTGGTGATCCTGGACCGATCCGACTGGAAGCTCCCCGATTCCGAATCGTGTTCCGGGGCGATACGGCGCGCGGGTGGAGTCGCCCGATCGTATCGGCTCGACGTATCCGACTCGGCCCAGGTCGACGAGGTGTTCGCGATGATCGCGGCGGACCAGGGGATCGACGTCCTCGTCAACAATGCGGGGGTCCTGCACGCCGGGAGCGTCACCGAGACCACCGATGAGGTCTGGCGAAACCAGTTCGCGGTCAACGTCGACGGCACGTTCTACTGCACCCGTGCCGCGCTCCGCGTGATGGTCGCCGCAGGACACGGCGGCAAGATCGTCAACGTCGCCTCGATCAGCGGACTGCGGGCGAACCCCGGCTTCTCGGCCTACTGCGCCGGTAAGGCCGCCATCGTCAACTTCACACGTCAGGCCGGAATCGACTACGGCGCCATGGGGATCAACGTCAACGGTGTCGCTCCCGGCTTCGTGGAGACGGACATGACCGCGATCTACCCGCCGGAGATCCGCGCGGCCCTGGAGGGCCAGACCCCCAACGGCCGGTGGGCGAGCCCGGACCATATCGCCGACTCCGTCCTCTTTCTCTCGTCGTCGCTCTCTGACCACATCTGTGGCGAGATCGTGGTGGTGGACGGCGGGTGGCTCGTCGGGACACCGGTGGTGCCCGCCGAGTCGGCAGAGCTTGTGACCCAGGACAATCGGAAGTGAGTGAGATGACCATCGACAACGTCGAGGCCGGACCGGGCTTCGATCCGTCCATCGATTTCCTGTACCTGTCCGAACCGGACATGGTGGCCGCCGGTGTGACCGACATGGCCGCGTGTGTCGACACGATGACGGAGATGTTCGGCGTTCTCGGTCGCGGCGACTATCGGATGGCCGGGCAGAACGCCGACTCGCACGGAGCGATGGTGACCTTTCCCGACGAGCCCGCGTTCGCCTCCATGCCGCGCAACGCCGAGGATCGTCGGTTCATGGCGATGCCCGCCTATCTCGGCGGCGACTTCCGTGCCGCAGGGGTCAAGTGGTACGGCTCCAATGTGGACAACAAGGCCGTCGGACTCCCGCGATCGATCCACCTGTTCGTCCTCAACGACGTCGACACCGGGGCGCCACGTGCGGTGATGTCGGCAAACCTGCTCAGTGCCATGCGCACCGGTGCGGTTCCCGGTGTCGGGGCGCGGCTGTTCGCGGCGCCCGACGCCCGGGTGGTCGGGATCGTCGGTCCGGGAGTCATGGCGCGCACCGCACTGCAGTCGTTCGTCGTGGCCCGGCCCGGAATCGAGGTCGTGCGGATCAAGGGTCGGAGTCCTCGGGGCGAGCAGGTGTTCCGCGGATGGGTCGCCGAGCACTTCCCGGACATCCGCGTCGAGATCATGCCCGACAACGAGAGCGTGGTGCGGGGCGCCGACATCGTGACCTACTGCACGACCAGTGGCGGTTCACCGGAGAACTACCCCGAGTTGCGACGCGAATGGGTCAAACCCGGTGCCTTTCTGGCGATGCCCTCGTCGGCACGACTGGACGAGCAGATGATGGCCGACGATGTGCGCAAGGTCGTCGACAACC
This sequence comes from Gordonia sp. NPDC003376, assembly GCF_053589235.1. Lineage (NCBI taxonomy): Bacteria > Bacillati > Actinomycetota > Actinomycetes > Mycobacteriales > Gordoniaceae > Gordonia > Gordonia sp. NPDC003376. Next base: position 115,712 of record NZ_JBSFRM010000010.1, on the reverse strand, counting down.
TCGGTCTCTACGAGGCATGGGCGGAGGAATTCCCTTATCCCACTTACGAATCGATAGCCATCATCGGATGCCATTTCACCGATCTGGTGCACGACGGGAAGTTGTCGCCGGACGGTATCGAGGACATCGGCGAGATCATCGCCGCGGGCGAGGTGGAGCGTCGTGACGGAGAGATCGTGCTGTTCTCCATCGGCGGAATGCCGGTCGAGGATGTGGCATGGGCGAAACGGGTCCTCGAGCGCGCGCAGGCGCTGGGAATCGGCACCCCACTGAATCTCTGGCAGGCTCCGGTCCTGGCATGACGAGTGGCAGATGTGCGGCCGCCGATGACGTAGACGTCGATGTCGCCGTCATCGGGGCCGGGACCGTCGGTGCGCTGACGCTGTGGCAGCTGTCGAAGACCGACGGGATCTCGGTGCTCGGGATCGAACAGTACGGGCGCGCTCACGGTGAGGGCTCCTATGCCGGGGAGTCGAGACTGTTCCGGCTCGCCTACAAGGAAGGTGCTCTGTACGTACCGCTGCTCGTCGAGTCGCGACGCAACTGGCACCAGCTGCAGGATGAGGCCGGTGTCGAGTTGTTCTTGCCGGTCGGCGCCCTGAGTGTGGGTTCGCAGAACCGACCGGAGATGCGGGCAACCCTTGAGACCATCGAGGAGTTCGGCCTTCCCCATCGACTGCTCGACAGCACGGAGATACGTCGCGAGTACCCCCAACACGCCGTCGGCGACGACGACGTCGCTGTTCTCGACCTCCAGGGCGGTGGCATCCGGCCCGAACCGGCCGTGTTCAGTGCCCTCCGGCTCGCGGAGGAACGTGGGGTGCAGATGCGCTACCACTGCCCGGTGCTGGCCGTGGAAGCCGACGAGAACGGGGTCACGGTCCGGACCGCCGGGGGAGATGTCCGTGCCCGACGCGTCGTCGTCGCCGCAGGATCGTGGGCATCGGAGCTCTTGGGCGTGCCGCACGATCTGATCACCGTGCAGCGTCTGCTGCTGTCGTGGTTCATGCCACGCGACATCACCCGCTATGCGCCACAGCACTTTCCGGTCTTCATGCGGGATGTCGGTGACGTCCACTTCTTCGGTGCGCCCTCGCTCGACGGCTACAGCGTGAAGGTCAGTCCGGGGCATGCCGCGTTGCCGTCGGCGAGATCGGTCGAGGCACTCCCCTCGGGGATCGACCACCGGACCCGCGCCCTGCTCGGCTCACGGGTGCGACAGTTCTTTCCCGACATGAACCCGGAGCCGGTGCGCGTGAGCGGCCACCACGACACCTTCACCGCCGACCGGGTGCCGATCGTCGATCTCGATCCCTCGGGCCGGGTGGTGGTGGTCACCGGTCTGTCCGGCCATGGATTCAAGCTGGCCCCGGTCTTCGGCCGGATGGCACGGGACCTGGCGGTCGACGGCGAGAGCGAGTGGTGGCGGGAGGAGTTCGGCGTCGCCGCGCATCGGCGCCGGGCGCGGGATCGGGCGATGCCGACGGTGGGTTCCCACCACCCGGGGTGACGAAGGCGGGCGTGCCACCCGTGCCCGTGAGCATCCGGGAGCAGGTCGGCGGTGACCTACTGGGCCAGCGTTGCCGACGGCAACTCCCCGAAGTGCTCGCGGTACGTGTGGGCAAATCTCCCGAGGTGGAAGAAGCCCCACCGCGTCGCGATCTCGGCCACCGATGTCGTGGCCGGGTCTGCGGCGAGTAGCTCGGTTCGGGCCCGACCCAACCGGGTTCGGCGAATACACTCCCGTGGTGTGGTGTCCAGTTCGCGGGCGAACAGCTCTTGTAGTGTTCGGGCCGAAACCCCTGCGAGCGTGGCCAGTTCGTCTACACGCCAAGGGTGTTCAGGGTTCTCCTCGATCAGCTCCAATGCGGTGCGCACAGCCCGGGACGTCACCGTGGTGGGTGTGCGCGTCGCATGTGACGAATTCGGCTGGATGGTCAGCAGTCCGGAGATGATGGTCTGCTCGAGGTTGGCGGCCACCAACGTCGACTCGAAGATGCTCGCCGAGGGCCCACTCAATGCGTCCACCGCATAGCGGACCAACCGCATCCAGGCCTGGGCGGTGGGCGCGGCGAGGTCGAGGACCGGCTCGAACACGAGGGGACCGGCGTCGTCGTCAGCGGTCGCGGCAACCGCTTCCAGGGCTTCCCGGCGGATGTACACCACGAGCTTCTCGCAGTCGTCGGACCACACCATGTCGACCGGCTCGGTGGGGGAGGCGACCGAGGCACGCCAACGGTCGCTGGGCACCACCCGATCACCCACGCATACCCGCGCAGAACCCGCGATCGGCGCCTGGACCAGGAAGAAGTCCTCGAGGCGACCGGGCGTGATGTGGACCTCGGAGCCGTACCGCATGTAGTTCAACGTCACATCGCGCCCGATCGTCGCGGAGTTGTGGACCAGGTCCAGATGGCTGTCCCGATGCCCGAGCGACAATCGATGTGCGCAGAAATGTCGCGAGACCTGATCGCGGGCCTGGTCCAGGTCGGTGGTGGCGCCGACACGGTAGTGCGTGAGGAGATCATTGGTCATCGTGAGAACCTCTGCTGTGCGGTGGTGATCTCAGCGATTCTGCTGGTCAGGGTACATATCGTCAATCGGGTGGGCGGAGATTCCGCAGGGTCGAATACCGCCGGTGCACGCTCGTCGCACCCCGACAGACCCTCCACACTTCGTCAGATGCCCCGCCCCAGAGGCGGAGCATCTGCGCAGAAGTGGGGGGTCTGCGGGCCTCAGCGCGCTGCGGCGATCCGCTTCCTGAGTTTCGCGGTCACCCGCCGGTACGACGAAGGACGTACGGGGGTGATCCACTGGCCGAAGCGGGTCAGCGGGCCCACGTTCAGATCTGCTTCGTCGAGTACCTCGTCGATGTTGTGCAGGGAGAACGGGACCACGTTGGTGCCGCGGGCGTGGTGGCCGTTGGTTCGTTCGGCCATCCATCGGACCCGCTCGACGACCATGTCGCGCATGGTCTCGGTATCCGGAACCTCGTGCAGGCCGGCCAGATACGAGGCGGTCCACACCGCCGCCATCTCGGCCGACAACGGCGAGAAGAACGACGAGTTGTAGCCGGCGAACGTCAGGTTGGGCACGTCGATCGGCAGGATGTGGTGATAGAGCAGGAAGTTGCCGTCGTCGTCGGTGAGGCGATCCTGGATCTCGTCGCTCAGGAACGGCGTGACCTGGTGGTATCCGGTTCCGCAGATGACGATGTCGGCCTGGATCAGCGACCCGTCGGACAGCTCGGCGAACGGCCTGCCCTCCTTCTCGAGGAACCGGGTGACGGTGGTGTCGCGGCGCACCCGGATCGAACCGTCCTGCACCCCTTCGTAGAACCCCTCCGACGCCAGGCTCACCGATGCGGTGGCGATGGTCCGGAACGGCTTGTCCGGCACCAGCCCGCTCTCGACCAGCTTCAGCTGTCGGGTGATCACTCCGCCGACGGTGGCGGTCATGCTGTTGGCGATCGCGGAATCGTTGGCGTGCAACACCTTCTCGAAACCGGACTGAGTCTGGTACGGGAACAGGTTCTCCCCGAGTCGGGTCATCAGCAGGTTCTTGTAGTTGACGACGCCCATGATCTTGCGGGGCACCTTCCACAGCAGACCACGGGCGATCACCGTGGTGCTCGCGGCGACCGGGGCCACCACGGCCGCAACGTCATTGGCCGACTTGCCGTATCCGACCATCACCACGTGACGATCGGTGACCTCGTCGAGTTCCCCCAGATCACCGGTGGTGATCACCCGGCCCCCGGCCGCCTCGAGTTGGTCGACGCCCTCGAAGTCGGGGAGCACCGGTTCGCTGAAGATGCCGTTGGCCACCACGAGGTGGTCGTAGGTCTGCGTATCGGTGGCGGTGGTGACGATCCAGCCGCTCTCGTCGGCTGTGGGTTCGGCCGACAACACCTCGGTCCCGAGCCGCAGGTACGGCGCGAGGCCGAAGGTGTCGACGTAGGACTCCAGGTACTCCTGGACGTGCTCGCCCTGCAGCCACTGCGGGTAGGCGCGCGGGTACCTCAGATCCGACAGGTGATAGGTCTGCTTGTTGTTCTGGGTGGCCAGGCCGGGGTAACGGCGGGTCACGCTCCACACCCCGCCGACGTCGGGGGTCTTGTCGAAGACGGTGACCTCGTGGCCCACCTCGGTGAGCACCTTGGCACTGGACAGGCCGGCGAACCCGGCGCCGATGATGGCGATCTTCATGGCGGTCACTCCGTGAGCTGGGGGATGGCGGGAACGAAGGATTCGGGGCCCATCGCCGAGTAGCCGCCGTCGGCGGCCCAGTCGGCGCCGGTGACCACCGAGGCGTCGTCGGAGGCGAGGAAGGCCACCACGCGCCCGATCTCGGCGGGATCGGCGACTCGGCGGGTCAGATGGAACGGCGCGGCCACCGAATCGGTCTTGGCGCGATCGTCCCCGGAGAGGGTGGCCATGATGGTCGACCAGGTCCAGCCGGGGTTGACGCTGTTGACCCGGATTCCATCGGTGGACAGGTCCATCGCCATCGAGCGTGTCAGCTGGGTGACCGCGGCCTTGCTCGCCGGATAGGTCCACCGGCCGGTCTGTGCGACCTTCGCCGAGGTGCTGGTGAAGTTCACCACCGCGGCATGCGCACTGATCTTGAGCCACGGATGGGCGTGGCGGATCACCTCGACCATCGACACCACATTGACGTCGAGCGCTCGCAGCCAGTCCTCACGGGTGGTGTCGAAACCGTTGTCGAGGTAGACCGCAGCGAGATTCACGACGATGTCGATCCCGCCGTGTCGCCCGACGACGGTCGAGATCAGCTCGGCGAGTGAGGAGTCGTCGGTGATGTCGGTGTGGATGAAGGACACGGAGTCGGCGAGCGCAGCGGCTCGGGAGCCGCCCTCGTCGTCGACGTCGGCCACCACCACGGTGGCGCCGGCGCGGGTGAGCTCGGCGACGACGCCGTGCCCGATGAGGGTGGCACCGCCGGTCACGATCGCCGTGCGTCCGGTGAGGTCGGTCATGGGTCCTCCAGGTCTCGTAGGGGTCGGGGCTGTTCGGTTCCCGACACGCTAGATCTCGTCGAGGCCTGGAGAAATGCAGTTTGCGCGGCAGATGTCCGCTGCGCGCGACATCGTCCCGACATTCCCCGACACCCTGGCGTAACCTGGCTGCCCCCTACCGCTGTCGGTGCCACGTGATTGCATGGTCACATGGCCCGCGCGCGTTCTTCAGCCCCGTCCGCGAAGGCCGGTTCCGCACGGTCGGGCCGGCCGGGTGCGAAGGGTGCCGGCACCGCGTTGCGGGCGCACCTGGTCGGTCATTCCGACGCCGCCACCGCCGATCGCAGCTGGCCCCTGCAGGTCCAGCGCATGATCGACGGTGACGACCCGAAGGCCGATCGCGCCGGTGCGTGGCAGCCGTACCGTGTGCACGGTGGTCCGGGGTCGGGTAAGACGGCGATCGTCGTCGACGCCGCCGTGGCCCGCCTCACCCGGCCGGGGACCGACCCGGAATCGGTGCTGGTACTCGCGTCCGACCGCAAGGCCGCGGTGCGGCTGCGCGAGGAGATCACCCGGCGCGTGCTCGCCGCGTCGTCGGACGGGCTCGCGCTCGGCGGGGCATTGCGCGAACCGCTGGTGCGCACCGTGCACTCGTATGCGTTCGCGATCCTGCGGTTGCAGGCCCAGGCGCACAACAATCCGCCGCCACGACTGATCACCGGTTCCGAGCAGGACGTGGTCCTGCGTGAACTGCTCGCCGGTGACGTCGAGGACGGTGCCGCGTACTGGCCCGCCCACCTGCGGCCCGCGCTGATCACCGACGGATTCGCGCAGGCGTTGCGGGACTTGATGATGCGCGCCGCCGAACGCGGTGTCGGCCCGGAAGAGCTTGCCGCCCTGGGCCGCAGGCATCGGCGTCCGGAGTGGGTGGCGGCCGGTCACGCCTACGCGCAGTACGAGCAGAACGTGCTGCTGCGCGGCACGGTCGGCTCGGAGACCCCCGGCGCGTCGGCGCCGGCCGTGGACGCCGCCGAACTGGTCGGCTCGGCATTGTCGGCGTTCGCGACCGATCCGGAACTGCTCGCCGCGCAGCGTCGTCGCATCCGCCACCTCATCGTCGACGACGCACAGCACCTCGATCCGCAGGCCGCCCATCTGATCCGTCTGGTCGGTACCGGCACCGATTCGACGATCATCGCCGCCGACACCGACCAGTCGGTGTTCGGATTCCGGGGGGCGAGTCCACGATTCGCCGACGAGCTGGCCGACGCGGGCTCCGACCACGACATCCGGCTCGACCGCGACTTCCGCCATCACCGGCAGATCGCGGTGGTCGGTCGGGCACTGACCGCCCGACTGCCCGGTGCGCGCCCGCACGGCTTCCCGGTGGTCCCCGACGGCGGGAACGACGAACCCGGTGGCGCGTCGGTGCGCGTGTTCAGCTCGGCGGCCAAGGAGGCCACCGCGGTGGCCGACCTGCTGCGCCGTGCGCACCTCTTCGAGGGGGTGCCGTGGTCGAAGATGGCGGTGATCGTGCGGTCGGCGCATCTGGCACTGCCGGCACTGCGCCGCGCATTCCGGTCCGCCGGGGTGCCGCTGAACACCCCGACCAGCGATCTGCCCCTCCACCGACAGCGCGCGGTGGCCGCGCTGATGACGGTGTTGCGAGCCGTGGCCGCGCGTGACCAGGAGACGGTGACCGAGGAGGAGTTCTCCATCGACGACACCGTCGCCCTGCTCACCGGACCGGTCGGCATGGCCGACCCGGGCTCGATGCGTCGGCTTCGGCGCGGTGTGCGTCGACATGACGAGAAGGTGGGAGAAGGCCGCGCCGAACGGGATTCGCTGATCTCATTGCGACTGGCCATCCTCGACCCGACGCTCGGTGCCGAATACCTGGGCGCGGTCACCGACCACGAGGGGGCGCCGCTGGGCCGGGTGATCGACGTGATCGGCGCGGCCGCGCGTGCGCATGATGCCGGACGCGGTGTGGAAGAGACCCTGTGGGCGGCCTGGCAGGCCACCGGCCTGGAACGCCGGTGGGTGTCCGCGGCCATCCGCGGCGGCCCCGGTGGCGAGCAGGCCGACCGCGACCTCGACGCCATGATGGCGATGTTCGAGTCGGCGGCGAACTTCGCCGACACCCTGCCCGCGGCCGGGCCGGCCGGCTTCGTCCACTACCTCACCCAGCTGCAGATCCCGCGCGACAGCCGCGCCGCGGTGGCCGCGGCCGAGTCGGTGACGGTGCTCTCCGCGCACGCCGCGGCCGGCCGCGAATGGGAGGTGGTGGCCGTCGCCGGAGTCCTCGACGGACTGTGGCCCTCGCTGCGCAGCCGCGGAAGTGTGCTGGCCACCGCCCAACTCGTCGACCTGCTCGACGGCATGGCCCCGGACGCCGTGGACACCGTCGCCCGCGGGGCCGTGGCGCTGGCCGACGAACGTCGCCTGCTGCTGGTCGCGTGCACTCGGGCCCGGCGCCGGCTGCTGATCACGGCGGTCGAGGACGGTGGCGGTGAGTCGTCGCCCTCCCGCTTCGTCGTCGAGATCGCCGACGCACTCCGTGCGGATTCCCGGCGCAACACCCGCGCCGCGGGTGCCGGCACGGATTCCCCGGAAGACGCGTACGCCGACCACGGGTCGCTCGACACCGACCCGGACGCCGACCTGCCGATCGACCCGGGCGTCGACCGCGTGCTCTCCCTGCCGTCCCTCGTCGCGTCGCTCCGGGCCGTGGTGGTCGCCGGCGTCACCGACGCCGAGATCCCCGACCCAGACAGCCCCGGTACCGAACCCGACGAACGTACTCGTGCTGCTGCCGAACTGCTTGCGCAACTGGCTGATTCGGACATCCCCGGAGCGCATCCGCGGGACTGGTTCGCGCTGGCCCGGCCGAGCACCGCCGCACCGCTGTGGGATCGGGAATCGGGCCCGGTGGTGCTGTCGCCCTCGAACGTCGACCAGTTGTCGCGGTGTTCGCTGCGATGGGTCCTCGAACGTGCCGGCGGTCGCGACGGCGACGGCGCGCCCGCACTCACCGGCAGCCTGGTGCACACCCTGGTGCAGGCGGTCGCCGGGGAGATCGATCCCGCCGAGGTGACCGCCGCACTGCGTGGCATCTGGGACCGCGTCGACACCGGAGCGGTCTGGTACTCCGCCCGCGAGCTCGAACGTGCGGAGTCCATGCTCGTGAACTTCCGTGACTGGCTGCGTATCTCGCGAGATGATCTCGACGAGGTGGCCGTCGAGTCGGTGATCGACGCGACCATCCCCGCCGACCGCCCACTCGCCGACGGCGCCGTTCCGGCCGATGACGGGACCGATCTCCCGGTCCGGCTGAAGGGACGTGTCGACCGGCTCGAGCGTGACTCCGCCGGGCGCCCGGTGGTGGTGGACGTCAAGACCGCGAAGACCGCGGTCAGCAAGGCCGACGCACGGGACCACGCCCAGATCGCGGCCTACCAGGTGGCACTCGCACACGGTGGCGCACGTGAATTCCCCGGCAAGACAGTTGAACCCGGAGGTGGTCGACTCGTGTACGTGTCGGCCGCACACCGCTCGTCGGGCGCCACCGAACGCGAACAGCCGCCGCTCACACCCGAACTGCTCGACGAGTGGGTCGCGGTGGTGCGCAAGGCCGCTCGCGCCGGCATCGGTCCGGTCTTCGAGGCCACCCCGAATCCGGGATGTGCGCATTGCGGTCTGGCCACCAGCTGCCCGGCCCAGCTACGGGGAAAGGCGGTCACCGATGACTGACAGAAGATCGCCTGCGCGGCCGCGTGTCTCGGCAACCTCGCTGGCCGCCGCCCTCGGTCTGCCCTCGCCGACACCGGAACAGATCGAGGTGATCGAGGCGCCACAGCAGCCGATGCTCGTCGTCGCGGGCGCCGGCGCGGGCAAGACCGAGACGATGGCCTCGCGGGTGGTGTGGCTGGTGGCCAACCAGATCGTCGCCCCCGACGAGATCCTGGGCCTGACCTTCACCCGGAAGGCCGCCAGCGAACTCGGTGCCCGGATCCGCCGCCGACTGTCGATGCTGGCCGGCTCGCCGGCGCTGGTCAACTGGGATCCGGACGGCGCCCTCGCCACCCGACTCCGTTCCGGCGACCCCGAGGTCAGCACCTATCACGCCTACGCCGGCCGGCTGATCGCCGACTACGGGCTGCTGCTGCCGGTCGAGCCGGCCGCCACCCTGCTGTCGGAGACCGAACTGTGGCAGACGGCCTTCACCATCGTGTCCAACTGGACCGGCGAGCTGACCACCGCCAAGACCCCGGCCACCGTCACCGAATCGGTGCTGCGGATCTATGGCGAGATGAGCGAGCACCTCGTCGATCTCGACACGCTGTCCCGCTGGGGCGACGACCTCTACCGGATGGTCGACGACCTGCCCAAGGGACCCCGACAGCGCGGCGGACCCAATGCCGCGCTGCGCACCGTCCAGGAGGTGATCACCGAACGCCGACAACTCCTCCCGCTGGTGGCCGCACTCATGCAGACGATGCGTGATCAGGCCGTGCTGGACTTCGGCAGCCAGATGTCGCTGGCCGCCCGGCTGGTGTCCGGGCATCCGGAAGTGGTTGCCGCCCAACGGGAGGCATTCGGTGCGGTCCTCCTCGACGAGTATCAGGACACCGGACATTCCCAGCGGGTGTTGTTGTCGGCGTTGTTCGGTCGCGGCAATCCCGGTGGCGGGCAAGGCGGCGGTGGCGGCACCGTGGCGGTGACCGCGGTGGGCGACCCCATCCAGTCCATCTATGGGTGGCGTGGTGCGTCGGCGGCCAACCTGCCGCGTTTCGCCACCGACTTCGCGCTGCCCGACGGATCGCCCGCCCCCCGTCGCGAACTGCTCACCAGCTGGCGCAACCCGGTGCAGACGCTGCGGTTGGCCAACGAGACGAGCGAGGAACTGCGCCGCCGCGGTGTACCGGTCAGCGTGCTGCGTCCCCGCCCGGATGCCCCCACCGGCACCGTGACCCTCGCGCTCACCGAGACCGTCGTCGACGAACGCACCTGGATCGCCGACCAGGTGTCGGCACGCTACCACGACGACGACGACGGTTCGGGACCGCCGACCGTGGCGATCCTGGTGCGCCGCAACGAGGATTCGGCGCCGCTGGCCGCGGAGTTGGAGCGCCGTGGCATCCCCGCCGAGGTGGTCGGTATCGGCGGCCTGCTGCACGTGCCCGAGGTGGAGGACATCGTCGCCACCCTGCGTCTGATGGCCGATCCGATGGCCGGCACCGCGGCCATGCGGTTGCTCACCGGAGCCCGTTGGCAGCTCGGGGCCCGCGACCTGGTCGCCCTGTGGCGGCGCGCGACCGCCCTGGCCGCGGGCCGGATTCCCGCCGGGGGAGTCGTCACCAGCCGCGCCGAACTCGACGAGGCGCTCGACGCGGTGCTGCCCACCGAGATCGTCGACCGTGCCGGCATCGCCGACGCCGTCGTCGACCCGGGCGACCCGGACGCCTACAGTCCTGAGGGTTTCGCCCGGATCAAGGCGTTCGGTGCGCAGCTGGAGGCGTTGCGCCGGCGCATCGGACAGCCACTGCCGGAACTCGTCGCCGACGTCGAGCACACCATCGGTGTGGGCATCGAGGCACAGATCCGGGCCCGCAGGATGCGCGGGGCGATCACCGGCCGCGAACACCTCGACGCCTTTGCCGACTACGTCACCCGCTACGCCGATCGGCCCGGTGCGAACCTGCCGGGCCTGCTCGCGTTCCTCGACACCGCCGAGTCCATCGAGAAGGGTCTCGAACCCGGCCGGGTCGAGGTGGCCGAACAACGCGTACAGATCCTCACCGTGCACGCCGCGAAGGGGCTGGAATGGGATGTGGTGGTGATCCCGCACCTGTGTGACGGGATCTTTCCGAGCGGTAAGGCCGACACCACGTGGCTGCGCAGCGCCCGCGAGCTGCCCGGCCCGCTGCGCGGAGACCTCGCCGACCCCGGCGGGTCCGGGGTGTCGGAGGGATTCCCGGTGCTGCACCTGCGGCATGTCGGTGACCGCAAGGAGTTCGAGGACGCACTCACCGAGCACAAGGAGGCGATCGGGGAGCGGCGCCTGGAAGAAGACCGCCGACTCCTCTACGTCGCGATCACCCGTGCCCGCCACGATCTGCTGGTGTCGGCGCACCACTGGTCGGAGAACAGCGATTCCCCACGCGGTGGTTCACCGTTCTTCGACGAGCTGCTCGGCATCGTGAGCGAGGCCGTCGACGCCGACGCCGACGCCGACGGACTGTCGATCGACGTGCTCGCCGAGGACCCGGCCGATGGCGCCGAGAACCCGCTGGCCGATCTCGACAGCCGTAGCCCCTGGCCGACCGATCGGCTCGGCGAACGGCGTGCACCGGTGGAGTCCGCCGCGACCCTCGTTCTCGACGCCCTCGCCGGTCGCGACGCCCCCGCGCTCTTCGACGACTCGCTGTTCGGTGACCCGGACACCGGCACGGCCGGCGAATCGCCCACCGACACCGCAGACCCGGAGATCGAGGCGTGGCGCGCAGAGGTCGAGGTGCTCCTCGAGGAACATCGGCGCGGCAACCAGGCCGTCGTCGACGTCGCGTTGCCGTCGCATCTTTCGGTCAGTCAGCTCGTCGACCTCGACACCGACGAGCGCGAGTTCGCCCGTAGGCTCCGCCGCCCCACCCCGTTCCGGCCGAATCCCATCGCTCGGCGCGGCACCGCATTCCACGCATGGGTCGAGCGCTGGTTCGGAGCCACCCGGCTTCTCGACGTGGACGAGTTGCCGGGTGCCGCCGACGAGAACGCCGCCCCCGACGCCGACCTCGAGATGTTGCGCGAGGCATTCCTGGCGTCGCGGTGGGCCAATCGCTCGCCCAGCGAGGTGGAGGTGCCGTTCGAGACCGTCATCGGAGACACCGTGATCCGCGGCCGGATCGACGCGGTGTTCGCTGAACCCGACGGCTCGTGGCTGGTGGTGGACTGGAAGACCGGTGCGGTTCCCGAGGAGTCCGAACGCGCGTCGTTGTTCATCCAACTCGCCGCCTATCGGGTGGCGTGGGCGCAACTGTCGGGGGTGCCGATCGAGAAGGTGTCGGCGGCCTTCCACTACGTCCGATCCGGACACACCCTGGCACCGGAGGACCTGCCGGACAAGGCCGCACTGGCCGCGCTGCTGTCCAGATGAGCTGTGACCGACGCGGATGCGTTAGATTCCAGGATGTGAAGCGACAGCGGTACCCCCGATGAGATCTCGCGGTGCGATTCGCCGACGACTGCGCGGGGACGATCTCTCCGAGGGGCCCGACTACGCGCTCGTCGGGGTCATCCGGATCCCGGAACTGCGGCAGAGCCCGGGCCGGGCCATCGGCCGCCGGGTGGTCTTCGCCGTCGTCGCGCTGTTCTTCACCGCGGTCGTCGTCTTCCTCGATCGCAGTGGATATCGCGACGTACAGGGCGATCAACTGTCTTTTCTGGACTCGCTCTACTACTCGGCGGTCACTCTCTCGACCACCGGATACGGTGACATCACGCCGATCAGCCCATCGGCCCGGCTGATGAACCTGCTGATCATCACCCCGCTGCGCGTCCTGTTCCTGATCGTGTTGATCGGTACCACTCTCGAGGTGCTCACCGAACGGTCGCGGCAGGCGCTCAAGATCCAACGCTGGAGGAACGGCTTGCGTAATCACACTGTGGTCATCGGGTACGGCACCAAGGGCCGTACCGCGGTGGACGCGATGATCGGCGACGGCATCAAGCCCGCCGACATCGTCATCGTCGACGCCAATCCCGCGGTGCTCGAGGCGGCGGAGTCCGACGGCCTGGTGACCGTCCGTGGCGACGCCACCAAGTCGGACGTGCTGCGGCTGGCCGGTGTGGCCCACGCGGCCAGCATCGTGGTGGCCGCCAATCGCGACGACACCGCCGTGCTGGCCACCCTCACCGCTCGCGAACTCAACCCGACGGCCAAGATCGTCGCGTCCATCCGCGAGTCGGAGAACACGCATCTGATGCGCCAGTCCGGTGCCAACTCCGTGGTGGTGTCGTCGGAGACCGCCGGTCGCCTCCTGGGTATCGCCACCATGACGCCGTCGGTGGTGGAGGTCATCGAGGACCTGCTCACCCCGGACGCGGGTTACGCGATCGCCGAACGCGAGGTCGATCCCACCGAGACCGGCGGGTCACCGGCACATACCCGCGACATCGTGCTCGGCGTGGTGCGTGCCGGGGTGCTGCACCGCGTCGACGACAGTGCGGTGGAACAGATCGAGGCGGGCGACCGCCTGCTGTATGTCCGCAAGGGCTCGTCGGAGTAGAGATTCCGCCCGGATCGGCGACAGGGTAGAACACATCACATGGGTTCCTTCGTCTTCGATCAGCCGCCGCTGTTGTCCCGCGCGACCTACGACCGTGCCGACGAGATCCGGGACGACCCCGGCCGCATGGTGTCGGGCTGGGCGACCGCCCGCGTCCTCGACGTCGACGGTGCGGGTCGCTACCCGGCCAACGAGGACGGCTCGCTGGCGTGGACGCCGGCCGCCGACATCGCCGAGACCCCACCCGAAGATGCGGTGTTCCTCGCCCACATCGACACCGATCTGTGGACCCGACGCGTCGACGAGGTGACCGGCCGTAGCGCCGACGCCCGGCGCGGCGCCACGCGACTCACCCCGGACGAGGCGGGCCTGCTGGCCACTGCACTCGGAATCCTCAACTGGCACGCCACTTCCCGCTTCTCGCCGGTCGACGGCGGTCCCACCCGCCCGGCGCGTGGCGGTTGGGTGCGGCGCCACCTCGACACCGGGCGTGACGAGTTCCCGCGCACCGACCCGGCGATCATCACCGTCGTGCACGACGGCGGTGACCGGATTCTGCTGGGCCGTCAGGCCACCTGGCCCGAGCGGTGGTACTCCACCCTCGCGGGCTTCGTCGAACCCGGGGAGTCGTTGGAGCAGTGTGTGATCCGCGAGGTGCACGAGGAGGTGGGCATCACCGTGCGTGAGCCCCGCTACCTCGGCAGCCAGCCGTGGCCGTTCCCCCGCTCGCTGATGCTCGGCTTCGCCGCCCTCGCCGACCCCGACGAGCCGTTGCAGTTCCTCGACGGCGAGATCGGCGACGCGCTGTGGTTCCATCGCGACGAGGTGCGCGAGGCCCTGGCAGGCGGCGACGAATGGGTGCGCGGCGACGTGACGAGCGGCGACGTACCGAGCGGGGCGGGGCCGCGGCTGCTGTTGCCGGGATCGATCTCGATCGCGCGGTCGCTGATCACCGCATGGGCCAACGGCTGACGACCGCGCCCGCCACCCCGGCGCCTGCCGTCGGCACACCCCTTCCGTCGGAACACCCCTGCCGTCGGAACACCACGGCGCCGAGTGGTGTTATGGGTCGCATGAGTGAGAACGCCCCCGACCTGTTGACCATGTACACCACCAGCTGGTGCGGGTACTGCGCCCGTCTCAAGACCGGCCTGCGCAGTGCCGGGATCGAGTGGACCGAGATCGACATCGAGGCGCACCCGGAGGCCGCCGAGTTCGTCGGCAGCGTCAACGGCGGCAACCACGTCGTCCCCACCGTGCAGTATGCGGACGGCACCACCGCGACCAACCCGTCGATCGCCGAGGTGAAGGCGAAGCTCGGCGTGTGATCTCTGTCCACAGCCCACTGATGCCCGGCAGGCCACCCCGGTGTCCTGTCGGGACCGGCTGACATAGTGGACTGCGTGTCCGAACGCCCGAACCCCACCCGATCCCGACCAGCGGCCGACGGCATCCTCGACGGACTCGACCCCGAACAGCGCGAGGCGGTTCTCGCCCCACGCGGGCCGGTGTGCGTGCTCGCGGGTGCCGGAACCGGCAAGACCCGAACCATCACCCGCCGCATCGCGCACCTGATCGACACCGGACAGGTCAACCCGGGCCAGGTGCTCGCGGTGACCTTCACCGCCCGCGCGGCAGGGGAGATGCGTACCCGGCTGCGGTCGCTCGGTATCGGCGCGGCCGGTCCGTCGGTGTCGGCGCAGACCTTCCACGCCGCCTCGCTGCGGCAGCTGCGCTACTTCTGGCCACGGGTGTTCGGCAACAGCAGCTGGGAGCTGCTCGACAACAAGTTCCCACTGATGGCCCGCGCCGCCCGGCGCGCCGGTCTGAGCACCTCCACCGACACCGTGCGCGATCTGCTGTCGGAGATCGAATGGGCCAAGGCGTCGGTGATCGGCCCGGAGGGGTATGTGGCCGCGGCCACCCGACTGATGCGCGAGACGCCGTCGGCGCCGGAACAGATCGCCAAGGTCTATGCCGCCTACGAGGACGGCAAGGTCTCACCGGAGGGTGACCGGCTGTTGGACTTCGACGACCTGCTGATCTACATGACGCAGATGATCGATGTGGATCCCGGTGTGGCAGAAGAGTTCCGCGCCCAGTACCGGTGCTTCGTGGTGGACGAGTACCAGGACGTCACCCCGGTGCAGCAGGGGCTGCTCAACGCTTGGCTCGGCCAGCGTGACGATCTGACCGTCGTCGGCGATGCCAACCAGACCATCTACACCTTCACCGGTGCCAGGGCCGACCACCTGCTGGACTTCCCGCGGCGGTTCCCCGAGGCGACGATGGTCCGCCTGGTGCGCGACTACCGGTCCACGCCGCAGGTGGTGAGTCTGGCCAACCGGGCGATCGGCGCGGCACGCGGACGGATCGCGGGCACACGACTCGAACTGATCGGGCAGCGTCCCGACGGCCCCGAACCGACCTTCGAGGAGTACGACGACGAGCCGATGGAGGCCCGGCTGGTGGCCGGCCAGATCAAGCGGCTGATCAACAGCGGTGTGGAACCGTCGGAGATCGCGATCCTGTACCGCGTCAACGCGCAGTCGGAGAACCACGAGCAGGCGCTCACCGAGGCCGGTGTCCCGTATCAGGTGCGTGGCGGCGAGGCGTTCTTCACCCGTACCGAGGTGCGCCAGGCGATGCGTCAGCTCGCCCAGGTCGCCGAGCGCGGGCTGCGGGACGGCGTCGAGGTGCAGACGGCGGTGCACGCCGTCCTCGTCGAACTCGGTCTCACCGAGGAGGAACCGTCGGGTGCACAGGCCCGCGCGCGGTGGCAGTCGCTGCAGGCATTGGTCGAACTGACCGACGACATGGTTGCGGAGAACCCGGAACTGACTCTCGCGCAACTGGTTCGGGAGTTGCAGGTGCGGTCGGAGGCCCGGCACCCGCCCACCGTGCAGGGGGTCACCCTCTCGTCGCTGCACGCGGCGAAGGGCCTGGAGTGGGATGCGGTGTTCCTGGTGGGGCTGACCGAGGGCTCGCTGCCGATCTCCCAGGCCATCAAGGGATCGCCGGAACAGGTCGAGGAGGAACGCCGACTGTTCTACGTCGGTATCACCCGCGCCCGCGTCCACCTGCAGATCTCCTGGGCGACCGCCCGCAACGAGGGCGGTCGGGCCCGACGCCGCTCACGATTCCTGTCGGGGCTGGCCCCCGAACCCGCACCGGCGGCGCGCAGCAGCTCCGAACGCAAACCCACACGCGGTCCCACCTGTCGGGTGTGCAGATCACGACTGTCGGGGACCACCGCCACCCTCCTCGGCCGATGCGACAGCTGCCCGTCGGATCTGGACGAGGATCTGCTGGTCGCGCTCAAGGACTGGCGGCGCGAACGGTCGCAGAGCAAGGGTGTTCCGGCGTTCGTCGTGTTCTCCGACAAGACCCTGCTCGCCATCGCCGAGCAGGGACCCACCGATGCCCGCGGGCTCGTCGCGATCCCGGGAATCGGTGCGGCCAAGCTCGAGGAGTACGGCGACGAGGTCATCTCCATCGTGAAAAACGCAGGTCAAAAATAGGTTGTGCCGATTGTGCGGGCGGGCTTAGTCTGGGACGCACAGTCGACCACGGGGTTGGGTGGACGTGTGCCACACGGCCCCCCGCGGATGAGAAGCAGACGAGATCGGAAAGGAGTGGAAGCAGTGAACACAATCGTTTTCGGTGACAAGCGCAATGTCGTCGGCAGCAATGCCGCCGGCGGCAGCCTGGTGGGCACCATCGCTCGCGACCGCTCCTGGCGTGTCGACGAGTGCCTGTCGCTCGGCGAGCATCGCGCCGATGCCGCACACCCGGCATCGGCAGCGATCGCGCTGTCCGAACCCGCGAACGCCGCCGCGTCGCCCGCGCCGGCACGAGCTATCCCGCGATTCCCTGTGACACACCGCAGATCCAGACGCTGACCGCGTCAGATTTCCGGCCACGGGGCAATCGCAACCGCGAACCCGTGGCCTTTCTGGTTTGACCTCCCCGACATCTCGTCGATGTCCTGGGACAGGACTCCACCACAAACGGCTCGGGTGCCATCAACCCGATGAATCCGACAGAGGTGGAGAGGTAATGACAACCGACTGCGTTCTCGAACCGAGTACCGTGGCCGACCGCGTGGCGTCGGTCGGCCGTACCCGTGCCCACGAGTGCTCTGCAAACGAATATTCTGTTGCTACACCGCTTTCGGTGTCCCGATCGACCGATCTGCCTTGCCAGGTGGGTGACGCCGACCTGTGGTTCGCCGAGGATCCGCGTGACCTCGAGCGGGCCAAGGCATTCTGTGGCGACTGCCCGCTCAAGGCACAGTGTCTGCAGGCCGCACTCGATCGCGCCGAGCCGTGGGGTGTCTGGGGCGGCGAGATCCTCGACCACGGTGCGGTGATCGCCCGCAAGCGGCCCCGTGGCCGTCCGCGGAAGCACGCCGCAGCATGACGACGACACCGGCCGTCCCCGAGTTCGCTCGGGGACGGCCGGTGTCGTCCTGCGTGTCGGTGTCGCTTGGGTTGTCGGTGTCGGGGCGCGCTGCAGACGCGTCCGGTCATGCCAGGCCGGGCACCCACTCCTCCATGATCCCGCGGTAGGGTGCCTCGGCGTCGAGCTGTGCGGCGATGCCGACGCACCCGGCGAGCACCCGGAACACCATCACGTACTGCTTCGGCACGTTCAGATGGCGTGAGGTCTTGTACACGTCGCCCCGCACATCGGTGGCCTTGCCCGCCGCACGCTGCAACCACTTGCGGGTGAAGTGGAACGACTCGGCGTACAGCGGGTCGACGTAGGCCTTGAGGTAGGCCTCGATGTCGGTCGCCGACACCTTG
Source organism: Gordonia sp. NPDC003376 (assembly GCF_053589235.1). Taxonomy (NCBI): domain Bacteria; kingdom Bacillati; phylum Actinomycetota; class Actinomycetes; order Mycobacteriales; family Gordoniaceae; genus Gordonia; species Gordonia sp. NPDC003376. The sequence goes on along the minus strand of NZ_JBSFRM010000010.1, from coordinate 97,641 downwards.
TCGACCTGGGTGCGCAGGATGAACCCCGCATCCACCATGTGCGCCTTGAGTTCGTCGTACTCCTTGTCGCGTGCGAGCCGCAGGATCGGGCCGGTCTCGGGCGGCAATCCGTTGGGGTAGTGGCCCACCGCCCCGAAGTCGAGGACACCGAAGCGGCCGTCGTCGGCGATGAAGAAGTTGCCCGGATGCGGATCTCCGTGCAGCAGGCCCACGCGGAACGGTGAGCTGACCTCGAAGGTCGACATGAGGGCCGCGGCACGGTCGCGGGTGGGCTTGTCGCCACCGGTGATGATCCTCGACAGCGGGGTGCCGGTGAGCCATTCGGAGACGATCACCTTGGGGGAACTGGCGACCACCTTGGGGATGACGAAATCGGGGTCACCGTCGAAGGCCTTGGCGAAGGCCCGCTGATTGTCGGCCTCGCCGAGGTAGTCGAGCTCGGCCTCGGTACGGTCGATCAGCTCGTCCATCATGGACTTCACGTCGGTGCCGGGGGAGAGTTTCTGGATCAGCCCCGACATCCGCGACAAGGTCTTGAGGTCGGCCTTGAGTGCATGGTCGGCGCCCGGGTACTGGATCTTGACCGCCACCTCGCGGCCGTCGGACCACACCGCCTTGTGTACCTGCCCGATGCTCGCCGCAGCGGCCGGCTCGTCGGAGAAATCCCGGAATCGCTGCCGCCACTTGGTGCCGAGTTGCTGGTCGAGCACCTTGTGCACCTTGGGCGCCGACAGCGGCGGTGCCTCGGCCTGCAGTTTGGTGAGGGCCTCACGGAACGGTTCGCCGAACTCGTCGGGGATCGCCGCCTCCATGATCGACATGGCCTGGCCGACCTTCATGGCGCCGCCCTTGAGCTCGCCGAGGACGGCGAACAGTTGGTCGGCGGACTTCTCCAGGAGCTCCTGGTTGATCTCGTCCTTGTCCTTCCCGACCATTCGCTTCCCGAGCCCGGCGGCCGCACGTCCGGCCATGCCGATCGGCAGCGAGACGAGCTTGGCGTTTCGGCGACCTTGCCCCCGCGTGATGTCGGTCATGATGTCCTTTCCCCTCATCAGGATAGATGACCGTCCGCGACCGGAGCCGCAGGTGTGTGCGACGTCGACGCGGTCGCACAGGCAAACGGACACAGTGGATGCCGCGGCCAGATGGTGCTCGACAGGCGGGGTGGGGCGCCGTGCACCTCGATCACGCGACCGAGCAGATACGGGGGGTCCGGGGAGCCGACGGCCAGGGCGCTTGCGAGCCGGTCGATCTGATCGTGTGCGAGGGCCGCGGTCATCCGGGTGATCGGGTCACCGCCATGGCCGGTGACACCGGTCAACTGGCCACGCAGCACCGGCCACTCGGGATCGCGGTCGGTGCGGTGTCGATCGGCGCACGCCAGACAGCTCGACAGTCCGGGAAGCACCAGCGGCCCGAGCAGACCCACCCCGTCGCGCAGCCGGACCGGCAGATGCGGGACACGGTCGGCCATCAGCCGTTCGAGGAGCCACGACTCGTGTGCGAGGTGGTCGGTGAGGACCACGAGATTGGTTCGTGGGGCCGACGCATCACGGCGGGAGGGGCGGCGGACCGTGTGCGCCACCACGAACCCGGCGTCGGACAGTGTGGTGGTGAGCAGCCGGGTGAGCGGCCCGGAGCCGTGCACCCGGATGCGCAGCCGGTCGGTCGGGGGCCGGGTGAACGTCGACCACGATGCCTTCCCGGCCGTGAGCAGTTGGGCGAGGATCGCATCGAGTTCGGCGCGAGTCAGCCCTGCGTCGACGAGTTCGGCGAAAACCTCGGTGCGCGTGCGTGGTTCACGCAGCGATCCGAGTAGCGCCGCGACCTTGGGGCCCGACGCCGACGCGGGCAGTTCGAGCACCAGCCCGGTGTGCGGATCGCTGCCGATGTGGACCCGGTTGTCCGGGCGCACCAGGATCGGTACGCCGTCGGCGATCACCGGCAGGCGGCTCCCGGACGGGGTTCCGGGCTGTGGTGTCCCCGGATGCTGTGGTGTCCCCGGATCCATGAGGGCCACTGTGCCACCCCGACGGCCGGAGTGAGGCCGCCGTGGTGGTTATCCACAAGCCGAGGGGTCAGCGGTCGGAATCGCCCGGCGTGTCGTCGGAATCGTCGGACTTCCCGATCGGCCCGTCGGGGGCAGAAGCCTCCGGCGCAGAATCCTGCGGTGTGGTGCCCTTGTCGGCTTCGGCAGCGAGCGACTTCTCCAATTCGGCGATGGCCGAGTCGATCTCGGAGTCGCCGCCGATGAAGCGTTCGACGAAGCGGGCCGGGTTGTCGAGGTCGTCGGCGTCGGGCAGCAGATCGGGGTGCTCCCAGACCTTGTCGCGGGTGGCGGCGTCGGTGGCCTCGAACAGTGAGCGCCACAGCGCCGCGGCCTCCCGTGACTTGCGCGGGCGCAGCTCGAGTCCGACGAGGGTGGCAAAGGTCTGCTCGGCCGGGCCGCCCGACGCGCGGCGTCGGCGCATGGTCTCCACGAGCGCCGACGTGCTCGGGATTCGATCCGAGAGTGCCTGGGTCACAACGTTTTCCACCCAACCCTCGATCAATGCGAGCAGTGTCTCGAGGCGGCCGAGTGCGGCCTTCTGCTCCGGGGTGGTGGTGGGTTCGAAAGTTGCCGACGAACTGATCAGCTCCTCCAGCTTGGCCGGGTTGGAGAACAGTTCGGTGGGATCGATGTTCGCGGTCATGTCGGTGATACCCGAGAAGTCGATGCTGATCCCGCGGGCGTATTCCTCGACCGTCGACAACAGCCGCTGCCGCAGCCACGGCACGTGTGTGAACAGCCGCACGTGCGCGGCCTCGCGGGCGGCGAGGAAGACGATGATCTCCTGCGCGGGCAGACCGAGGCCGTCGGCGAAGGTGGCGATCGCCTCCGGCAGCAGCACCGCCACGCCCTCGGGGGCCAGCGGCAACCCGATGTCGGTGGAGGTGAGCACCTCCTTGGCGAGTTGGCCGAGCCCCTGACCGAGCTGGGTGCCGAAGGCCATCCCGCTCATCTGGGTGAGCATGCCCATCATCGGTCCGGCGAACTGCGCGGCCTCGGCAGGCAGATTCTGCTGCCATGTGCCGGCCAGCTGGGTGGCCACCGGGTTGCACAGGCCCTTCCAGGTGGGCAGCGTCTCGTCGAGCCACTGCACCGGCGTCCACGCGACGGCCTTGCTGACCCCGCCGGGGAAGGTGGTCACATCGTCGAGCCAGACGTCGGCCAGGCGTACCGCGTCGGCGACGGCCTTGTTCTCCTTCTCGAGGACCGGCGTGAAGTCGCCGATCTGCTGTCGGGCCAGATTCGCGGCGAGCTGGTAGTTCACCGGCCCGGCCGTGCCGGACCCGCTCATCGAGGTGCCCATGCCGCTGAACATCTGCCCGAGCTGGCTGAACATCTGACCCAGCGCCGACGGATCGAGTCCGGCCGACGGGTCGAAACCGGCGCCGCCGAAGCCGAACGGGTTCTGCGCGCCGCCGCCGTCTCCGCTTCCGCCGGCGTTCTTGTCCTTGCCGTCATCGTCGCCGGACGAAGAGGAGAATCCGAAGGGCAAATCACTCATGTCTCCACGGTACCGTCCGGACGCGCAACCCAGTGGCTCCCGGATTTCGCCTTGAGCGTAGGGCGCGCAGGTCCACCGGACCGTTAGGGTGGTCGGAATGAAGGCGCCGTCCTCCCGCCGCATCGTCACCGTCGCGGTGACCGTCCTGATCCTGCTGGTGCTCGTCGTCGCCGGCACCCGCGTGCAGGTGCCGTTCGTGGCGCTCGGCCCCGGGCCGACGGTCAACACCCTGGGCACGATCGACGACAACGGCCGCGAGGTCCCGGTCGTCGAGATCCGCGGTACCCAGGTCGACAAGGCCGATGGTCACCTCAACCTCACCACCGTCGGCGTGACCGACGGACTGTCGCTGTTCCAGGCGATCGGGATGTGGATGTCGGGGACCTACTCCGTGCAGCCCCGCGAGACGGTGTACCCGCCGGGACAGACCACCGAGCAGACCCGGCAGCAGAACCTCGATCAGATGAGCAACTCGGAGAGCACCGCCACCGCGGCCGCGTTGCGCTTTCTGCAGCGGCCGACTGCGCTGGTCGCGGCCTACGTCGAACCGAGTGGTCCGGCGGGCACGGTGCTCGAGACCGGGGACGTGATCGTGTCGGTCGACGGCAAGGCGGTGTCCACGGCCGAGGAGGTGCGCTCGACGATCGCCGACCTGCACCCCGGCGAGCAGATCCCGATCGCGATCGTCCGCGACGGAACCCCGCAGACGGTCACCGTCACCACCGGTAAGCGACCGGGTACCACCGACGTCGCCTACCTCGGGGTCACCCCGGAGGTGCGCAGTGCCGACCCGAATGTGCAGATCGACTACCACGTCGGGGACATCGGCGGACCGTCGGCGGGACTCATGCTCTCGCTGTCGGTGGTCGATCAGCTCAGCACCGGCTCGCTCACCCGCGGCAAGTTCATCGCCGGCACCGGCACCATCAGCGACACCGGTGAGGTGGGGCCGATCGGCGGCGTCACCCACAAGACCCGGGCCGCCCGCGACAACGGGGCCACGGTGTTCCTGGTGCCCGCGGACAACTGCGCCGAAGCGGAATCGGATGCCCCGGACGGACTCCAGCTGGTCAAGGTGACCTCACTGCAGTCGGCGGTCGAGGCGCTCGACGCGATCGGTGCGGGCAGGGACGCGCCGCACTGCTGACGTCCGGTACGGCTGATGTCCCGTCCTGCCGACATGTGAATCCCGGGCACCGGTCCCGGGTCACGTCATCCGTCGAGTGAGGCGGCCAGTGCGTCCTGCAGGTCGCGGGCCAGATCGGGATGGGTGCGCCGTTCGGGGATGCCCTCGTCCGACCACAGCTCGACCAACGCCAGGCTGCGGCCGTGACGCAGCGCGCCCACCGCGAGCCGGGCCGGCCGGCTGTCGGGATGGGTGGTGGCAGCCGACCGCAGGGCGATCGGCGACGAGCCGTCGGCGGTGGGCAGGTCGGGCCGCGCGTCCGGCGGCAGCATCAGGATGTCGACGACGACGGCCGCCCCGGCCACGGCGTCGGGCCACGACGCCGTCGCGAGGAACTCCTCGAGCACCGCATGCGGCTCGGCGACCGCGGTCGCCGGCAGCGGTTCCTCGGCGATCGGGCTGAGCGCGGAATCGTCGTCGGCGGAGACCAGATCGGGCTGCAGCTGCGCCAGCAGCGCGGTCGGGACCAGTGCGAACACCTGTGGTGCGCGGCCGGCGTCGGCGCTCGGGATGCCGTCGGTGGACGAGACGAAGCGCAGGGCGTCGGCCAGCGCACGGCCGAGGTCGTCGGGGGAGAAGGGGCTCCTGGGGGCGGTGAGATCGCTCATCACCTCTCATGATGCCCTGCCGGCCGGGGTCGACCACCTGCGGCCGGACCATCCGGGCCGGACCTCGGGGCGGGATGAGGGAACCGGGACGCACCCGGTCGCGTTGTCCGATGAGACGCAGCACACAGCCGTGTCCGGTGAGGTCCCCGAGGTGACTGTGGCGCCCAGTACAGTGGTGCCAAACTCGCATCGGTGAGTGACGGGCGCACCGGATGATGTCCGGATTGAGCATTTTGGAGAGTGGGTCAGGTGGGCGTACGCGGGCCGGCAGGATTGCCGACACTGTCGCGCAAGAGCAAGATCGCCATCGGTATCGGGGTGGCGTTGCTGGTCATTCTGTTGGTCGGCCCGCGTTTCGTCGGGATCGCCACGGACTGGCTGTGGTTCTCCGATCTGGGGTACTCCAACGTCTACTCCACGATTGTGTGGACTCGGGTGCTGTTGTTCCTGATCACCGCGCTGATCGTCGGGCTCATCATCTTCGGTGCCATCGCGCTGGCATACCGGTCCCGTCCGGTGTTCGTGCCGACGACGGGACCCAACGATCCCCTGGCCCGGTACCGGGCGTCGATCATGGGGCGCGTGCGCTGGTTCGGCATCGTGCCGCCGCTGCTGATCGGCCTGCTCGCCGGGCTGGTCGCCCAGGGTTCCTGGGTCACGGTGCAGACCTTCCTGCACTCCACCAGCTTCGGGGTGACCGATCCGCAGTTCGGTATGGACATCAGCTTCTACGCGTTCGAGCTGCCGTTCATCCGGTTCGTCCTCAACTTCCTGTTCGTCGTCGTCGTGATCGCGTTCATCGCGAACCTGATCACGCACTACCTGTTCGGTGGCCTGCGCCTCGGGGGCGGCAACGGTTCGCTGACCAATGCCGCCCGCATCCAGCTCGCCATTCTCGCCGGGACGTTCCTGCTGCTCAAGGCGGTGTCGTACTGGTTCGACCGGTACGCGCTGCTGTCGAGTGACCGCAAGGCCGAGATCTTCAACGGCGCCAGCTACACCGATATCAACGCCGTCCTGCCGTCCAAGCTGATCCTGATGGCGATCGCGATCATCTGTGCGCTCGCGTTCTTCGCCGGCATCGTGCTCAAGGATCTGCGCATCCCGGCCATCGCCACCGTGCTGATGCTGTTCTCGGCGCTGTTGATGGGCGTCGGCTGGCCGTTGACGATGGAGCAGTTCTCGGTCAAGCCGAATGCGGCGCAGAAGGAAGCGGAGTACATCCAGCGCAACATCGATGCGACGCGGCAGGCGTACGGGATCGGATCCGATCACGTCACCACGCAGAGCAACTGGACCGGCGACCCGGTCAACCAGGCGACGGTCAACGCCGACACCGCGACCCTGTCGAACATCCGTGTGCTGGACCCGAACATCGTCTCGCCGGCGTTCACCCAGATCCAGCAGCGGCAGAACTTCTACGGCTTCCCGCAGCAGCTCGCCGTCGACCGCTACGACATCGACGGGCAACTGCGTGACTTCGTGGTCGCGCTGCGCGAACTCGATCCGCGCGGCTACCGCGAGAACCAGCAGAACTGGCTCAACAAGCACCTCGTGTACACCCACGGCAACGGGTTCGTCGCCTCGCCGGCCAACACGGTCGCGCAGGCGGCGTCTGCCGACAACGAGAACTTCGAGGGTGGTGGCCAGCCGCTGTTCTACGTCAGCGACCTGAGCAACTACCGAACCGAGGAGTACCTCAAGAACGCGCCGATCAAGGTCACACAGCCGCGCGTGTACTTCGGTGAGCTGATCGCCAAGATCAACCCCGACTATGCGATCGTCGGCTCCGACGGTGGCGCGGCGCGCGAGTACGACACCGCCGACTCCAAGTACACCTACGAGGGATCGTCCGGTGTCTCGCTGGGCAACTGGGCCACCCGGATGCTCTATGCGGTGAAGTACACCGAGCGGAACTTCTTGCTGTCGAGCGAGATCAACTCGAACTCGCGCATCCTCTACAACCGTGACCCGCGGGACCGGGTCAAGCAGGTCGCGCCGTGGCTGACCGTCGACACCAAGACCTATCCGGCCGTGCTGGCCGACGGGTCGATCAAGTGGATCGTCGACGGCTACACCACCCTCGACACCTACCCGTACGCGCAGAAGACGTCGCTGCAGGATGCGACCAACGACGCGCAGAACACCAACCAGGGTGAGACGGGGCGCGTGCAGGTCAACCGCGACGTGGCCTATGTCCGCAACTCGGTGAAGGCCACCGTCGATGCCTACAGTGGTGAGGTCACCCTGTACCAGTTCGACAAGACCGACCCGGTGCTCAGCACCTGGATGAAGGTGTTCCCCGGGTCGGTGAAGCCGCGCTCGGAGCTCGACGCCAACAAGTCCCTCGTGGAGCACCTGCGGTACCCGGAGGATCTGTTCAAGATCCAGCGGACTCTGCTCAGCCGCTACCATGTCAGCTCGCCGGAGACCTTCTTCCAGGCCAACGACTTCTGGTCGGTGCCCTCGGATCCGACCTCCGACGACGCCACGGCACGCAATCTCGACCAGCCGCCGTACTACTTCGTGGCCGGCAGCCCCAAGGACGGGCAGGCCTCGTTCCAGTTGACCTCGGTGCTGACCCGACTGAACCGACCGATCCTCGCGGCCTATGTGACGGTGTCGAGCGATCCGTCCACCTACGGTCAGATCACGGTGCAGGAACTACCGCCCAACACCCAGCGTGAGGGTCCGAAACAGGCGTTCAACCCGATGCAGACCGACTCGCGCGTCGCCGAGAGTCGCAAGAGTCTGGAGAACACCGCGACGGTGACCTTCGGCAACCTGCTGACGCTTCCGGTGGGCGACAACGGTGTGCTCTACGTCGTCCCGATGTATGCGCAGGCGAAGGGCGTCGAGGCCACATATCCGCGTCTGTTCCGTGTGATCACCCGGTACGAGGGGCGGGTCGGTTACGCGCCGACGACAGCCGAGGCGCTCGCGCAGGTGGGGATCAACCCGAGCAGTGCCGCGCAGATCCCGATCGGCCAGAACGACGAGTCCGACGGCAGTGACGGTCAGGTCGAGCAGCCGACGACGCCCACGACGCCGACCCAGCCGTCGGGCACCAACCCGCAGCGCGACGCCGCGGTGAAGGCCATCGGCGACGCCCTCGACAAGCTCAAGGCGGCACAGACCAAGGGTGACTTCACCGGCTACGGTCAGGCACTCGACGAGCTCAACAAGGCGGTTCAGCAGTACGAATCGCTCGGTGGGAACTGATCCCGCCGATGTTGGATGTGTTCACGGCCACAGGTGTTTTCGCTGATCACGCACTCTCCCGAGGGCGATTTGCATTGGCGGACAACGACCCTGTAACGTTGTGTTCACCAACGCGGGGTGGAGCAGCTCGGTAGCTCGCTGGGCTCATAACCCAGAGGTCGCAGGTTCAAATCCTGTCCCCGCTACCAACGAAGAAACCCGCCCGGGAAACCGGGCGGGTTTCTTGCCTTCTCCAGAACCGTTGCAGGGCATCGTGTCTGGGATCACAGGCCGCGAGCGGGATCACGCTCGGGCGGGTGCGTGCGCGGCCGCATGGATCGCGGGCAGGATGTCCGCCGTGCGCCCGGTCTCCTCGATGTTGTGGCGGATCCAGTGATCGGCGGTCGCGCGTGAGAACAGGAACGGCCGTACCAGCCAGTTCAGCACCGGTCCCAGGATCGGCACCCGGACGTCGATGACCGTCTCGGCATAGAAGCTCACTCCACCGTCCACCGGTGCGTATCGATGGATGATGCGTCCGGCGGGGATACGTGCGGGACCGAGGATGTCGAAGGTGAACTCGGTGGAATCCAGCCGGGTGGTACGCATCACCTGGTGGATGCGATCGCGATAGTCGTTGAACTGCTCGTCGATCCGGGACAGTGCGCCCACTCGGAACCCGGCGTTGGGTGTTCCGTCCGGGGCGTCGGTGAGCGGTGTGATCCGGATGTGGTCACGGTGATGCCACAGGTGGTAGTGCAAGACCTCGGGGCCGGTGACGTCGACGCCGTTCCAGGTGGTGGTGCCGGCCAGGTTCTCGAACCACCACCGGATCATCTCCGGTGTGACACCGGCGATGTCGTCGTGCTGGATCCGCACGCGGATCGCCCCCCGTCGCGACACCGACACGTCGGTCCACTGGGCGGACGAGACCGGCTTGAAGGCGAGGGTCCCGGCGTTGCGGAGGGCGTCGCGGGCGGCGAGACGTTGCCTGCGGAGTGGTTGGTCGACCTTGATCATGTGAGTCCTTCGCTCTCTGCGGTTTCGGGGATGTCCGGGACTTCCGGGATTTCTGGGATCTCCGGGGCTTCGGCGTTGTCGCGGGTCGGCTGGGTTGCGGGCGAGCCGAGTCCGCCGATCACGGACCGCAGGACCAGGTCGCGGAGTTCGACGGCCATGGCGCCGACCGGCTCTCGCGGGTTCGCGGTGAGCCACCGCAGGCCGGTCCAGATCACCCCGGCGGCGATTGCCGTCGCCGACGTCTCGGCGGGCAGTGGTCCGGTTCGGAGTGCCTGAGAGACAGGGGTGTTGGTGAGCAGCTCGTCGGCGAGGAAGGCGATGGCCTGTGCCTGCACGATGTGGGCGCCGTGACCGTTCACCACACGGGTGTAGAAACCGGCGTCGGCCGCCAGGCGCGTCAGGATTCGCGTGATGGCGCCGAGCATCACGTCGGGGCGCCGGGCATCGGGGACGTCGACGGCGGCTTCGCCCGCGAAAGCGTCGGCCATCCGGGTGAGGGCGGCCTCGGCGAACGCCGAGGGCAGGTCGGGAAAGACCGCGTAGAACGTCGGACGTGTGACGGATGCGTGGTTGACGACGTCGGTGATCGTGATCTGGTCGGGTTCGTGCGCATCGAGGAGTTCACCGACCGCGCCGACGAGGAGATCTCGTGATCTTCGTCTCCTCGAGGCCGATTCTGGTTTACGCATGTAAAGAGTTTACATATGTAAATCTGGTGACGCCAGGGGTCCGTGCTGCTGATTCATGGGCTTCACCAGCCGTTTTGGAGAGTGTGCACCGGGCGTGTAACGTTCTATTCACCAACGCGGGGTGGAGCAGCTCGGTAGCTCGCTGGGCTCATAACCCAGAGGTCGCAGGTTCAAATCCTGTCCCCGCTACGACGCGCAGGCCCGGTTCTCACCACGAGAACCGGGCCTGCTGCATTGTGCCTGCCCGTTTCCGGCCGCTGCCCCTCGATGACCGGTGTCCATGTGCGGGTGGGATTCTCACGTCGGTGTCGCGCCGGCTCCGGAGGGTCCTCTCGAGGACCAATCGGCATCGAACGGTCTTCTGTACAGAAAGCGATGTACTATCCGGAGGTGGATACCGCCCTCGGCCTGGATGCCCTGACCAGGTTCGGTCACGCGCTGTCGGACTCGACGCGGACAAAGGTCTTGCTGTCGCTACGCGACCAGCCGGGATATCCGGCAGAACTCGCCGATGCGATCGGCGTCTCTCGACAGATCCTGTCGAATCACCTCGCCTGCCTGCGCGGGTGCGGGCTGGTGATCGCCGTGCCGGAAGGGCGGCGGAGCCGATACGAGCTCGCCGATCCCCGCATCGCGCGTGCCCTTGATGACCTGCTGGGTCTGGTGCTGGCGGTGGACCCGGCCTGCTGTCCCACGTCGTCGACCGACGGGTGTTGCTGATGGGTGCTCGACGATCGGGGCGAGGTCCGGCGTCTCGCCGACGGCCGACCGGAAGTGGAGGTCGATGATGTCCGAAAGCTGTTGTGGCCCAGGGGCCGCGGGCGAGCGTGGAGTGGGTGATCTCGGCGACGACGGTCGGGGCGAGCGACTCTGGCAGGTCCGAGAGCTGCAGTACGCGGCTGTGGCCGCGGTGTTGCTGACCGCAGGTCTGCTCGTCGGGCGTGCTGAGGTGGCGGGCGTGTCGGCGGGTCTCGAGATCGCGGCAGCGGTGATCGCGGGTCTGTCCTTCGTACCGTCGGCGGTGGTGGCCCTGGTACGCCATCGGCACATCGGGGTGGGCACGCTGATGACGATCGCCGCAATCGGTGCGATCGCCCTGGGGCAGTTCGCCGAAGCGGCGATGCTGGGAGTCCTGTTCTCCATCGCCGAGGGGCTCGAGCACCACGCCGTCACCAAGACCCGACGTGGTCTTCGTGCACTGCTGGCACTGGTGCCGCCATCGGCGTCGGTGCTCCGTGGTGGCATCGAGATGCAGGTGGCACCAGACGAGCTACGGGTCGGGGACGTGATGGTCGTGCGCCCCGGTGAACGCGCGGCCACCGATGGGGTGATCCGCGCCGGTGTCACCAGCCTCGACCTGTCGGCGATCACCGGCGAATCGGTGCCGGTCGAAGCAGCCCCCGGTGACGAGGTCCATGCCGGGGCGATCAACGGCGGCGGCGCCATCGAGGTCGACGTCACGGCGCCGGCCTCCGACAGTTCGCTCGCGCGGATCGTGCACATCGTCGAAGACGCCCAGGAGCGCAAGGGGCGTGCGCAACGACTGGCCGACACCCTCGCCCGCCCCCTGGTGCCGATCATGATGGTGCTCGCGGGCGCGGTGGCCGGGATCGGCGCACTCGTCGGTGACCCCATGGTGTGGGTCGAACGAGCGTTGGTGGTGCTCGTCGCCGCCTCACCCTGTGCCCTGGCCATCGCGGTTCCACTCACGGTGGTCGCGGCCGTCGGAGCCGCCGGCCGGCAGGGGGCACTGGTCAAGGGCGGCGCCGCGCTCGAACAACTCGGCCGGATCCGCGTCGTGGCCTTGGACAAGACGGGCACGCTGACCCGCAACGCACCCCAGGTCATCGCCGTCCTCGCGGCCGATCGCGGGACCGAGGACGACGTGTTGTCCACTGCGGCGGCGCTGGAGGCCCGTAGCGAACATCCACTGGCACAAGCGATCCTCGGTTCCGCACCACCCGACCCGCGGGTCGCCGACGACGTCACCGGACTGCCCGGGCACGGGATCGTCGGTGTCCTCGACGGCCGTCGGGTTCGACTGGGTCGTCCGGGGTGGATCGGCACCGGAGTACTCGCCGAGGAGATCGCCGACCTGCAACGTATGGGCGCCACGGTCGTTCTCGTCGAGGTCGACGGCACCGTGATCGGTGCGGTCGCCGTTCGTGACGAGCTCCGTCCCGAGGCGGCCGAGGCGGTCGAACGACTCACCGGTCTCGGTATCGAGACCGCCATGCTGACCGGCGACAACGTGCGCACCGCCCGCGCGCTCGCCGAACAGGCCGGGATCGCCGTCGTCCATGCCGACCTACGGCCCGAGGACAAGGCGGCGCTGGTCGAGGAGTTCGCTGCCGGCCGGCCCATCGCGATGGTCGGCGACGGTGTCAACGACGCACCCGCTCTGGCGACCGCCGACGTCGGTATCGCGATGGGGGCGATGGGTGCCGATGTCGCGATCGAAGCCGCCGATGTCGCGCTCATGGGTGAAGACCTCAGGCATCTTCCGCAGGTCCTTGCCCATGCCCGCCGTGCGCGAAAGATCATGCTGCAGAACCTGATTCTCGCGATGCTCATCATCGGCGTGCTCATCGGGCCGGCCGCCACCGGTGTTCTCGGACTCGCCACCGTGGTCCTCATCCACGAAGCCGCCGAGGTCCTGGTGATCCTCAACGCGATCAGGGCCGCCAGGACCGTGTCGCTTCCGGGCCTGACCACCGCGACTGTCGGTACAGGCGATACCCATCACGTCACCGTGGCGACGGCGCACACCCCTGACGACGCCTGCTGTGCACCATCGGCGCCCCGCGGCGAAGGATCGGCGCCCTCGTCGACCGGCCTCCTCGTCATCGGCCCCCTCGGGACGATCAACCGGCACGAGTGCGACTGCTGCGGTGACGACGCCCCCGCGTGCGGTGCCGACGCCGTGGGTCGCGAGGATCACGATGCGCACTCCGGCGGGCACGGCATTTCGCCGTCCCGATGACGCGTTCCCATGGTGAGCGGTCGGGGCGTCGACGGTCGTCCGGGAAATGCAACAGTTGAATCCAGCCCTCATGTGTGATCTGTCCCGCACCCGGTGCTATTGTTCGCGCGGGGAGAATGTTCATCAGCACGAGGGGGAGCCATCATGGCACGTCGCACCGTTGTCACCATTGTCGACGATCTCGACGGGAAAGCGCTCAAGGACGCCGTCACGGTGAATTTCACCGTCGATGGAAAGCAGTACGAATTCGACACCTCGCCGTCGAATGCCACCCAGTTTCATCGCGATCTCGAGCGCTACATCGTGGCCTCCCGGTCGACGGATTCGCGATCGGTGGTACCGCGCTCCGCCAGGGCCACGAAGAAGGTGATCCGGGCCCGCCGCTCCGGCCGTGACACCCAGGCGATGCGCACCTGGGCCCGCGACAACGGCTACGAGATCAGTGACCGGGGCCGGATCTCGGTGGAGATCATCGAGGCCTACGACGCCGCCAACTGACCGGACGGCCAGGTCCGAACCCGGCCGGCAGAGGTGTACACGCACTGTCGGGTCGGGTGCCGTTCGCCGAACGGAACCGACCGGTCGTCGAACATCGTCTGATCCTCTCGCGTCGAGCTGTGACGCTGATTACGCTCGGTGGAGCAATGTCGCGCCTGTGACCGCCGCGCGACCATGAGTGATGAGATGAGGAGCCGACGTGGGTGCGTACAACGAGGCATTCGAGCGCAGCGTTTCCGATCGGGAATCGTTCTGGCTCGCCGCCGCTGCGGAGATCGAGTGGCACAAGGCGCCGACCGTGGCGCTCGACGACTCGCAGGCCCCGATCTACCGCTGGTTCCCCGACGGCCGGCTCAACACCTGCCACAACGCGCTCGACCGGCATGTGGCCGCCGGCCACGGTGATCGTATGGCGCTGATCTGGGACTCCGCGATGGTCGGTGAGGTACGCCGCTTCACCTATGCCGAACTGCTCGCCGAGGTGTCCCGGTTCGCCGGGGTGCTCGCCGGTCGGGGGGTCACGGCCGGTGACCGCGTGATCGTCTACATGCCGATGATCCCCGAGGCCGCGATCGCCATGCTCGCGTGTGCCCGGATCGGAGCGGTGCACTCGGTGGTGTTCGGCGGGTTCGCCGCCCCGGAACTCGCCACCCGCATCGACGACGCCGAACCGGTCGCGATCATCACCGCGTCGGGTGGACTCGAACCCGGCCGCACCGTGGAATACCTACCGATGGTGGCCCGCGCGCTCGAATTGTCGGAGACCACGCCGTCGACGGTGATCGTCAAGGACCGCCCGCAGATCACCGGGACGTCGGCCGACCACGACGGCTGGCTGGACTGGGACACCGAGATCGCCGAGGCCGCACCGGTCGAGCCGGTGGACGTCGCCGCCACCGACCCGCTCTACATCCTCTACACGTCCGGCACCACCGGGAAGCCCAAGGGCGTGGTGCGCGACAACGGCGGTCACGCGGTCGCCCTGACCTGGTCGATGACCAACATCTACGACATCGCACCCGGTGACGTGTGGTGGACCGCCTCCGACGTCGGCTGGGTGGTCGGGCACTCCTACATCGTCTACGGTCCGCTGCTGGCCGGCGCGACGACCATCATGTACGAGGGCAAGCCCGTGGGCACCCCGGACGCCGGCGCGTTCTGGCGGGTCATCTCCGAACACCGGGCCAAGGCACTGTTCACCGCACCCACCGCGATCCGCGCCATCCGCAAGGCCGACCCGGACGCCAAACTGCTTGCCGAATACGATGTCTCGTCTCTCAAGACCCTATTCGCGGCGGGGGAGCGGCTCGACCCCGACACCTTCGAGTGGGCGTCGTCGGTGCTCGGCATCCCGGTGGTCGACCACTGGTGGCAGACCGAGACCGGCTGGGCGATCGCGGCGAATCTGCGTGGGCTGGAACCGATGCCGATCAAGGCCGGTTCCCCGACGGTGCCGGTGCCCGGCTATCGGGTGGGCATCGTCGACGCCGACGGCAAGCCGGTCGACGCCGGGGTGGAGGGCAACATCGTGATCACCCTGCCGCTGCCGCCGGGCACCCTCGCCGGACTGTGGCGTGATGAAGAGCGCTACCGCAGCTCCTACCTCAAGGCGTTCCCGGGTAACTACCTGACCGGCGATTCCGGCTACATCGACACCGACGGCTACGTCTTCGTGCTCGGCCGTTCCGACGACGTGATCAACGTGGCCGGCCACCGCCTGTCCACCGGCAGCATCGAGGCCGTCGTGGCCGCGCACCCGGCCGTCGCCGAGTGCGCGGTGATCGGCATCCACGACGACCTGAAGGGGCAGCGGCCGAGCGGCTACGTGGTCCTCAAGGCCGGGGTGGAGATCGAGCCGGACACGCTGCGTGACGAGCTCGTGGCGATGGTGCGCAACGAGATCGGTGCCGTCGCCACCTTCCGTGACGTCACCGTGGTCCCGGCCCTGCCCAAGACCCGCTCGGGCAAGATCCTGCGCAAGACGATGCGGCAGATCGTCGACCACGAGGAGTACACCGTGCCGTCCACGATCGAGGACGTCGACGTGCTCTCGGCGCTGGCGAAGCAGCTCGGGTAGGGAGACGTGGGGCGGACTCGCAGGCGTCCGGCGTGTTCCGGGGCGCCGGACGCTACGATGGATCGCGGCGATGGATCTCGCCGGCGGTCGGACCCGTGGACGGGACCCCGACCCGAACCGCCTCCACCGGGGTGACCCGGACCGGCTGATAGTTCCTGTTCCGATCACCGGAAGGAGCTCTGGCGTGGGCACGGACCCATCACCGCATCAGCTCGGCGCCTCCCTGCCGATCGACCCGGACACCCCCGCACGCCCAGTGCACCTGCAGGTCTCGGCGATCGCCCTGGTTTTTGCCGGTGGCATCGTCGGAACCGGGCTGCGGTACCTCGTCGAAGAACTGTTCCCGGCCCACGGCGTGGCCTGGCCCTGGGCGACCTTCGGCGTCAATCTGGCCGGGGCCTTCGTCCTCGGGGCGCTCCTGGAGATCCTGGTGCTCTCCGGCGACGACGCGGGCCGTCGTCGCCGGTTGCGGTTGTGCCTCGGCACCGGATTCTGCGGATCGCTGACCACCTACAGCACCTTCGCTCTCGAGACCGCCCAGCTCGGGCACCACGGGGCGATGGGAACGGCAGTGGCCTATGCGCTGGTCAGCGTGATCGCCGGGCTGGTGTGCGGCTGGGCGGGCATCGTGGCGGCCGGGCAGGCACACCGCATGTGGGAGGGGGAGGTCTCGTGATCGCCGCCGCCGTGATCCTGGCGGGCGCCCTCGGCGCGGTGTGTCGCTTCGTCGTCGACGGTGCGGTGAAGCAGCTTCGTGCGTCGACGTTCCCCTGGGGGACGTTCGTGATCAACGTGAGCGGCTCACTGCTGCTCGGCACCCTGGCGGGCCTGGTCATCTCGCACGGGATGCCGTCGTCGGTCCAGGCCGTCATCGGTACCGGATTCTGTGGTGGGTACACCACGTTCAGCACCGCGAGTTTCGAGACGGTCCGCCTGGCTCAGGGCAGGCAGGCCGTGCTCTCGGCGCTCAATGCGGTCGGCTCACTGGTGTGCTCGGTGGGCGCGTGCGCGCTGGGGCTGATCCTGGCGTGGGCGATCTGAGGAGTCGGCGATGGACAACACATTCGGTCGGCCCACCTCCGACTCCGGGGGAAGTGGCACGCGAGACGGTGACACGCGAGACGGTGACACGCGAGACGGTGACACGCGAGACGACGGACCGCTGCGGCGTCGGCGACCGGGGCCCCGACCACGCGTGACCCCGCAGAGTTGTCTGGTGGTCGGCTGGGATCGCCATCCCGACAGCCTGGCCGCTGCGCGGTTCGCCGTGGCGCTCGCCGTCCCGCTGAACGCGCACATCCACATCGTCCACATCGTCGACCTCGACGACGAACCGATCGATCCTGACTCCCCCGACTGGGACGAGCAGTACCGCGCGAACGTGACCGCGGAAGCGGCCACCGCCCGCGCCCTGCTCGACGACGTGCCCGCGTCGTGGACCTATCACAGCGGCCACGGTTCACCCGCGTATCTGCTGACGCTGGTCGCCGATCGTTACGGCGCACTGATGGTGGTGGTCGGCAGTCCCCGCAGCGGGCTGATGGGCTACCTCGACTCGGTTCTCGGACAGTCGGTTGCGCACCGGCTGATCGGAGCGCGTCGCGTGCCACTGCTGCTCGTGCCCGCCGATACGCAGGTCGGCGACGGTGATGGGCCGGAGTGACCCCGGTCGTGGTCGGCTTCGTGCGGAAGCGGCGGAGGTTTCGACGGTCGGGCGTCCTCGCTGCGCTCGGTCGACCTGCTCAACCAGCGTTGTCGGTGATCGTGCCGATGTGGGGCGGAGGCGGTGCTCGGTCGACCAGCGTTGTCGGTGATTGTGCCGATGTGGAGGGGAGGTCGCGCTCGGAACGTGACCGCGTTGACGGTGATTGTGCCGATGTGGAGGGGAGGCCGCACTCGGAACGTGACCGCGTTGTCGGTGATTGTGCCGATGTGGAGGGGAGGTCGCGCTCGGAACGTGACCGTATTGTCGGTGATTGAGCCGATGAGGAGCGGAGCGACGAGGCGTGTCGAAATCTCCGCGGGCCGGGCTCGGAACGTGACCCCGGTCCGGGGTGGTCGTCTTCGTGCGGAAGCGGCGGAGGTTTCGACGGTCGGGCGTCCTCGCTGCGCTCGGTCGACCTGCGTTGTCGGTGATTGTGCCGATGTGGAGGGGAGGTCGCGCTCGGAACGTGACCGCGTTGACGGTGATTGTGCCGATGTGGAGGGAGGCCGCACTCGGAACGTGACCGTATTGACGGTGATTGAGCCGATGAGGAGCGGAGCGACGAGGCGTGTCGAAATCTCCGCAGGCCGGGCTCGGAACGTGACCCCGGTCCGGGGTGGTCGTCTCAGTGCGGAAGCGGCGGAGGTTTCGACGGTCGGGCGTCCTCGCTGCGCTCGGTCGACCTGCTCAACCAGCGTTGTCGGTGATCGTGCCGATGTGGGGCGGAGGCGGTGCTCGGTCGACCAGCGTTGTCGGTGATCGTGCCGACGGGCCGGGCTCCCGCGGCTGACGGCGCGGGTGCAGAGACAGCAAGGCCCGGGTGACGTCGTCACCCGGGCACCGACCCCTCGTCGGTGTTGCTGCGGCTCAGCTCACCGAAGTTCGGCGCTGCTCTTGTTCAGCACGCGGCGCGCGATGATCAGCTGCTGGATCTGCTGGGTGCCTTCGAAGATGTCCAGGATCTTCGAATCGCGGGCCCACTTCTCCACCAGCAGGCGCTCGGAGTAGCCGAGCGTGCCGAGCAGCTCGACCACCTTGTTGGTGATGTCGGTGACGGTGCGTCCGGCCTTCGCCTTCGACATCGATGCCTCGGTGGAGTTGGGCTGCTTGTTGTCGGCCATCCAGGCCGCCCGCATCGACAGCAGGTATGCTGCCTCGAAATCGGACTCCATGCGCAGGAATTCGGCTGCGGCGGCGTGCTGGTCGATGGCCGGGCGGTCGTAGTCCACCTCGATGCCGACCTCGTCGAGAACCCGCCGCAGTTCCTCGAGTGCGGCACGGGCCACGCCGACGGCCATGCCGGCAACCAGCGGCCGGGTGTTGTCGAAGGTCTGCATGACACCGCCGAAGCCCTTCTTGGTGTCGACCTCCGGCGAACCCAGGAGGTTCTCCCTGGGGATGCGGCAGTTGTCGAAACGCAGGACGGTGGTGTCGGAGACGCGGATGCCCAGCTTGTGTTCCAGCCGAACGACTTCCACGCCCGGGTGCTCGCGCGGTACGACGAACGACTTGATCGCGGCCCGGCCCAGGCTCTTGTCGACCGTAGCCCACACCACGATGTGGGTGGCACGCGACCCGGCGGTCACGAAGATCTTCTCGCCGTTGATCACGTACTCGTCGCCGTCGAGCGTGGCGGTGGTGCTGACCGCCGCCGAGTCCGACCCGAAGCTCGGTTCGGTGATCGCCATCGCGGCCCACACCTTGCCGAACCGCTCGAGCTGTTCATCGGTGGCCACCGCGGCGATCGCTGCGTTGCCGAGTCCCTGATAGGGGATCGACAGCATGAGACCGCAGTCACCCCAACAGGTTTCCATCACGTTGAGGACCGACTGCATGTTGCCGCCGTTGACCACCGCGCCCTCGGGGGTGGGCTTGGACGGCTTCTGGCTGCGTCCGCCGTCGGCACCGGCACCGGCCTGGCCGGTCTCGGCGAGGCCGTCGTACAGGCTCGCCAGGGTGTCGAGCTCGACCGGGTAGTCATGTTCGCGCAGATCGTATTTGCGCGAGATCGGCCGGAAGATCTCGGCCGCGGCCTGATGAGCCTGATCGATCGTGACGTTCAGCTTCTTGGGCAGTTCGAGATTGATGCTCATGTCTTGCGCTCCTTGGGATTCCGGTCGTCAGAGGACGACGATGCCCTCGCCGATGCCCGCGCCGCGGAGATCGCGGTACCAACGCTCCACCGGATGTTCCTTGGTGAAACCGTGGCCGCCGAGCAGTTGCACGCCGTCGAGGCCGATCTGCAGACCCTTGTCGATGGTCAGCTTGCGGGCCAGGGCGGCCTCGCGGGCGAACGACAGGCCCTGTTCGGCGCGGGCCGCACCACGCAGGGTGACCAGGCGGATCGAATCCAGCTCGGTGGCGATGGTGGCCACCATGAAGGCGACGGCCTGCCGGTTGGAGATCGGCTCGCCGAAGGCCTCACGCTCGTTGACGTACGGGATCACGTAGTCGAGGACGGCCTTGGCGGTCCCGGCGGCCAATGCCGACCAGCCCAGACGCGACAGGCGCACCACGTCACGATAGGCCGCGAAGGCGGCGTCACCCTCCTGCTCGCCGAGCAGCGCGTACGCCGGGACGGCGACGTCCTGCAGCAGCAGACGGCCCATGCCGGCGGCACGCACACCCATACCCGGGTCGGCCTCGACGATCAGTCCCTTGGAGTCGGACTCGACGATGAACAGTGCCGGACGGCCGTCGAGTTGGGCACCCACCAGGAACAGTTCGGCGCTGCCCGCGGCCGGGACGAACGACTTGACACCGTTGAGGCGGTAGCCGCTGGGAACGCGAGTCGCCTTGGTCTGCAACGAGAACGCGTCGAACAGTGGACGCGGCTCGGCGATCACGACGGCCGACTGCGGTACGTTCTCGCCGGCGAAGTCGGGCAGGAAGGTCTTCTGCTGTCCCTCGCTGCCGAAGTTGGTCAGCGTGGTGGCCACACCGCTCGGTGCGAGCAGCGGCAGGGCCAGACCCATGTCGCCGTAGGCCATCGCCTCGGCGACGAGGGCGTTGGTCACCACTCCGCGCTCGGCGGCGGCACCGTCGAACTCCTCGGGGACGTTGATCATCGTGATGCCGAGTTCGGCGGAGCGTGCACGGATCTCGTCGGGGGTGGACGCGGCGGTGTCGGCGGCGTAGGCGGCCGGGCGCAGGATCTCGACGGCGAAGTCCTTCACGGTCTCGGCGATCATCTGCTGCTCGTCGTCGGGGTTGAGGTTGAAGTAGTCCTTCGGGGCGGTGGTCAGCCGGGTCGCGGTGCCCGACCCGCCCTGGACCTTCTTGAACGCCCGGTTCGCCGCACCCAGGGTCTGGAAGCCGGTCTTGGTCGCCTGGTAGGCGATGCGGTTGATCGGTTCCCGGATCTGGTACTTTTCGGCGAACTCCGACCCGGTGACGGTGGTCAGCACACGCATGGCGGTGCCGATGAAGCTGCGCGGATGCGGGTTCTTGCCGACGGCGGAGGTGTCACGTGGGTCGGTGGTAGTAGACATGGTCACCATTTCTCGCAGCGGTTGGGGCGCCGAGTGGGAACTTACTCGGTGGTAAGAACCAACCTTACTTCGCGGTAAGAAGTTTGTCACCCCACTGACCGACCCGATTGTCGACGGAGGCGGTTTAGGCTGGTCGTCGATGACTGTCGAGATCCCGCACGAGCAGCACGCACCCGTCCCGCCGCGCCCACCGTCGGAGACGGGTTCAGGCATGGGTGGCGTGGGTCGCTCTGGTGCGCTGCTCGTCGCCGGACTCGGTGCGGCCGGGCTGGCCGCGGCGGCGCTGCTCGATCCGATCGGCATCCAGCACGGTCCCGAACTGTGCGTGTTCCGTCGGCTCACCGGTCTGCCGTGCCCGGGCTGCGGACTGACCCGCAGCTGGGTGATGACCGCGCACGGCGATCTCGGCCACGCATTCTCGTTCAACCTGTTCGGGCCGCTGACCTTTGCCGTTGCAGCGCTCGTCGTGGTCGGCGCGCTGTGGGTCGTGATCACCGGACGCGGTCCGCGCCGGGCGGGCACCGGAGGTCGGATGCCGCGGTGGGGAGTGCGGGTGCTGATCGGCGTGCTGGTCCTGTTCCTCGTGTACGGCGTGGCCCGCGGCGTCGACGCCGGTTTCGGGTGGGGACTGTTCCCGGCGGTCACCTGAGACCGCAGTGACCTGAGACCGCAGTGACCTGAGACCGCCGTCCTCTGATCCAAAGCCTCCACACATGCGCAGACGCACCGGGGTTCTTGGGGGAGCCCCTGCGCATGTGTGGAGCATCTGCGGCAGAGTGGGAGTATGCGACTGACCCACTTCGGACATTCCTGCGTGCTGGTCGAGATCGACGGGGCCCGAATCCTGTTCGACCCCGGGAACCTGTCGCACGGATTCGACGGGATCACCGGGCTCGACGCCATCCTGGTCACCCACCAGCACCCCGACCACTGTGACGTCGCGCGGCTACCGGATCTGGTTGCCGCCAACCCGCAGGCCGTGCGCTTCGCCGACCCGCAGACCGCCGCCCAGCTGAACGCCGACGACGTGGCGGGGGAGTGGACCGCGGCGCACGCCGGTCGGGCGATCACGATCGGGTCGGTCACCGCGCGTGCCACCGGCGGTCGCCACGCCGTGATCCATCCGGAGATCCCGGTGATCGACAACGTCGCCTACATCCTCGACTCCGCCGGGCAGACCGGCCGGTTCCTGCATCCGGGTGACTCGTTCTACATCCCGTTCGAGCCGATCGATGTCCTCGGTCTGCCGTCGGCGGCGCCGTGGATGAAACTCAGTGAGTCGGTGGACTATCTGCGTGCCATGGCGCCGCGGGTCGCGGTGCCGATCCATCAGGCGATCCTGTCCGACGCCGGCACCGGAATCCACTACGGGCGACTCGCCGACATGGCCCACGCGGATACCGAGTTCCGGGTACTCGACCGGGAATCGGGCACCGAGGTCTGAGGTCGGCTCAGGCTGGGGGTGCGAAGAACTCCAGCGCGATGTTGTCCGGGTCGCGAAAAGAGATCCCGGAGCCGTAGTGCGCGTGCTTGATTCCGCTGTGGGGGATACCGAGCTCGTCGAGACGTGCTGTCCACGAATCCAATTCGTCGCGAGACAGGGCGAAGGCCACGTGATCGAGGCCCACCCGCCGCTCGTCGAAGGCGTCGTCGGGGCCCGCGGTGGTGTGCGTGTGCAGACCGAACAGGGTGCCCCCGCCGAGGGCGTACACGGCATGGTGATAGGTGCCCGACTCCTCGTCCTCGTCGAGCACGGGTTCGGCGCCGAACAGATGGTTGTACCAGGCGGTGCTCGCCGCCAGGTCGCTGACGGTGATGGCCACGTGGGTCAGGGCGGGAAACGTCATGTCGATGACGGTATGACCTGCGTCACGGTCGGGATGGTGGTTCGGCGGCCGGACTCGCCATTCGGACAGGACGCGTCCTCGTCGATCGGAGAGGCGGATCAGCGGGCCAACGCCGCGAGCACCGCCGCGTGGAGCAGCCCGTTGGTGGCCACCGCGCTGCCGCCGGCCGGGCCGGCCGCACCCTCCAGCGAGGTGAACGTCCCACCCGCCTCGCGCACCAGGATGTCGAGCGCGGCCAGGTCCCACAGCGACACCTCGGGCTCGGCGGCGATGTCCACCGCGCCCTCGGCAACCAGGCAGTAGTTGTAGAAGTCACCGAATCCCCGGACGCGCCACACCTCGTCGGTGAGGGTGATGAACTGCGGGCGGACACCGCGATCGGCCCAGCCGGACAGGCTGGAGAACGCCAGGCTCGCCGAGGCGAGCGTGCCCACCCCCGACACCGAGATCGCTCTCGGGTCGGCGCCGTCGAAGGCGGCGTGCGCGCCGAGCCCCGATGCGGCCCACCACCGGCGCCGCAGCGCCGGGGCGCTCACCACCCCGAGTGCCGGGACGCCGTCGACGAGCAAGGCGATCAGCGTCGCCCACACCGGCACGCCCCGCACGAAGTTCTTGGTGCCGTCGATCGGGTCGACGATCCACTGCCGGCCTTCCAGCCGGGCCTCGCCACCGAACTCCTCGCCCAACACCGCGTCATCCGGACGTCGTTCCGAGAGCCGTTCACGCACAAGGCGTTCACAGTCGAGATCGGCGTCGGAGACCGGTGTCAGATCCGGCTTGTCGGAGACGTGCAGGTCCACCGCACCGAACCGGCTCATCGTCAGCGCATCCGCCGCGTCCGCGATGGAGAGGGCGAGTTCGAGATCATCGTGCAGGTCGAGGCCGGCGGCGGCGGAGGTCATGCCCGGTAGGGTAGCCGCATGTGGATCGCCATCACCATCGCCGCACTGCTGGCCGTGCTCGCGGTCGTCATGATCATGCAGATGCGGGGCCGGCCGGTCGGCGGGATGAGCGGAACCGGGGCGGGTTTCGTGCAGGGCACGCTGACCCTGACCGGTGTCAGCGACCGGCCTGACGGCGACTCCAAGGGGCAGTCGTTCTGCACCGTGTCGGGCACCATCGTCGGACCGGGGACCGAACCGGCCGAGGTGTACGGGACCATGGTGCTCGACGACGGTCAGCCCTGGCCGCAGATCGGCTCCGACCACCCCGTCGTCTACAAGCCCGGCAAGGCCGTGAGCAGCTGGCAGTTCGGGGAGCTCCCGCCGCCGGCGACGCACGACGATCCCGATCCCTTCACCAAGTGATCCCGAGCCCTGCCACCGTCCCTCGCATCCGGTCGTGGCCACCGGGTTCGGCGCGGGTTGGGCCCAACGGTGGTCGGGTCGCTACCCTGGAGAACCGTGCAACCTGACGTGACCACAGATCTCGAAGCCCTCGACGCGACCCTGACCACCGTCGAGAAGGTCCTCGACGTGGAAGAGTTGCGTCGCCGCATCGACGAACTGGAGATGCAGGCCTCCGACCCCGAACTCTGGAATGACCAGGAGCACGCACAGAAGGTGACCAGCGAGCTCTCGCACGCGCAGGCCGAACTGCGCCGCGTCACCGAGCTGCGCCAGCGCCTCGAGGACATGCCGGTCCTCTATGAACTCGCCGACGCCGAGGAGGGTGACGATCGCACCGCCGCCCTCGCCGATGCCGATGAGGAGCGTGTCTCGCTCCGCGCCGACATCGAGGCGATGGAGGTCAAGACCATGCTGTCGGGGGAGTACGACCAGCGCGACGCCCTGGTGAACATCCGCTCCGGCGCCGGTGGCGTCGACGCCGCGGACTGGGCCCAGATGCTCATGCGCATGTACATCCGCTGGGCCGAGCAGCACAACTACTCCGTCGAGGTCTACGACACCTCCTACGCCGAAGAGGCCGGTCTCAAATCGGCGACCTTCGCGGTGAAGGCACCCAACATGTACGGCACCTTGTCGGTGGAGCAGGGCACCCACCGCCTGGTCCGGATCAGTCCGTTCGACAACCAGGGCCGCCGACAGACCTCGTTCGCCGAGGTCGAGGTGCTGCCGGTGGTCGAGACCACCGACCACATCGACGTCCCCGAGACCGAACTGCGTGTCGACGTCTACCGCTCGTCGGGTCCCGGCGGCCAGTCGGTCAACACCACCGACTCCGCGGTCCGGCTGACCCACATCCCCACCGGCATCGTCGTGACCTGTCAGAACGAGAAGAGTCAGCTGCAGAACAAGGCGGCCGCGATGCGCGTGCTGCAGGCCAAGCTGCTCGAACGCAAGCGCCTGGAGGAGCGGGCCGAGCTCGACGCGCTCAAGAGCGACGGCGGGTCGAGCTGGGGCAACCAGATGCGTTCCTACGTGCTGCACCCGTACCAGATGGTCAAGGACCTGCGGACCGGCGTGGAGAGCAACAACCCGACCGCGGTCCTCGACGGCGATCTCGACACCTTCATCGAGGCCGCGATCCGCTGGCGGATGGCTGATGCCGACGCCTGATCTGATGCAGCTGGCGAGCGACTCGCCCGGGACCGCGACCCAGGAGCTGATCGGCCGCATGTACGTGTGGCTGGCCGTCTCCGGCCTCGACATCCTGATCTGGATCCTCGGCGGGCTGCTGGTCATCCGCTTCATCCGGTGGATGGCCGAACGCTACGCGCAGCGCCTGGAGCAGACCTTCCACAACAGTGATCTGATCGTCCGCAGCGAGGACGCCAAGTACCGGCGTGCCCTGGTCGATGTGGTCGCGTGGGTACTGATAGTCGCGGTGGTGATCGTGGCGATCCTCCACGCCCTCAACGTGATGGATGTGTCGGTGGTGGGGCTGGCCGCGCCCGGTGCCGTGCTGGGCGCCGCGCTCGGCTTCGGTGCCCAGAAGATCGTGCAGGACATCCTCGCCGGATTCTTCGTCGTCGCCGAGAAGCAGTACGGCTACGGCGACATGGTCGATCTCACGGTCACCGGTAACGGCACCGCCACGGGCACCGTCGAGGACGTCACGCTGCGCGTGACCAAACTGCGTACCAGCGAGGGGGAGGTGATCACCGTGCCCAATGGTCAGATCGTCAAGGCGACCAACCTGTCCAAGGACTGGGCGCGTGCGGTGGTCGACGTGCCGATCCCGGCCGAGGCCGACATCAGCCGGGTCAACGAACTGCTGGCCCGGGTGGGTTCGGAGTTCTACCAGAACCCGCGGTGGCATGACCTGCTGCTCGACGAACCGTCGTCGCTGGGTGCGGTGGAGCTCGATCTCGACTCGGTCACCATCCGGATCGTCGCCCGCACCCTGCCGGGCAAGCAGTTCGAGGTGAGTCGGGCACTGCGCGTGTCGATCGTCCGGACCCTGGCCGTCGACGGCATCTCCGTGGCGCCGGGTCGGACCGCGGAGTCCGGTGGCGCACCGCCCGCGGCGCATGCGATGAACGACGGGGACGAGTGATGGGCGAGCACGAGCATCCCCGCGACTGGCGGCACATCTACAAGACACGGTTGCGCACCAGCACTGCGGTGCTGCTGCTGGCGTTCATCGTGTGTTCGGTGATCTATGGCTACACCTCGCAGCGGTACGCGCCGCCGGAGACCGCCTCGACGCCGCGTGCCGTCCGCACCACCGCCACTCCCGAGCCGGAGTACACCGACCCGCCGACCACGCGGTCGTCGTCGAGCAGTGTGCCGAGCAGTTCGTCATCGGAGGAGTCGTCCGAACCGGGCAACAGCTCGCCAGGTGGGACCGGGACCCAGAGCAGTCCGGCCACGTCCACCCCGCGCAACTGGCTCGACGACCTGCCGATCCCCGGGTTCGGGACCACCACGACCACCGCGCCGCCCAGCAGCTAGGCGGGCCGCGCACCCGTCCATGCAGGTCGCCGCTGCGGCCGATCGGGGTGAAGGCGCGCCCGGAATCCACCTGAGCGGGCTTCTCAGACGTCGTCGTTACACTGGCTCCCTGTGATCAAGCTGGAAAACGTGACGATGCAGTACAAGGCTTCCAGCCGTCCCGCCCTGTCGGAGCTGAGTCTGGAGGTCGACAAGGGCGAGTTCGCCTTCCTCATCGGGCCGTCGGGCTCGGGTAAGTCGACGTTCTTCCGGCTGCTGCTCAAGGAGGACCGCCCGACGTCGGGCGAGATCCACGTCGGCGAGTTCCACGTGAACACGCTCAAGGCACGTGAGGTCCCCAAGCTGCGGCAGTCGATCGGCTGTGTGTTCCAGGACTTCCGGCTGCTGCAGCAGAAGTCCGTGGCCGACAACGTCGCCTTCGCGCTGGAGGTGATCGGGAAGCCGCCGTCGATGATCCGCAAGGTGGTGCCCGAGGTGCTCGACTACGTCGGGCTCGAGGGCAAACTGGACCGGATGCCCAACGAACTCTCGGGCGGTGAGATGCAGCGCGTCGCGATCGCGCGGGCGATCGCCAACCGCCCGCTGGTGCTGCTCGCCGACGAGCCGACCGGAAACCTCGACCCGGAGACCAGCGAGGAGATCGTCGACGTCCTCGACCGGGTCAACCGACGCGGGACCACCGTGGTGATGGCCACCCATGACCGGCACATCGTCGACGCCATGCGCCGACGGGTGCTCGAGTTCGACAACGGTCGCCTCGTCCGTAACGACGAACAGGGTGTGTACGGGATCGGCTGATCACTCGGCCCCCCGCCACGCCCACCACGACCACGAAGGACAACCCGAGCGAGCATGCGAGCGCATTTCATCATCAGTGAGGTCCTCAACGGCTTCCGTCGGAACGTGACCATGACGGTCGCCATGATCATCACCACGGCGATCACCCTGGGGATGTTCGGCGGCGGGCTGCTGGTGATCCAGATGGCCGACAAGAGCCAGAAGATCTTCCTCGACCGTGTCGAGATGCAGTTCTTCATCAACGACGAGGTCGCCAAGGCCGATCCGAACTGTCAGCAGGCGCCGTGCGCCACCCTGCGTACCGAGCTGGACAACGCGCCCGGGGTGGGGACGGTGACCTTCGTCAACGCCGAACAGGCCTACCAGGACGCCAAGCAGATGTTCGCCGAGACGTCCCCGGAGATCGCCGACCAGATCAGCCCCGACAGCATCCCGGCGTCGTTCAAGGTGCGGATGGACGATCCGTCGAAGTTCGACGAGGTCTACAACAACTTCGCCGGCCGGCAGGACCTCGGCGTCGAGGGCGCCCTGGACCAGCGGGATCTGGTGAAACGGATCTTCGCCGTGCTCGACGGCGTACGCAACGCGGCGTTCGCGGTGGCCGCGATCCTCGCCGTCGCCGCGATCCTGCTGATCGTCAACACCGTCCAGATCGCCGCGTACACGCGGCGCACCGAGGTGTCGATCATGCGGCTGGTGGGTGCCACCCGCTGGTACACGCAGCTGCCGTTCCTGCTGGAGGCGGTGCTGGCCGCGCTGATCGGATCGTTGCTCGCGATCGGTGGTCTGTTCATCGCCAAGGCGTTCTTCTTCGACCGCGCCCTGGCCGGCCTGTATGGCGTCAACATCGTGCCGCGCATCACCGTCGGCGACGTCGCCTACGTGTCGCCGTGGCTCGTGATCGGCGGAATCGTGTTGGCAGCGGCGACAGGTTATGTCACCCTGCGTGTGTATGTGCGGGAATGACGTGGACGTGCGGAATGATCTCGGCGACCCCGCACGCAGCCACATCTGCGGTCTGTCCGAGACCTGCAGTCGATCGAGGAGATGAGCACGCCGTCATGGCGAAGGAGAAGGGTCGCAACGTGATCGCGACCAACCGCAAGGCGCGGCACGACTACACGATCCTGGACACCTACGAGGCCGGCATCGCACTGTTGGGGACCGAGGTCAAGAGCCTGCGCGAGGGCAAGGCATCGCTGGTGGACGCGTTCGCCACCATCGACGACGGTGAGGTGTGGTTGCGGTCGCTGAACATCGCCGAGTACGGCAGCGGATCGTGGACCAACCACGCCCCGCGTCGCAACCGGAAGCTGTTGATGCACCGCCGGGAGATCGACACCCTGATCGGCAAGATCCGCGACGGCAACCTCACCCTGGTGCCGCTGTCGATGTACTTCAGCGACGGCCGGGTGAAGGTGGAACTCGCCCTGGCCCGCGGTAAGCAGGCGCACGACAAGCGTCAGGACATCGCGCGGCGGACCGCCCAACGCGAGGTGGCCCGAGAGGTCGGTCGGCGCGTCAAGGGTATGTGAGACGGGACCTGTGAGCCGGGGCATGTGGGTGGACGACCTGTGATCGCGGCGGTGGTTCGCGCGCGGTGGACTGTGCTCGCCTCGGCGGTGGTCACGATCGGCATCGCATTTGCCGGTTGTGCCCCGGCCGTCGACGACCCGACCCGGCTCGGCGGCGCGGACGTCGCGATCGGCGGACTTCCCGCGACCCCGCCGATGGGCTGGAACAGCTGGAACACCTTCGGCTGCGGCATCACCGAAGAGATCGTGCGGGCACAGGCCGACGCGCTGGTGTCGTCGGGGCTGCGCGACGCCGGCTACACCTACGTCGTCGTCGATGACTGCTGGATGGCCCCGACCCGGACCGCCGACAGCCGGTTGCAGGCCGACCCGGTGCGCTTCCCGTCGGGGATGGCCGCACTCGCCGACTACATGCACGCCCGCGGCCTGAAGTTCGGGATCTACGCCGGTGCCCGCGGCCAGACGTGTGCGCAGTACACCGACGCCTATCCGGGAGAGACGGGCAGCGGCGGTCACGAGCAGACCGACGCCCAGACCTTCGCCGGATGGGGTGTGGACTTCCTCAAGTACGACTGGTGCTCCGCCGACACCGCACACGACACCCAGGTCTCGGCGTTCACCACGATGCGAGATGCGCTGCGCGCCACCGGCCGTCCGATCGTGTACTCGATCAACCCGAACTCCGGGGTCGCCGGCTCGGTCCCGGGCGCCGAGTTCGACTGGGGCGGGGTCGCCACGATGACCCGGGCGACCAACGACATCACCTCGACCTGGTCGACCGGCGCCGGACCGTCGGGCTATCAGGGCATCACCGACATCGTCGACGCCGTCGCCCCGCTGGGTTCGCGGGTGGGACCCGGGGCGTTCCTCGACCCCGACATGCTGGTGGTCGGCGTCGGGGACACGTTGACCCCGGCCGACGAACGCACCCAGATGTCGATGTGGGCGATGCTCGCCGCCCCGCTGATGGCCGGCAACGACCTCACCACGATGTCGGAACGCACCCGTGCCGCCCTCGCCGATGCGGGAGTGATCGGTATCGACCAGGACCCGCGCGTGCAGGCCGGCGCACCGGTCGGCGACGACCCGGAGATCTTCTCGCGCGCACTGGGCGACAAGGGACTCGTCGTGTCCCTGACCAACCGCGACGATCATCCCCGCACCATGTCGGTGGCGCTGGCCGATCTCGGGCTCACCGGCGACACCGTGGTCGGTGTCGACGCCTGGACCGGCGTGCGTCACCAGGCGTCCGGTGGCCGGTTGTCGGTGGAGGTCGGCGTGCACGACACGGCCCTGCTACGCATCGAGTAGATGACACACGGGGTGATGGGAATGAACTGTCGGGGGA
Organism: Gordonia sp. NPDC003376; assembly: GCF_053589235.1. Taxonomy (NCBI): domain Bacteria; kingdom Bacillati; phylum Actinomycetota; class Actinomycetes; order Mycobacteriales; family Gordoniaceae; genus Gordonia; species Gordonia sp. NPDC003376. The sequence goes on along the minus strand of NZ_JBSFRM010000010.1, from coordinate 67,247 downwards.
TGGTTGTTACAATGAAGTGTTCGCCGAGTCCATCGGCGGGCACCATCTCGGGGCTGATCGGTTTCGACTACGTGCGTCGAGGTGGGGGAAGCGTGTCGGTGCAGGCCAGAGACCACCGTATAAGCGTCGCGGCAACCAATTAAGCGCCGATAAGAATCAGCGCGACTACGCCCTCGCTGCCTGACAGCGAGCTCGTGGTCTGTCGGCCCGGATCATGCTCTCGGATCCGGTGCCGGCATCATCTTCGAGAGCTCACCGTACGCACCGGTCGCGGGTGCGGACGGGACAACCAACAGCGACTGGGATCGTCATCTCGGCTTGTTCACGTGACCGGGAGATCCAAGTAGAGACCTAGTGAACTGCACACGGAGAAGCCCCGCTGAAGCGACGGAGGACCCGGGTTCAATTCCCGGCAGCTCCACGAGAAGGGCCCCTCACCTCACCGGTGAGGGGCCTTTGTCATGCCGGGGTCCGGCCGACTTCTCCTGACCGGGTACACAACCTGTACCTGTCAGCGGTGCCGAGTGGATAGTCCACGCCAACCGGCTCTGCGGTGCAGCTTGTGGCGACTCTCGGTCGGCTCATGCCTGTCCGACCAGCTTGCGGTCACCGGCGCGCATGAGGGCGCTGCCCGAGCCACCGCCGACGGCACCGATCGCGATCCGGCCGGCGCGGATCGCGGCGTCGAGGTCGACGCCGGTCTCTACGCCGCAGTCACGTAAGAGGTAGACGAGATCCTCGGTGGCGATGTTGCCGCTCGCACCGGGGGCGAACGGGCAGCCGCCGAGACCGCCGACCGAGGCGTCGAGCCGGGTGATGCCGGCCTGCACGGCCGCGTACGCACTGGCCAGTCCGGTGCCGCGGGTGTTGTGGAAGTGCGCGCCGAGCGGCAGGTCACCGACCAGTGGGCGGACGGCATCGACGAGTTCGGTGACCCGACGCGGAGTGGTGGTGCCGATGGTGTCGGCCAGGGCGATCCGGTCGGCGGCGGACGCGACGGCGTGCTCGACGATCCGGGTGACCCGGCCGGTGGGGGTGGGCCCGTCGAAGGGGCAGTCCCATGCGGTCGCGATGATCACCTCCACGGTGGCGTCCGCGGTGTGGGCGGCCTCGACGATGTCACCGATCAGGGCGGTCGACGCCTCGGTGTCCCGGCCGACGTTGGCGCGGCTGTGCGCATCCGACGCCGACACCACGTACTCGAGATGTGCCACACCGGCATCGAGCGCGCGTCGTGCGCCGTTCACCGACGCGACGAGTGCGGAGAACCGGACGTCGGGGAAGCGGTGCAGGTGCCGACAGATCTCGGCGGCGTCGGCCAGTGCCGGCACCTTGGACGGCGAGACGAAGGCCGTCACCTCCACCTCGCGCACCCCGGTCGCGCAGATCGCCTCGAGCAGTTCGAGTTTCGCGGCGGTGTCGATGGGTTCCTCGATCTGCAGGCCGTCGCGCATGGCGACGTCGCGAATGGTCACCGCGGTCATCAGATCACCCCGTCCTCGGCAAGATCGGCCAACGCGTCGGCGTCGAACCCCAACAGGTCACCGTAGACCGCGGCGTTGTCGGCGCCCGGCGTCGGCGGGCCGGCATTGCGGATACCGCCCGGGGTCTCGCTGAACTGCGGCACCAGCCCGGGGCCGAGAACGGTTCGGCCACTGCGTTCGTCGTGATGCTCGGCGATCATACCGCGGGCCCGCAGGTGCGGATCGGCGACGACGTCGGCGATCGTGTTGACCGGACCCACCACCACCCCGGCCTCCGACAGCACCTCGGTGAGCTTCTCGGCACCGATCTGCCCCGACCATTCGCCGATCAGCGCGTCGAGTTCGTCCTGATTGAGGCCACGGGCGGCGTGGTCGGCGAACCGTGGATCGGTGGCCAGCTCGGGGCGGCCCATCGCGCCGCACAGCCGGACGAACACCGAATCCTGGTTGGCGGCGATGATCACATGCGTGCCGTCGGCGGTGGGGTAGAGGTTCGACGGTGCGATACCGTCGAGCCGTGTGCCCGACGGCCCGCGCACCACACCGCCCATCGCATAGTCGGCGATCGCCGACTCTTGCACGGCCACACACGATTCCAGCAGTGAGGTGTCGACGACCTGCCCTCTGCCGGTGACGGTGCGGCGATACAGTGCCGCGAGGGCGCCCTGCGCGGCGAACATCCCGGCGAGCGTGTCACCGAGCGACAGCGACAGCCGTGGCGGCAACTGGCCCGGATAGCCGTTGATGTGACGCAGGCCCGAGGCGGCCTCGGCCACCGAGGCGTAGCCGGCGCGTCCGGCGTCGGGACCGGTCTGACCGTATCCCGACACCCGGACCACGATGATCCCCGGATTCCGTTCGGCCAGGACGTCGGGACCGATACCGAGGCGTTCGAGTGTGCCGGGCCGGAAGTTCTCGACGACGATGTCGGCCCGATCGGCCAACTGCAAGAAGATGTCCCGGCCGCGATCGCTGCGCAGGTCCAGGGTGATGGCGCGTTTGTTGCGGGCGTGCACGGTCCAGTAGAAGCGATGGCCGTCGACCTCGGCCTGACCCCAGGTGCGGATCGGGTCGGGTCGGCCCGGCGCCTCGATCTTGATCACGTCGGCGCCCATGTCGCCGAGCAGCCGAGCGGCGTGCGGCCCCGCGATGAGGGTGCCCAGCTCGAGGACACGGATGCCCTCCAGCGGTCCGGGAGCGATGGGGCCGGGCGCGGGTGCCGACGATGCACTGGAATCGACCATGGCGTCCAGTGTGGCGTGCCCGTGTCACGAGAGGCAACGAGGTGTCGGGCATCGGCAAGTTAGAGACAAAAGGTGCAAATTGTGTCAACATCGGAAGGTTGGCGAGCATCGCTCGACGAGGAGGGGTACCGATGACCACACCCGATACCGGGCTGCTGCCGGATGTGTCACTGCGCGACGTGCTCGCCGGGGCCGCGGCGATGCGCCACGATCTGCCGACCATGCTGCGCGTGCTGCCGGACTTCATCCCCAAGCCGCCGACGCGTCGGATGTCGATCGGCAAACGGTTCACCCAGGCCGTCGCCCGCCACCCCGACCGTGACTTCCTGCGGTTCGAGGGGCATTCCATCACCTACCGCGAGGCCAATGCGAAGGCCAACCGCATCGCCGATCTGCTCACCCGACAGGGTGTCACCCGCGGCGACGTGGTGGCCGTGCTCGCCCACAATCACCCCGATGTCGTGATCGCCATGCTCGCGATCGTCAAACTCGGCGCCATCACCGGCATGATGAACTTCCATCAGCGCGGCGGCGTGCTCGACCACAGCCTGGGACTGATCGACGCCAAGGTCGTCATCTACGACGCGGATCTCGTCGAGGCGCTGGAATCGGTGCCGCCACAGTCGCTTCCGGCCCACCGGATCACGTTCGACGAGCTGCACACCCGGATCGCCACCTGCTCACCGGTCGACCCGGCGGTGACCGACACGATCCCCTTGGGCGACACCGCCTTCTACATCTTCACCTCGGGGACGACGGGATATCCCAAGGCCAGCAGGATGAGTCACAACCGGTGGCTCACCGCGATGGCCGGGATCGGCGGGCTGGGCGTGCGGCTGCACCCCGACGACGTCCTCTACACCGCGCTGCCCTTCTACCACAACAACGCACTGACCATCTCGGTGTCGGCGGCGATGATGTCGGGCGCATGTCTGGCGATCGGACGGCACTTCTCGGCGTCGGGGTTCGTCGACGAGCTCATCGCGAACGACGCGACCGCGTTCAGCTACATCGGCGAACTGTGTCGCTACCTGCTGGCTCAACCACCGAAGCCCTCCGACCGCGCCCACCGCGTCCGGGTGGTCGTGGGAAACGGTCTGCGCCCGGATATCTGGGATGCGTTTGCCGAACGCTTCGGCATCGACCGGATCTGCGAACTGTATGCGGCCAGCGAGGCCAACATCGGCTTCGTCAACATCTTCGGGGTGCCCAGGTCGGCGGGCTTCTCGCCGCTGCAGTACGCGATCGTCGAGTACGACGAGGAGACCGGTGAACCCCGTCGTGGACCCGACGGACGGGTGATCGACGCCGGCCGGGGTGGCACCGGACTCCTGCTCGCCGAGATCAACAAGCGGGTGCCCTTCGACGGCTACACCGATGCCGCGGCGTCGGCGAAGAAGGTCGTCACCGACGCCTTCGTCACCGGTGACCGGTGGTTCAACAGTGGGGATGTGGTCCGCGACCAAGGCTTCTCCCACATCGGATTCGTCGACCGGATCGGTGACACCTTCCGCTGGAAGGGCGAGAACGTGGCCACCACCGAGGTGGAGGCCGTGCTCGACGCCCACCCCGACATCGAGGAGGCCGTCGTCTACGGCGTCCCGGTCCCGGGCACCGACGGCAAGGCCGGGATGGCCGCGATCAGCCTGCGTGCCGGCGCCGACTTCGACGCCGTGGGCCTGGCCGACCACGTCCGCACCGGCCTGCCGGGGTATGCGGTGCCGTTGTTCCTGCGGATCACCGACCACCTCGAACACACGTCGACCTTCAAGAACATGCGAACCGTCCTGCGCAAGCAGGCCTTTCACGACACCGGCGACGACCCGGTGTTCGTGTTCACCGACGACGGCTACGTCGCGTACTCACCGGCATTCGTCGACCGGCTGGCCGGCGCATCCCGTCCGGCAAGCCCCGCGACCCACCCCGCCGATCACGCTCAGCGCGCCTGAGCCCTCGCGGTGCGGAGTTCGGTTCCGACGAAATCCAGTGCGGCCCGGTGCCAGAGGCCGACGTGATCGAGCATCGGATGTCCACCGCCGGGTACCGGAACATAGGTGGCGTCGACGCCGCGATCACGGAGTTCGTCGATGCCTGTGGCCGTGCGGTGGGCGAAGGTGACGGTGTCGGCCTCGCCGTGGATCGCGACCACGCGCGCGTCGTCGTGGATCATCCGCCAGTCGGCGAACTGCCACCACGGCGCGAGGGCCAGCACTGCGCTGACGCGGGTGTCGGCGGCCAGCTGGGCGGCGATCCGACCGCCCATCGAATGTCCGATCACCGCGACCGGGGTCCCCGGATGATCCCGAGACGCCTGCTCCAGTGCGGCCCGTGCATACGGCATGGGTGAGGCCTGGCCGCCGTTCCAGCCGTACACCCGGTAGCGCACCTGCCGGACGTCGACGGCGCCACCGAACCGCAGCCCGATCGACGCGGTGAACGGATACATGCGCATCGCCGACCCCTGCCACGGCGAGAACGGCCGGTAGCTGCTGTCGGTACCGCCCGGCAGCACCAGCACGCTCAGCGCCGGGCCGTCGGCGCGGTTGCGGGCGCGGGTGGGCAGACGAGTCTGTTCGGTCACGTCTCGATGGTCTCAGGCCGCGCGTGCCGGGATGCGCAGGGGGGACGCGGTCCCGGCCCGTTCAGGGGGAGTTCACAGCACTGTCTACGCCACCTCGCCCTGCGGATCGGGGGATCGGTGGCAGAATTCGACGCATGGCACATCCTCGCGCCGGCACCCCGGCACTGCCCGAAGACCTCATCGACGTGGCCGCAGTGGACAAGGCCTATTACGACACCACGCCGGATCCGGAGAACCCGTTGCAGCAGGTGGTCTTCGGCACCTCGGGTCATCGCGGGTCGAGCCTGGACGCGTCGTTCAACGAGGCCCACATCCTGGCCACCACCCAGGCGATCGTCGAATACCGCACGGGCGCCGGCATCACCGGCCCGCTGTTCATCGGCTTCGACACCCACGCATTGTCCGTCCCGGCCTGGCGCACCGCCCTCGAGGTGCTCGCCGCCAACGAGGTCTCCACGTTCACCGCGACCGACGACACCTACACCCCGACGCCTGCGGTCAGCCGGGCGATCCTGCAGTTCAACGCAGAGCATCCCGGCGTGCAGTCCGACGGCATCGTCGTCACCCCGTCGCACAATCCGCCGCGCGACGGCGGGTTCAAGTACAACCCGCCCAGCGGCGGCCCCGCCGACACCGCGATCACCTCGTGGATCGCCGACCGCGCCAACGACCTGCTGCGCAACAAGCTCGACGGCGTCAAACGAATCCCGTTCGAGCAGGCCCGATCCGGCCAGTACGTCACCGACCACTCGTTCATCGAGGAATACTGCAACGCGCTGTCGGGAGTGATCGGCATGGACGCGATCCGGGCCTCGGGCATCCGGATCGGCGCCGACCCGCTCGGTGGGGCGTCGGTCGGCTACTGGGCGGCGATCGGCTTCCGCTACAACCTCGCGAACCTGACCGTGGTGAACCCGACCGTCGACCCGACGTTCTCGTTCATGACCCTCGACACCGACGGCAAGATCCGGATGGACTGCTCGTCGCCGAATGCGATGGCCTCACTGATCGGTGCGCGCGACCACTACGACATCGCGACCGGCAACGACGCCGACTCCGACCGGCACGGCATCGTCACCCCCGACGCGGGACTGATGAACCCCAACCACTATCTCGCCGTGGCCATCGACTATCTGTTCACCCACCGGCCGGGCTGGTCGGAGCAGGCCGGGGTCGGCAAGACGCTGGTGTCGTCGTCGCTGATCGACCGGGTGGTCGGCGGGATCGGCCGGCGCCTGGTGGAGGTTCCGGTCGGGTTCAAGTGGTTCGTCGAGGGACTGCTCGACGGGTCGATCGCCTTCGGCGGCGAGGAGAGCGCGGGTGCGTCGTTCCTGACCCTCGACGGCGGGCCGTGGACCACCGACAAGGACGGCATCATCCTGGATCTGCTGGCCTCGGAGATCCTCGCCGTCACCGGTAAGACCCCGTCGCAGCGCTATCGCGAACTGGCCGACCGTTACGGCGAGTCGGCCTATGCCCGGATCGACGCCCCGGCGTCGCGGGAGCAGAAGGCCATCCTGTCGAAGCTGTCGCCGTCGCAGATCACCGCGACCGAGCTGGCCGGGGAGAAGATCGCCGCGATCATGACCGAGGCACCCGGGAACGGTGCGGCCATCGGCGGCCTGAAGGTGACCACCGAGAACGCGTGGTTCGCAGCGCGGCCGTCGGGCACCGAGGACGTGTACAAGATCTACGCCGAGTCGTTCAACGGCCCCGAGCACCTCACCGAGGTGCAGGTCCAGGCCCAGGAGGTCGTCGACGCCGCACTCAACGGCTGATCCGTTCGGCCGCCGCCGACCGGGCCGACCGGGCGGTCAGATCGTCCAGCGCCACAGGGTCGGCGCCGGGCCACCGGCATCCGGTGCGGGCCCCACGTCGACCAGGCCGTCGATCCGTCGGAGGTCGCGTTCGACATCGGAGTCGGTGACCTCGGTGCCGCCGAACCCCTTCGTGAGGGCGACCGCGTCGGCGGTGGTGAAGTGTCCTCCGGTGATCCCGTGGGTGAATACGCGGTCGTGCCAGAGTCGTTCGGCCAACACGGTGCGGGCGTCGACGATCACCGTGGTGTGGTCGAAGGCCAGGCTGCGCTTGCGGTCGGCGGGCACCCAGCGGGTGTCGGCGGTCCAGATCGCCTGGTCGGCCCAGAACGTCGCCCACATGGTGGTGGGCGACAGGTGCCCGAGGGCGGTCGGCACCTCGTCGACGCCGACGGTGGTCAGGGCCCGGGCCACCACCGACGCCGGTGGCTCACCGGGCCGTTCCTCGACCGTCGGCAGCATACGATCGCGCTCGCCGGTGTCGGGTGTGCGATTGTGTGTCGCGACGAGCACCCGGCGGGTCGTCGGGTCGTAGGTCAGGGCCACCAGCTTCATCGGATCCCTCCTGCAGACGATCGGCCGGCCGTCGAGAACCTCTCACACGCCGACTCCGGTCGTGTGAGAACCCCGCAACGGTCCCGGCAAAGCCATTTCCCGGTGAGGTAATCGGCCGGTAACGACCGGCACCCACCCTTGCTCGCATGGACAAAGATCTTCTCAGCCACAGCCTTTCACTTGTCGATCTTCCCGACGACGGGCTCACCGTCCGCTTCTACGACATCCTGTTCGAACGCTACCCTGCAGCCCATGTTCACCCGCGGCACCCGACTCCAGGCGAGTATGTTGCGCACCGCGGTGATCGCCGTGGTCGAGCATCTAGAGGACCCGGAGTGGCTGACCACCACGCTCGGTGCGATGGGCCGCCGGCATGCCGCACTCGGGGTGACCGAACCCATGTACGGCGCCGTCGCCGAATGCATGATCGCGGCGATGAGCGAGATCGGTGGGGAGGACTGGACCCCGGCGATGACCGACGCGTGGACCGAGGCGCTGACCGCGGTGGCATCGCTGATGCTGGCCGGGTACCCCGACGAGGAAGAGGGCGCCGCCTGATCCGAGGAGAACCGGCACGCCTCCACCGAATCGGCTTCCTCGACAATCACCCGCGCCCGGACCGACCCGCCGGGTAGCGTCCGGGTGTGGGCGAGACGCGGTGGTCGGAGGGGGATCGGCGTGGCGTGAGTCGGCGTCGGGCGATGGCGTCGATGGGGGCCGCGTCCCTGGGGCTGGCCGGGGCCGCGGCGGCGAATGCCGGGATGGGCACCGCCGCAGCGGCGCCGGTCGATCCGGCCGGGATGGTCACCGCAGACCGGGTGCGGCTCACCGTCATCACTCCCGGGCTGATCCGCTACGAGTACTCACCGAACCGCCGGTTCGAGGACCGCCCGACGCTCCTGGCGCACCATCGTGCAGCGCGCAGTTCGCAGTTCCGGACACGTGCCGTGGGCGGGGCCCTCGAACTCGAGACCGAGCATCTCGTCCTGCGGTGTGCCACCGGACGATCCGGCCCCGACGACCCGAAGATCACCCTGAAACACTCGGGCGCACAAGCGCATCCGAACTGGTCACCCGAAACCTACACGCCCGCTCCGGTCGGCATCGCCTTCGCGGCGAACATCGCACCCTGGACCGCCTCGATCCCGCCGCTGCCGCAGGACAATCTGGGCGGGTGGTTGCGCTGCCTCGACTCGGTGCGCGCGGAGACGCCCCTGCAGCCAGGTCTGCTCTCGCGTGCCGGCTGGCACTTCATCGACGACACCCAGTCCGTCCTGGTCCCCGACGACGCCGACACCTTCATCCGCCGGCCCTGGCGGCCAGGCTATCGCGACGGCTACATCTTCGTCTACGGCACCGATTTCCGGCGGGCACTGGCCGACCTGCGTACGCTGTCGGGGGCCGTGCCCCTGCTGCCGAGGCAGGCCTTCGGCAACTGGTTCTCCCGCTACGCCGCCTACGACGAGCACTTCTACCGCGACGTCCTGCTCCCGCAGTACCAGCGCGCGGGGGTCCCCCTCGACGTCCTGATCATCGACACCGACTTCAAGGACCCCAACACCTGGAACGGCTGGAACTGGAACCGCACACTGTTCGCGCAGCCACGCCGGTTCCTGACGTGGGCGCACCGACAGCACCTGGCTGTCGGCCTCAACATCCACCCGAGCATCTCCGGCAACGACTCCCGCTACCGGGAGGCCGCACAGACCGCCGGCGGCACGCTACGGGCCGCGCTCACCCCGGCGGCCCGGTACTTCTCCGCACTCGGCCGCCGGATCGGTGGAGTCCTCGGACCCACGTTCGTCTGGGACTTCGCCGACCGCGACCATCTGAGATCGTTCATGGCGCTGCACGATTCGTTCGAGGCCGACGGCGTGGACTTCTGGTGGCTGGACTGGATCATCGACGAATCGCTGGTCGGCGTCCCACGGGCCGAGATCGCCGACGACGTGTGGTTGGCCCGCGCTTACGGTCGGCGTCGGCGTGCGCAGACCAACCGGTGGGTGTTGTTGGCGCGCAACGGGGCGTCGTACTGGGACATGGTGGGGACCCGACCCGGTCCGTGGGGTGGCCACCGGCACACCATCCACTTCACCGGCGATACCCATTCCACCTGGGAAACACTGGCATTCGAGGTCGTCTTCACCCACGCCGAGGGCAACATCGGGATGAGTTACATCTCCCATGACATCGGCGGGTTCACCGGCGACACCGACCCCGAGCGGTATGTGCGGTGGATGCAGTTCGGTGCGTTCTCGCCGATCATGCGCATCCATTCGCAGAATCTCCAGGCCCGACGTCTGCCATGGGAATTCGCCGAACCGTACCGATCGGCGGGAGCCGCCGCGATGCGGCTCCGCTCGCAGTTGGTGCCTTACCTGTACACCGCGGCGCGCATTGCGCACGACACCGGACTGCCGATGGTCCGCGGCATGTACCTGACGTGGCCGCTTCGTCGCGAGGCCCACGACTTCCGGCACCAGTACATGCTCGGCGACGACCTGCTGGTGGCGCCGGTGGTGCGGCCGGCCGCGGCGGGCACCACCAAACGGATCTGGTTTCCCGAAGGGCGCTGGGTCCCCCTGACCGGCGGCGAGACGGTGCAGGGTCCGGCGATCCGCGACATCCCGGTGGACCTGGCCGACATCCCCGTCTACGGCCGGGCCGGGTCGATCGTCGTGTTGGCCGACCGTCCGCGACCCGCCGCCGACCCTGCCGCACCGCTGACCGCGCGAATCTTCACCGGGGCGAGCGGATCGTCGCAGCTCTATCACGACGACGGACACTCCGACGATCACCGCGGGGACGGCTACTCGTGGACCCGGATCGACTGGGACGACGCCGCACACGCAGTGTCGATCCACACCACCGTACCCGGACCGGCCGGAGAACAGTGGCACCCGCGGATCACGCAGGTGGAACTGGTGGGCGTCGATGGCGTCCCGAAAGGTGTGTCGGTCAACGGTGCTCGAGTCCCCGACACGCGGTGGCGATACCGGCCGGGGGAGCGGACCGCCGTCGCGGGGATCCGGCCCGTGGCCGCGGATCGGTCGCGGCTGTGAGACCGTTCGAGCCGCTGGTGGCGCCGGTCGAACCGGCCGCCGCCCTGACCAGGATCGCGTGGCTGCTGGAACGTAATCGCGAGAGCACCTACCGCGTCGGGGCATTCCGCAGGGCCGCTCGGGTGGTGTCCGGTCTTGATACCGACGATCTCGCCGATCGGGCTGTGGCCGGCACCCTCACGCGCATCGACGGGATCGGGCCGACGACGGCGACGGTGATCGCCGAGGCCGTCGCCGGTCGACTCCCGGACTATCTGGACGGATTGCAGCAGAAGACATCTCCGGTGACCTCCGCCGACGACACCGCCTCGGATCTCGCCGCGGCCGTCGTCGGTGACCTGCATGTCCACACCGACTGGAGCGACGGGGGCGCACCGATCGGCGAGATGGCCGCGGCGGCACTCGCATCGGGGCACCGGTGGCTCACCATCACCGACCATTCGCCCCGGCTGACGGTGGCCAACGGGCTGTCCGCCGAGCGTCTCGCCCGGCAGATCGCCCAGATCGACGACTGGAACTCCGGCCGGCACGGACACTTCCGCCTGCTGCGCGGCATCGAGGTGGACATCCTCGACGACGGTGCGCTCGACCAGACCGACGAGATGCTGGCGCGCCTCGACATCGTCACCGCGTCGGTGCACTCGAGACTGCGGATGGAACACGGCCCGATGACCGCCCGGATGGTCGCCGCGGTCAGCGGCCGGCGAGTGCACGTGCTCGGTCACTGCACCGGTCGCCGGGTCGTCATCGGGCGTGGGCACCGGCCGCCATCGCAGTTCGACGCGCGAGCGGTGTTCGAGGCCTGCGCGGCCAACAATGTGGCCGTCGAGATCAATTCACGTCCCGAACGCGCCGACCCACCCGACGAGCTGCTCGCAGTGGCCCGGGACATCGGATGCCTGTTTGCGATCGATTCCGACGCCCATGCGCCCGGACAACTCGAGTTCAAGACGCTGGGAGCGCAGCGCGCGAGCGAACACCACATCGACCCCGACCGCATCATCACCACCTGGCCGCTCGAGCGTGTGCTGGCCTGGGCGGATCGGTGACCTGGATGTCGGTCGGCGTCCACGAGCGGTTCCGTAGCTGGAGTGTGTTGCGTTGGTTGGTGGTTGAGCCGGGACCGAGCCGCCAGGCGAGGACCCGTGTCGAAATCTCCGCAGCGTGTGTGGGGTGGTGACGACGTTGTGTTCGGCCGTCGGAGATTTCGACTCGTCTTGTCGCTGCGCTCCTTGTCGGCTCAATCATCGTTATTTGCTGGGTGATTGGGTGCTCTCTACGATGGTTGAGACATCCCTGGAGGGAACTTGTCAAGCAGCCGGCTGTGTTTGGGCCTGTGACCAGGCAATCGAGGGGTTGTAGAGCTCGTGTCGGGCGAGGCACCCATGAAGGATTCCGATGAGCTTGTTCGCGAGTTGTCGAAGCGCGGCATTGTGCTTGACGTCCCGCTTTCTTTGCTTGAGGTAAAAGGCTCGCGCATGAGAGTCGTATTGGATGGCTTCCCCTGCCTGTTGTATCGCCGCATCCAACAACCACGAATTGGTGAAATGTCGGGCATGGACCACTCTCGATTTCCCCGACTGTTTGGTGATCGGACTGGTCCCAGCCGCATTCCTACGAGCCTTGGCACTGCGATACCGATCGGGCAGATCACCGAACTCGCCGAGGAGCCGAGGACCGATCGTCGTGCCCACACCCGGCTGGCTGAGGTAGATCTCGGCCAGCGGGTGCCGGCAAAAATGGCCGGCGAGTTCCTTCTCCAGGACCCTTACCTGCCCTGCGATCGCGCGCAGGATCGCGACTTCGGCCAGCACCGTGGTGGCATACGCCTGGAGCATCACCTCGGACTGAGGTAGAGGCTCTTCCCGCAACAACTCCCGAATCCGAGCAGTCTTCAGGTCTTGCTCACGCCGCCGATACAACAACGACTTGACTTGTGGCCCAGTGAGTTTGCGGGCCTTGACCGGTCGGGCGGCACACTTGTCGAGCAAACCAAGGATCACCGAACTCGAGAACGCCACATCGAGCTCAGAAGCAATCGTCAACACCACCGGAAAATACAGACGCAACACTGCCCGCATCCTGTTGCTGTGCCGGGCCAGATCCCATACCGCCCGCTGATGGGCACGAGCAACCACCTTGATCGATTCGGCCAGTTCCGAATCCCCACCGGACTCACGTAACTGGAGGCGACGGGTACGCACCATATCGGCCAATGCCCGAGCATCGGACTTGTCACTTTTGGCACCCGAACTCGACACGCTCTCCCGATGGCGCTTGGCCTGTTTCGGGTCCACCCCGAACACGCGGTACCCCGCGGCCTGGAGTGCCTGCACCCATGGACCATGGTCGATCTCGATACACACCAACACCTCGGATGGGTCACCGTCGTCATCATCGGGCATACACCCGGCAACGGTCTCGGTGAACGCGGTGATCCCGTCGACTCCTTCGGGTACCCGTACCTGCTTGAGGACACGTCCCTCGGGGTCGAGGACCGCCAGGTCGTGGTGATCTTCGGCCCAGTCATCTCCGACGAACAGCATTCGCGATTCCTCCTTTCCTGGTTGTTTCCCCAACACGGCGTGTCAGGGCGGCAGCCGGGCCGGTGGAGGAAATCGCGGGCTAATGGAGAAGAACTCACGCCCCTTTTCACTGCGGCGAAAAAGGGCCGGCGCGACATCCCATCAGCGATCACACTCCGTTGGCGCTACCAATCGGGGGCATGTTCTCAACCAAGGGCTCATCAAAGGCCCGGCCGGGACGAATGCTCACCCGATCGGCGGCTACCAAACACTGAGTGTGCCAACTTTCGTCGTCAACCTCAGCAATTCCCATTAGCCGGGACCGAGCCGCTAGGCGAGGACCCGTGTCGAAGCCTGGTGGGACGAGGATGTCCGCGACCGGTTCTGAGGTGGCGGCATTCGTGTTCGGCCGTCGGAGATTTCGACTCGTCTTGTCGCTGCGGTCCTTGTCGGCTCAATCATCGTTATTTGCTAGGTGATTGGGTGCTCTCTACGATGGTTGAGCCGGGACCGAGCCGCTAGGCGAGGACCCGTGTCGAAGCCTGGTGGGACGAGGATGTCCGCGACCGGTTCTGAGGTGGCGGCATTCGTGTTCGGC
>NZ_JBSFRM010000010.1:11236-53283 GCF_053589235.1 Gordonia sp. NPDC003376 | reverse complement strand
GCTGTCGGAGGTTTCGACTCGTCTCGTCGCTGCGCTCCTCGTCGGCTCAATCATCGTGTATGGGTTGCTGATTGAGCCGGGACCGAGCCCGAAGGGCGAGGACCCGTGTCGAAATCGCCGCAGCCCGTGTCGGAACCCGGCCACCGCCGGGCGCGGTCGCGGGCGTCAGTTCGTCTCGGTGACCCGTCCATTTTCGACCCGCCAGCCGCGATCGACGCGGACATTCGCCAGCATCCGACGGTCGTGGGTCACCAGCAGAACGGCGCCGTCATAGGACTCGAGTGCGGCCTCGAGCTGCTCGATCGCGGGCAGATCGAGATGGTTGGTGGGCTCGTCGAGGACCAGTACGTTGGTGCCTCGGGCCTGCAGCAACGCCATCGCGGCCCGGGTGCGCTCACCGGGCGAGAGGTCGTCGACGGGACGGTCGACGTGGTCGGCGCGCAGCCCGAACTTGGCGAGCAGGGTCCGGACGTCGGCGGTGGTGAAGTCGGGGACGAGCTCCTCGAATCGCGCCGCGAGTGGTTGTGGTCCGGTGAATTGTCCACGGGCCTGGTCGATCTCGCCGATCTCGACGTTCGCGCCCAGGGCTGCGCTGCCCTCGTCGGGCGTGATCCGGCCCAGCAGCAGTCGCAGCAGGGTGGTCTTGCCCGCACCGTTGGGGCCGGTGATCCCGATGCGTTCTCCGGCGTCGACCTGCAACGACACCGGACCGAGTGTGAAGTCGCCTTGTCGCACAACGGCGTTGTTGAGGGTGGCGACCACCGAACTGGATCGGGGTGCCGCACCGAGGGAGAATTCGAGGACCCACTCCTTACGGGGTTCGGCGACCTCGTCGAGGCGGGCGATCCGGCTCTCCATCTGCCGGACCTTCTGCGCCTGCTTCTCGCTGGACTCGGTGGCGGCACGTCGGCGCAGGCGGTCGTTGTCGGGGGCCTTCTTGATCGCATTGCGGACACCCTGACTCGACCATTCGCGGGTCGCGCGGGCACGGGCGACGAGGTCGGCCTTCTTGGCCGCAAACTCCTCGTACTCCTCCCGCTTGTGGCGGCGCAGCACCGCGCGCTCTTCCAGGTAGCTCTCGTAGCCACCGCCGTAGAGGGCGTTGGTGTGCTGTGCCGCATCGATCTCCATGACACGGGTGACGCTGCGGGCCAGGAACTCTCGATCGTGGCTCACGAGGACCACACCACCGCGCATGCCGGCGACGACCTCTTCGAGGCGGGCGAGTCCGTCGAGATCGAGATCGTTGGTGGGCTCGTCCAACAGCACGACGTCGAAGCGTGAGCACAACAGCGCGGCGAGGCCGACGCGGGCAGCCTGACCACCGGACAGGCCGGTCATCAACGCATCCTCGGGCGCTCCGAACTCGGCGTCGAACCCGAGATCGGCGAGGACGGCGGGCAGACGTTCGTCGAGGTCGGCCGCACCCGTCGCCAGCCAGTGGTCGAGGGCGGCGGCGTACACGTCGCCCGGGTCATCCCCACCGCCGGCCGCATCGGGATCGGCGAGGGCGGCCGCGGCGTCGTCCATGGCCTTGGCGGCGTCAGCGCAGCCGGTGCGCCGGGCGACGTACCCGGCGACGGTCTCGCCCGGAACGCGGTCGTGTTCCTGGGGCAGCCATCCGACGAAGGCATCGGCGGGCGAGCGGGACACGGTGCCCTCCAGTGGCGCGAGATCGCCGGCGAGCACACGGAGCAGCGTCGACTTACCTGCGCCGTTGGCGCCGACCACACCGATCACGTCACCGGGCGCGACGGTGAGATCGAGACGATCGAACAGGACACGGTGGGCGTACCCGCCGGAGACGTCCTTGGCGACGAGGGTTGCGGTCATCGGTCCATCGTCGCACCCGTCGGTCGGCGGCGGCGGGACGGCTCCCGCCCGGTGGCGTCGACGCCCCGTGGGAAGGTTGCGCGGCCGAGCGATGTCACACATCGCCCGCCCATCCCGTCCTCTTGTCGACCGCATGACACCAAGGAGGACATCATGACCGCCCGACTCGACTTCTTCGGCAACGCGACCGCTGCCAGGTTCGCCAAGTACATCAACTCGGCGGGCAAGGTGATCAGCGATTCGTCGCTGCCCGCCACCATCCAGGAACTGGTGAAGATCCGTGCCAGCCAGATCAACGGGTGCGGGTTCTGCACCGACATGCACACCAAGGATGCTGCCCACGCCGGTGAGACCGCGCAGCGGGTGAACCTGGTCGCGGTCTGGCGGGAGGCGACGATGTTCACCGACGCCGAACGCGCCGCGCTGGCGCTGACCGAGCAGGGCACTCGGATCGCCGACGCCGCCGGGGGCGTTCCCGACCGTGTGTGGGCCGATGCCGCCGAGCATTTCGATACCGAACAGCTGGCAGCATTGGTCGGGTTGATCGCGCTGATCAACGCCTACAATCGTATGAATGTCGTCGTCGCGACCCCGGCCGGGGACTACACCCCGGGGCAGTGGGGCTGAGATGTCCGGTTCTGTTGACTCCGTGCCGGCCACCTTCGATGCGTTGCGGCCCCGTCTGGTCGGGGTCGCCTACGGTCTGCTGGGCAGTGTGACCGAAGCCGAGGATGTCGTCCAGGACGCGTGGATTCGCTTGCAGCGCACCGATCACGGCGAGATCGACGATCTCACCGGCTGGCTGGTGACCACCACCTCCCGGTTGGCTCTGGACGTCCTGCGTTCGGCGCGTCGTCGCCGCGAGAGTTATGTCGGTCCGTGGCTGCCGGAACCGGTGGAGACCGCGCCCGATCCGGCGGACTCGGTCACCCTGGCGGAGTCGGTGTCGTGGGCGATGATGGTGGTCCTGGAGACGCTGTCGCCGGCCGAACGCACGGCATTCGTGTTACACGACCTCTTCGGGCTCTCCTTCGACGAGATCGCCACCGCACTGGGTCGCAGTCCGGCCGGATGCCGCAAACTCGCATCACGCGCCCGCACGCACATCGATTCGCGCACACCCAGGTTCGACGTCGACCCGACCACTCATCACGAGGTGGTCGAGGCCTTCGCCGACGCCGCGACCTCCGGTGATCTCGAGGGGCTGCTGCAGATCCTCGACCCGTCGGCGGTACTCACCGCCGACGGTGGTGGCATCGTGCGGGCGGCGCTCCGCCCGATCGTCGGTGCCGATGCGATCGCCCGGTTCCTGGCCGGTCTGGCGGGTCAGGGCGGTCCGGCCAAGACGATGCGCGCCGCGGTCGTCAACCACAACCCGGCACTGCTGGTGTTCGTCGGAGGCGACCTCGACGGCATCGTGGCGCTGGGTATCGCCGGTGGCCGGGTCACATCGATCGATTTTGTGCGCAACCCCGAGAAGCTGACCCGGATCGGTCGTCGCGAGCCCTGATCCTCGCCGGGCGATGGTGTGATGCGGTGTGGTCGTCGCACATGGTCCGAACACAGGACGACGTGGCGTTTCGGGGTCATCGACCCGCCACTCGGGCGTAGGCTGTTGCGCGTATCACAGAACAGGGTCCTGTGAGATCGGCTCTGTTCGGCTGCGGCACAACCATCCTTGACCGAGGAGCCCCATGAGCACCCTGTCCGATGATCTGAAGACCCTGGCACACGAGGCGTACATCTATCTCTATCCCCTGGTGACGATGGACGTCACCCGACGGGTCACCGGAGCCGCGCCGGCCGGAGCCAGGCCGGCGTTCGGTCCGCCGAACACCTTTCATCACATCCGCGCCTTCCCGACCGCAGACTTCCGTGCTGTGGTGCGTCCGAACTTCGACACGCTGTACTCGTCGGCGTGGCTGGACCTCACCGGCGGCCCGGTGCGGATCCATGTCCCCGACAGCGGCGACCGGTACTTCATGCTGCCGATGCTGGACATGTGGACCGACGTCTTCGCCAACCCGGGCAAGCGCACCACCGGCACCGGCGCGCAGGACTACCTGGTCGCACCACCGGGGTGGGACGGTGTGGTCTCCGACGGTGCCGAGCTCATCACCTCCCCGACGCCTTATGTCTGGGTCATCGGCCGCACCCAGACGAATGGGCCGGATGACTATGCGGCGGTCAACGCATTCCAGGACGGACTGTCGGTCACCGAACCCGGTGGTACCAGCCACGCCTCGGTGGATTCCGATCTCGACCCGGACACCGAGCCGCTGGGATATGTGAACGCGATGAAAGCGGTGGACTTCTTCGGTTACGCGGCAAGGCTTCTCGCGGTGAACCCGCCCCACGCCACCGACTTCTCCCAGCTGGCGAGGCTCGGCCACCTGGGGATCGGCGTCGGTCGGGACTTCGACGCGTCGGCGTTCACCGAGGCGGACCTCGAGCAGCTGCAGGCCGGTGCGGATGCGGCACTCCAGTCGTTGCGGGCCGCCCCCGGCCTGCTCGCCAGACCCGCGAACGGATGGGGAATGCTGACCGGCGGGATGGGGGTATACGGCAACTTCTACCTGCTGCGCGCCATGGTCACGCTGGTCGGACTCGGCGCGAACCCGCCCGAGGATGCGATCTACCCGCTGCTGCTGGTCGACGCCGACGGCGACAAGCCGGTGGGCGAGACCGACTACGTGCTGCACTTCGATGCCGACGCCCTCCCGCCGGTATCGGCATTCTGGTCGGTCACGATGTACGACGCGGACGGGTTCCAGGTCGCCAACGAGCTCGACCGGTTCGCCCTCGGCGACCGCGATCCCCTCGTGTACAACGACGACGGCTCACTCGACATCTTCATCCAACGCACCAATCCGGGTGCCGGGCGTGAGGCCAACTGGCTCCCGGCGGCCGCCGGCGACCTGGGCATCACCCTGCGCCTCTACGCACCCCACGCGTCGGCGCTCGACGGCCGCTGGCAGCCGCCGGCACTCGTGAAGTCGTAGCGATCCCGGGTTTGTGGGTGGCGGTGGGGGTCAGGTGTTCTCCTGGTGGTGGTCGCGTTCCGGGGTCGGTGGGGGAGGTTTCGACTCGGGTCCTCGCCCTTCGGGCTCGGTCCCGGCTCAACCATCGTGGGGGGTTGGGTAATTGGGGGTTTGTGGAGCGTTTTGTCGCCCGCGGTGGTTGCGTTCCGGGGTCGGTGGGGGAGGTTTCGACTCGGGTCCTCGCCCATCGGGCTCGGTCCCGGATCAACCATCGTGGGGGGCTGGGTAATTGGTGGTTTGTGGAGCTTTGTGTCACCCGGTTCGGTCTCAACCATATTGGGGGGATAGGCAATTGGCTGTAGTGTCACGGTGATTGAGCCGACGAGGAGCGTAGCGACGAGGCGTGTCGAAATCTCCGCAGGCCGAACTCGAAACGCGACCACGGCCGATGTGGTCACCTCACCCGTGCGACCGGCAGAACATTCGCCGTCGCGCTGTGGGCTCGGCCGCGAAGAAGTACTCTGGCACACATGATCACCGGTCTGCACTCGCTGATCTATTGCGACGATCCAGAGGCCGCGCGGGCGTTCTTCCAGGACGTCCTGGGATTTCCCGGCGTCGATACCGGCGGTGGGTGGCTGATCTTCACCACCGGCCCGAGTGAGTTGGCCGCGCACCCGAGTTCGTGGGAGTACGAAGGACGGTCGGGCGGTACCGACCAGCGGTTCGACGTCTCCTTCATGTGCGACGACCTCGCCGTCACCATGAGTGAACTCGCTGCGAAGGGTGCCGAGTTCACCGGTGCGCCGGCCGAACAGCCGTGGGGTTACACGATCGGGGTGAAGGTTCCCGGCGCGGGCGAGATCATGATCTACGAACCGAGATACGATCCGCCCGCTCTGCGGTGAGGAGCGGTCCGGTCCGATGCTATCGGCCGCGCCGGGCTCCGGGAGTGTGGCCCAGGGTGCGGCGGTAGGTGTCGATGAAGGCACTCGGTGTGGCCCAGCCGCAGCGGTGGGCGACATCGGTGACGGCCACGTCGTCGGCGAGCAGGATCAATGCGCGATGTAGGCGGACCTGGGTGCGCCACTGCGGATAGGTCAGGCCCAGGTCGTCGCGGAACAGCCGGCTCAGGGTGCGTTCCCCGGCGCCGACCCGCCGACCGAGTTGGGCGAGCGAATGTGACCGTGTCAGATCGTCGGTCACGATCGCGCACGCGCGCACCAACCGGTCGTCGACGGGGCTGCGCAACCACAACGCGGGGTCCCCGCACGGACGCAACTGGTCGACGAGGACCGCACGCAGGCGCACGCCCGCATCGTCGAGCGGCTCGACGGCCTGGGAGCACGCGATGATGAGCTCCCGCACCAGTGCCGACACGGCGACCACCTGCGGTCCCTGGCCGGGGAACGGATACACCTCGGGATCGATGGCCACACAGTGGAACTCGGTGCGACCGAAGAACCGGTGCTCGTGCCAGGAATATGCCGGCACCCAGATCGCCCGATCCGACGGGGCCACCCAGGTGCCTGCGTCGGTGGTGACCTCCACCAGGCCGCTGCTCGGGTACACCAGTTGGTGACGTGAGTGGTGGTGCCGGGCGATGTGATGCCCGCCGGGATGCCGCTCGACCGCGGTCACTGTGGGTGACAACGTGCCCTCGGCGACTGAGATACCAGCGTGGCGGTTTTCCGACATAAGTTGTCACCTTATCGGAAGTGGACACCGCTGGGGGCCTCCTACCGTGTGATCCATGAGTTCGACGACGACCCGCCCCGCCTCCGGCCGAGATAGTGCAGGCATATGGAAACGAATGCGGCACTGGATGATCGCCCATGCAATCGATGACTTCTATCAGGGGTTGGTGCCGGCCTCGATCCCGTTCTTCGTCCTCGACCGCGGATACAGCTACACCGCGGCTGCCGGCCTCGCGCTGGCCGCCACGCTCGGATCCTCACTGCCGCAACCATTCATCGGGCTGATCGCCGATCGTCGGCCGATGCTCTGGCTCGCCCCGGGCGGGCTGGCGGTGGCGGGTGTCGCCGCCGGGCTCACCGGCCTGATGCCCACCTACGTCACCGTGTGGATACTGCTGTTGCTGTCGGGGCTGGGGGTGGCCGCATTCCATCCTGCCGCCGGTCGCGACGCCCGGCGTGATGCGGCCGGGAGTGCGGCGGGGATGAGCCTGTTCGCGGCCGGCGGCAGCGTCGGCTTCTTCCTCGCCCCGGCACTGGTCACCCCGGCGCTGGCGCATCTGGGTGTCGGCGGCACCGCGTTGTTCATCCCACCCGCGGTGCTGATGGCCGTCATCCTG
The DNA here is from genome assembly GCF_053589235.1 of Gordonia sp. NPDC003376. Lineage (NCBI taxonomy): Bacteria > Bacillati > Actinomycetota > Actinomycetes > Mycobacteriales > Gordoniaceae > Gordonia > Gordonia sp. NPDC003376. The sequence goes on along the minus strand of NZ_JBSFRM010000010.1, from coordinate 46,155 downwards.
ATGCGTCATCAACAGCGGCGCGAGGTGGTGCACGCCGCCACACCGAGCGCGGGCGGGCGGGACCGTTGGGTGGCGTTCTCGGTGCTGACCGCTTTGGAGGTGGTGCGCTCGATCGTCTTCTTCGGGATGAACACCTTCTTGGCGCTGTTCTGGATTCGGCACCACGGCGCGTCGTCGGCGATGGGTGGGGTGGCATTGACCGCCTTCCTCGGCGGCGGCGTACTGGGCACCCTGTTGGGTGGTCGCCTGGCCGACCGGATCGGCGACGTGCGGGTGGTGCAACTGGGTTCGATCGCGGCGATCCCGGCACTCGTGCTGGTGCGGGTGGTCCCGGACCCGTGGTTTGGCATGGCGCTCACCGCACTGTGTGGAATCGCGATCAACATCCCGTTCGGCGTGCTCGTCAAGCTCGGCCAGGACTATCTGCCGTCCCGGCCGGGGACCGCCGCCGGCGTCACGCTCGGTCTCGCCGTGACCGTCGGCGGATTGTTCGCCCCGGTGCTGGGCGCGATCGCCGACAGCTCGGGGCCGGAGACGGTGCTGACCGTGTTGTGCGTGATTGCTGTTGTCGCAGTAGTCCTCAGCGTGATGCTGCCGTCGTCGGGTGCGCCCGTGTCCATGGACGTACCCGACGACGCAGCACGATCACCGCGGAGAGCGGCCGGTCGCTCGCTCAATGCTGTTCCTCCACGTCCCGGGAATCGGTGAGCGTCATCGCACCGATGGCGACCAGGACGGTGGTCAGCGCCGCCATCAGCAGGTAGGTCATGCGTTCACCGTGGAAGAAGGACTGCACCAGAGCGGAGTCCCAGGCCCCGTCCGGCAGCACCGCGGTGACGAGGGCGGCGATGGCGGTGCCGACGACCGCGGTCCCGATGCTGCTGCCCACCTCCTGGGCGGTGTCGTTGAGGGCGGCGCCGACGGAGGTGCGGTTCTCCGGCATGCCGGAGATCAGTGCCACCGCACCGATGGTCATCACGGTGCGCAGCCCGATGGTGAAGGTCACCATGAACAGCGCGATCGGCAGGTAGCCGTGCTCCACCGACCATCCGATACCGGCCAGGGAGCCGCCGAGCAGCACTGCGGAGATCAGGCAGGCGATCCGGTGACCGAACTGCTTGCCCATCCACTCCGAGAGCGGGGTGGCCACGACCATGGTGATGATCAGCGGCAGATTCGCGAGGCCGGCCTTCATCGGACTCCACCCGTAGGCGTACTGGAAGTGCAGGATCAGCCCGAACATCACGCCGGCCATCGCGATCGAGGTCCCGATCTGGGCGATCGCCGCTCCGCGCACGGTGCCGTTGCGGAAGACCGACAGATCGAGCATGGGTTGGTCGGTTCGGCGTTCGTGCCAGATGAACAGCGCCACCGCGACGATCGCCGCGGCCACCGAACCGAGCGCGGCCGGCGACGTCCAGCCCTGTTCGACGCCGGCGGTCAGGGTGTAGCAGGCGAAGCCGATACCGAGGATCGACAGCACCGCGCCGGGGAGGTCCAGCCGATCGTCGGTGAGGTCCGCCGGATCGTCGGGCGCCACGCCCTTGCGCACACCGAGCCAGGCGACCAGTGCGATCGGGGCATTGACCAGCAGCAGCCATTCCCACCTGATGTGGGCCAGTGCGGTGCCGCCGAGCAGCGGACCCAGGATGAAACCGCTCATGCCGACGACGATCATCACCGTCATCGCCCGCATCCGCAGGGCGTCGGTGTCGAAGAGCCGGAAGACCAGCGAGTTGGTCACCGGCGCCATCGCCGCGGCGGCCACGCCGAGCGCGGCCCGCAGGGCGATCAGTTCGCCGGTCGACTGCACCCAGATCACCCCGATGCTGATCAGGCCGAATGCGCCCAGACCCCACAGCAGCACCCGGCGTCGACCCAGTCGATCTGCGGCCGAACCGGCCGTCAGCAGCAACCCGCCGAAGGTCAGCGAGTAGACGCCGGTGACCCATTGCAGGGCCAGTGTTCCGCCGCCCAGATCACGGCCGATGGTCGGCAGCGCGATGCTCAGCAGGGTGTTGTCGACCATCTCCACGAAGAAGGCCAGGCAGAGCGCCGTCATCGGTATCCATGCGGCCCGCAGCGACGGATAGGTGCGCGTGGGCGCGGAGTTCTCGATTGTCGTCATGGTCCACCTCTCTTTCTATCGAACAGTGTTCGGTTATCGAACATGGTTCGAGGATAGAACGCTGTTCGATAATCGTGCAAGGGGGCATGATGGAAGCCATGACGAAGACCGACGACGCCGCGCGTCCGGCCCGGACGCGACGCCGCGCCTCGCATTCGATGGAGGCCGTGATCTCCACCGCGGTCGACATGCTCGACGAGGCCGGCGAGTCCGCGTTGACCTTCCGGTCATTGGCGCAGCGCCTCGGCGGGGGCGTGGCCAGCATCTATTGGTATGTCGCGAACAAAGAAGAACTGCTCGACCGGGCCACCGACCACGTGCTCGCCGGGGTCGTCGCCGACACCGAGGCCTTCACCGGCGACGCCGCCGATCCGATCGAGAACCTGCGGTCGATCGGACACACGCTCTTCGACGCCGTCGCCGACCGGCCGTGGCTGGGTGCCTACCTGGCCGCCGACGCCGATTCGCGGCCGAACGGGGTGGCGCTCTTCGAGCGGATCGGCGCCCAGGTCATGCGGCTGGGGATGGGCCCGACGGAGACCTTCCACGCGGCCTCGGCCATCTTGAGCTTCGTCATCGGCACCGCTGCCGATCTCGGCCAGCAACCGCCGCCGCAGGAGGTGGTCGACGGATCGGTCAGCCGGGAGGAGTTCCTGGCCCGCTACGCCGACCGCTGGCGGGCCAGCGACCCGGAACAGTTCCCGTTCCTGCACTTCGTCGCCGACCAGTTCGCCACCCACGACGACGCCGCGCAGTTCCGCGCGGGACTGGACATGCTCTTGGCCGGACTACGTCAGGCGGCCGGTCGATAGCCGGCGTCATCGATGCGCCGAAACTGCGCAAGCAGCAACGGGTTCCGAGCGGGTAGGGGCGAGAAGCCTTCGATGTCAAAGTGTCTCACCCGTCGCGTCGGCGATACGCGGCGACCGCTCCGGCGTGTAGCGGTACCGAACCGGTGACGATCAGCGATTGGCGGTCGAGGAACCGGCCGCCGATGGCCTGGGCGGACACCGGCCGTGTGATCGGTGATCACCGTGTCGGACATGGACAATTCCAGGCCGGCATCTCTCTTGCGAAGCAGATGGAGGGTCGCCGCCGAGCCGCCGAGCCGCGGGTCTCGACCAGGTGGCTCGCACCGAGCCGGTCTGCGTGGCGGTCTGCGCGAGTGGTGAGCCGAACTCACCGGAGAAGCCTCGGGGTCGCCTTTTGACCATGCGTAGGGTGACCGGGGCCGCGACGGCGCAGATCGCGCTCGCGGCACGGTCGAGCAAACGGTTGCCACACCCAGTGGGAACAGTGCAGGACGCGTCCTCGCAGTCCCTCGGGGGAGACACGATGCGGGCGAGCCGTATCCGGGTCGGCCCAGGGCACAAGGCGCCAGAACGGACAAGCCCGTTCCGCGGTCGGATCGGGCTTGTCCGAAATCCCGGACGTCCGGCCGGTCGCACGTCGCGGACTCAGTGCCGGCAGCCCTTGAGGGTCTGGAAGTCTCCGCCGAACGCGAAACCGGGGCCGGTGCAGACCGGGGCGTTCTTGCCGTCGATGACGACCGACGCGTTCGGGCCGGCGATACCGATGGCCAGGCCCGGCTTGATGCCGTTCATCTGTACCGAGGCGCCGGGGCCGATGGCGATGGCAGCGGGTCCGGCGAACCCTGTGGCCGCGGACCGGGCGACGCCGCCCCCGTCGGCGACGGCCAGACTCAGTCCGTTGGGACTCGACTGGGCCGAGCAGTGGGACTGCTGTGTGGTCTGCCCGGGCAGCCCCGGACACACCTGGGGTGCGGCGGCAGCGTGGCCGGCGCCGACGACGATCGCTCCGGCTCCGGCCGCGGCGATGAAGAATCCGACAGTTGCGCGCTTGGCAGTGATCATGAAAGCTCTCCTGCTCCGTGGGGGCGGCAACGGTTACCGCCGCCTGGCCATTCGGAGACCGCGCCGACCCGGATTGGTGGGAGTGATCCCGGACTACCCGCAGAGGGGCCGAGCACCACGCGAACGCAGCCGATGTCGGGCGGTGCCGGCGACGACGCACCGGGACCGTTGCCGCCGCCGGACCGCTCCCGCCTGGTGAGGCGCGGCCCGGCGCTGCCTCTCGTGCCGACCGCCACGCCGAGTCCGGCACGTCAGGCGCACCCGAGGTCCCGCACGACACCACCTTCATCTCGGTCGGCGGTACGTACACCGAAGAGATAGCGGCAGACCCGACCACGCCCGCGGAGACGCTCGACGAGATCTCCGGGTCCGACCCACGGTTGCACGCGGCGCCGGCCCGGAACCCGGCGGCATATCCGGCGCTGCTCGAGTGGCTCGGCCGACTTGGCGACCCGGCGGTCGACGCGGAGTTGGCGAAGCGCCCGAGGACGTGGGACTGCCGGTGTCCACATGGCCGACAACCCCTGAATGACCGACCGACACCCACCGCAGACACTCCGACGAAACGAAGAAATCCTCCGACCGGAGTCGGAGGATTTCGTCATCGGGTGGAGCTAAGGGGACTCGAACCCCTGACCCCCACACTGCCAGTGTGAAAGTCGGTGTGCGCGGGTGTCTTTCGCGTCGCTCGGCGTCTCATCTACCAGGGCTTACACGTCCTCGGTTGTCTATCCCGTATCGGTGCGTTGCTTGGTGTCTTAGGCAATCGGTAGGCAATCGGTAGGCGGGGCGAACGGGTGTTCGTCGACCGTCTGCTACCTCACTCGTTCAGCCAAGGTGAGCCGTCATGGAGGATCGTTTCCTCGCCACCCCGGTTGCGCTTGTTGACGGACCAGGTCTCTCCCTCAATCAAGGTCGGATCGAGCGACATTCGATCGGCATAGAGGTTTCCGTCGTCGTCCTGATACTCGAACACAATGTCGGTTTCTCGTGGGATGCCGTCTACGTTGGTCGGACGGCCCTGTTCATCCTTTTCATCTCCGAGGATCAGGAACGCGTTCCGGGCGACGTATCCCGGAGCCCAGGCCGCGATCGACTTCGAGTAGCGGTTGCGAACGAACGGGATGATGCTCTGCTGCCCGTCGTCGGTCGTGTCGTGAGTCGGTAACGGCGGGTCGAACGACACCTTGACGTCGCGAGCGATCGACGGTCCGGCATTGGAGACTACGAGCCCGGCAGACATCTTCCCGGTCGGGCTAAGAACCGCGACCATCATTGGCCGCTTGGTGCGCATCGTCGCGTCTCTGTTGTGTCGTAGTGACTTGACGGCTGTCGTGCCCGTGATGACGGCCATTCCGGCTCCAGCGACGGCGGCAGCTGACGCTACCCGTGCGGTTGTCCACCAGTGCCAGAAGTCCAGAAAGCAGCTCATGCCGACCATTAGAACGGACTAGTACGACAATCTGGGAGCAGGGCTGCGTTACCCGGTCAGCATGTTGCCGCCAGCGCCGCCGAGCGCACCGATGGCTATAGCGGACGCAGTCGTCCCGAGCCATGCTGCGGCTTGCCGGAACCGGTTGCGTTCCTCGTCTGGGCGGGTGTCGTCGTCGGCTGCGGTCTGGAGCGCGGCGATCAGACGCTCCAGCTGAGTCTCCGGGGACGGCCACATCCCCGCGACCCGAAATGCCTCGTCAGTCGGTGGTCCTGCGATGTAGACGCCGCCGTCGTAGTCGGATTCCACGGCCCCGAAGTATGGTCCTTGACCGAGAGCGCGAACAGCACGACGGACAGTGTCGAAGTCAAACCCGCACGCGCTTACCAGCTGGCTCGGTTGGGCAAGGTCGCCCGTCCGGTCGAATATCTCGACGGCGGCACGCAGCACGGGCAGGTCTCGGTTGGTCCAAGTGTCTTCCACGGTGCGAGTATGCGCCGCCAGACCGACACAGTGGAAAGATCTGCGGCTCAGGCGAGCCAGGAGGTGGCGACGGCCCGTTCGTATCCGACGACCACCGATCGCTCGGCGATGGCCAGGTATTCGTTCTCGGTGGGCGCGAAGGTGTCCCGGACGGCCACGGTATCTCGCCACCCGAACGTCGGCGAGGTGGCCACCAACGCCTTGCCCAGACCCTCGACGTATCCGCCACCGAACACCCACAAGTGACCGAGTGGGGTTCGGGCCGCGCCACCACCGGCGATGATCAGATTCGCTTGTGCCGCAGTCGATGCGACCGCAGCGGAGGCGTGGACCAGGCCGACGGTGTTGGTCTTCGCCAGCTCCGCCTCCAGATGACCCACCGCTGCGACGATGTCGCCCGGTGTGGGTCCAGCGGGTGTGTCGGCGATCAGCCGGGCTGCGAACTCGCGCTCGACGGCGACCTGTTCGACCAGGCGGAAGTTCTGCTGTACCCGCGTCCGCACCTCGGCCTGCGAGGGCGAGGTCATGTCGCAGCTGTCGAACGCCCACGACGTGATCGGGTCGAAGGGGTCCGGCACCTCGGGTCGGGTGCCGGTCTTCAGTTCGTCAGAATCGGGATCCGGGCACCAGTCGGCTGCCCAGATGCCGAATGCGTCCTCGCCGCTGTAGTTGTGCAGCCGGACCCGGACACCGCCTGCGAGCCATCGCGGGATCTCGTCATCGGTCCAGGTGGTCGCCGCGAACAGGCCGGTGGGGCTCGGATTGACCAGCGGTGCCGCGAACTCGATCGGGAGTAGGCCGGGGGTCGTCATGGTGTTGTCTCCGTTGGTGTTTGGTTACTCAGGCGGTGGGCAGAGTGAGGCGGACCGGCCACGTGCCGGAGGCGATAATCGCTCGGTGGTGGCCGTTGCTGGTGGCGGGGATCTGGAGGGCGGAGCAGACGTCGGCGTGCCGGATCTCGCCCTCGCGGTGCAAGACCTTGGCGACCGAGATCACGGCATCCCACGTCGTCGACAGGTGTGCCTCGACGCGATGGCGTTCCGGGGGTAGTGCGATGCCGCAGGCGGCGGTGATGGCGTCCCGGTCGCGCCACCCGCAGCCGTCGAGGTTCGCCCAGATCTCGGCCAGCGGTGGCCGGGTGCCGTGCTGCCAGCGTCCCTCGGCCCACGGCCCAGCGAAGGCGACCAGCGGCTCATGCTCAGACGGCAGGTCACGGGTCTGTGTCTCACCACGCAGCCCGAATATCTTGCCGTCGATGATCCGCGCCCGGTCAACGTGTCCGCCGAGCAGGACGGTGGCCACGCTATGCGCCGCCTCATGCACCGCGACGTGCAGCCGTCGGCGCTCGCGTTCGGTGATGTTTGAGTAGGTCAGGGTGCTGGTCATGGTGTCCATCTTTCGTGTGAGGGTGTCGAGACACCGACCTCGGCCCGTAGCCAGCAGGCCGGTGTCTCGACCTTGGGCGACAGGAAAGCCCGGTCAGGTGGTCTTGGTCTGCGCGTAATGCGCCGCTCGGCGCTCCCCCGGTGTCGGCGCACGGTGCAGGCCGATCGCGGTATCGACGCATCCGTCGCACCGCCAGCCATGATGGTTGCCCTTGTATGAGCGCGACGGTCCTCGGCAGTCGGGGCACTGGTGGGGCGGTGACCAACACGCTTCGGCGCTCATGCGTTGATGCCGAGTTCGTCGAGGGTGGCGCGGGCGTCGGCCTTCGCCGAGGATCGGCGAGACCGCTTGCGGGCCGGGGCATCCTCGTCCCGGTGACTCTGCACATATGTGATGCGGCGCGTCAGTGTGAGAGCTGCGGTGTCGATCTCGCGTAGCTCGGCCTCCAGGCGCTCGGAGATCGAGATCGCGCCTCGGGTCGATCCCGGAGGCAACGCCCGACCCAGCAGCGCGGCGAGCGGATCTGCATACGGGCGACAGTGCTCGGCGAGGATGTCCGGCCAGGTGCCCGCCGCGATGGCCTCGGGGGCGATCTCGGGATCTCCGGGCAGGTCGACCAGCTCAACGAGTGCTCGGCGGGCTCGGTCTCGGTTCTCGGAAGGTACCCGTGCAGTCTTACGCCGTGCTTCGCTCTCGGCGACCATCTTCGCGATATGCCGGAGAGCGCCGCTGACCGCGCTGGCCACGTCCTCGACCTCGGGTGCGAAGCGTGCCGGGGAGGGCTGCGCAGCGACCAGCTCGGCCAGCGGGGCGGTGATCGCCTCGATCTCCTCGACGAGATCGAACGTGTTGGTGTAGGTGACGGGCAGATGTGTACGTCGCCGGTCGCGCAGCTCAGGCTGTGTCAGCGGTCGCGGCTGCCGGGTGGTGCCTCCGGTGAACCGTGTGTGAGTCCCGGCGGCGGGTGCGGTGCGGGCCATGGTCAATCCCTTACTGTGTCGGTGTTGTCTTGTGGCGCAATGGGTCTACGTGATGTTCGACCAGGGTTTACCGTCGTCGTCGAGGACCTGTTCGCCGCTGTGTCGCGCTATGGCGGCGTGGAACGCGCTGCCGGGGCGATCACCTTCGGATAGCCGAGTTCGGGCGTCAGCATGGACGACGCGGGTCGGGTCGGTGGTCTCGTCGGGTCCGGTCACTGGTTCTCTCCGATCTGGTCGCCGAAGTCGGCGACGATGTTGTCGAATGCGGCTGATTCCGTCCTCATCCGCAGCGCCTTGACCAGGCCGAGCCGGGGCGGTGGCAACACCGCGAGGTAGGCGACGATGAGCCCGACGAGACGCGGCTGGTCTCCGGCCTCGATCGCCGCTGCGAGGACGTCGGCGACGCCTTGACGGTCGCGGTTGGCGTTGGCCTCGGCCAGCTCCAGGGCTCGCAGCCAGTCGCCATCGGTCGGCGTGAGCTGGTCCCGGAGCAGATCGAGCCGGTCGTGGTCATCGGACATGGGTGTGGTTCTCCTGTGCTGTAGGCGCGGTGAGGCCGGACCGTGCGGCTCGGCGTGCGAGGTCGAGGCGTCCGTCGGCAAGGTGCCCGAAGACCGATGCCACACGAGCAGAGATCTCGGCGCGGTCGAGTCCGGGTCGGGCGAGCACTGCCGACGCGAACTCGCGGCCCGCCTCGAATACCTCCTCGGTGGTGGCCGTCGACATCACGCCACCGCCAGCAGGCGGCGAGGACCCTTTGCGGGGTTGTGTGCCCAACCGGGCCAAGGGACCGAGACCAGCGGGGAGCCGGAGACCTTCACGATGTCGATCACGCCTCGGTGCCAGAGGTCGGTAGTCACCTCGGCGCGTTGCCAATAGGTGCCGGGGATCTCGGCCTCGATAGTGCTGATCGGGATGAACTCGCCGTCGTCGACTCTCGCTCTGATCAGGTCCACGATGTGTTCCTCGATCTCGGTTCGGTTCTCGGTGGTCATGTCGTGGATCTCCTCGGTGAGTGTGGTGCGGTGTGTCCAACCTGGACACGTCGCGGGTGATGGTGGGGTGCTGCGCATCGTCGAGGCCCGATACACGGCGATCTCGATCTAGGCCGTGGTGGCCTGAGACCGGGAGTCGGTGGGAGTGCGCAGCAATTCGGCAAGCGCGTCGGCATCTGCGGGAGTGAGGTGGTCGACTTCGACGTCGATCACCCGACGGCACCGCCAGTAGGCAAGTGCAGCAAGGCATTCGACGATCCGAGGATCGTCGTCGGTCGCACCTCGCGACTTCAGGGCGGCGAAGCGGGATTGCCAAGACGCCGGGGGTCGCGAGGCCGGACTGATCACTGCGGTTGTACTCATACCGCAGACGCTACGAAACAGGGGTGCAGCGGTGCGGTGCCGTTGTGGTCAGGCAGGTCGGTCGGTGACCCTGCGCCGCAGATAGGCGTCCATCGCGGTTACCTCGCCGGGCATCGCCCGTTCGCCGATCCGGCCAGCAGGCAATGCGAACTCGACGCGGGCACCAGCGGCACGGGCCGCGACGTCGTGTGCGACAACCAGCGCCGCAAGTTGGTCGGGCTGGTGCTGCCCGGCCTGCCAGAGCACCGCAGCACCTTCGAGACCGGGCAGCTCGCCGACGACGCGGACGGTGCCGGTCTCCAGACCTTGCAGGAGAGCAGAGGACCGAGCGACCGCATCACCTTTTGCCCGCCACGGGGTGACCCTGATCGAGTGCGACGGATTCATCGCGGCGATGGCGTTCTCGACCACCTGCCGATAGGTCTCGGCGGTGGTGAATCCCTCGACAGCGATCACCGATGCGCCGACGGTGATCGCCAGCTCGACCGCAGCTCTGGCCCACTGATCAGACGTCATCGGAGCCGAGCGGTCGGCCATCACCGCGACCACACCGTCGGAGCCGACAGACGCGGCCACGATTCCGCAGGAGTCGCCGCGCCCGGAGTCCGACGGGTCGACGCCGACGACGGTCAGCACCGGGTCGACGGGCGGTGCCGACAGACGCCACCGGTCGAACCAGTCTCGATGCACCAGACCACCGTCGGGCGGAGTCGGGACACCTTGGTAGAGCGAGAACCAGGTGCGCTCGCCGGAAGTCCGTCGCGCCGCTGCGTAATGGTCCGGGGTGTAGCCCAGCGCCGAGGTCATCGCGACGCCGCGCCGGTCACGGCCCAGAGCGTCGGGCACGCCGGTTTCGGAGACCGCAGGGATGTTCGTGTGCTGCCAGACGTCGGGCTCGGCGTCGAGGAGTTCACCCGCGAGGTCCCGTTCGTGCCACCTGGTCATCGCCAGCAGTACGGACCCGCCAGGATGCACACGAGTGGACAAAGTCGAGCGATACTCGTTCACCACCCGTCGGCGATGCGCCGCCGAGTCGGCCTCGGTGGCATCCTTCACCGGGTCGTCAATGATGAGCAGGTCAGCACCGAAACCGGTTACGCCGCTATTGATTCCGGTTGCGAGTAGTCCGCCCTTGTGGCCGTCAACCCGCCAGCGGCCCACCGCTGTCTTGTCGGGGCTGAGCTGGATTCCGAGCACGTCGGCGTGCTCGGCGATCAACTGACGCGCCTCGCGAGAGTGAGCCTGCGCCAGCTCGTCGCTGTAGGAGACGAGGACAACCTGAAGGTCGGGGTCATCGGCCAACGCCCAGACGACAGTCCAGATCGCCAGCAGACGGGACTTGCCGGTGCGCGGCGGGGTCGTCACGATGTCGCGCTGGTCGGGCTCGACGACCGAGCGCACCGCGAGATCCGAGAGCAGTGCAATCGTCGGGGTCACGACGAATCCGGGGTCGAGCCGGTGAGCCAGCTCAGCCGGTGACTCGGCCCGTCGCTGCGCCCGTGCGTCCTCGACGACCCGACAGCCGATCAGGGATCGGAGGGGAGTCGATGCTGTGGCGCTCATGAGCCCGAACGCTACGACTCAGGCGTGCATCGCCGCTGCGAAGATTCGGCGAAACTGTACTGACTTCGGTCATTACGCGGGCGAGACTCTGTGCTGTCCACGGTCATGACAGCGGGGGTCAGACGGTCAGACGACGGGGCGCTGCGACTCCGGCAGGGACTCGATGTACTCGTGCTGCGGGATCTCCCGCAACTGGCGCATGGTCGGTACGGTCCAGCCATCCTCGCCGGGGCGAGGACCCCAATCGTCGAGCCACCACGGCAAGATGCGCAGCACGTACTCGATGTCCTTCGAGTCGCCCCACACCGCGAACTGCATCCCGAACTTGCGGAGCGCGAAGATGCACGCCTTCACGTACCTCAGTCCGGCCAGAACCTCGCGAGCCTCGGCCTCGGTGATCGTCACGGTCTTGCGGTTGTGAAACGCCCAGCCTGTTTCACGCTCTGGCACGTACGTCTGACTCTCGTGGTCCCAACGTCCTACGCTTCCCTTCTCGACACGCATCTCGTCGGGCTCCCAGAAGGGCACGCGGAGCAGGGTCACCACTTGGTTAGGGCTCTCGCCGGTGACCGATCTGAAGTGCAGCATGTGGCCGAGATCGTCGCGCATCGCCTTGGCGCGTTTGCACTCGGTGGTCCACTCGGTCTCGCTCGGCAGGCGCAGGTTCAGCCATCGGGCGATGCGGCGCAGATCCTTTGCCACCGTGCCGCCGTCGGGGTAGACGAACGGTGGCTCGGTCGGCGGGTTCTCCGCGATGACGTATTGGAAGAACCGGACCTCCTCGATCACCGTCTCCCACGCACCGCACACCTGCCAGAGCAGTCGATAGACGTCGGTCGAGGGTTCGTCGAACCACTCTTCTGCGACGCGCTGGCTCTCCTCGATCTGTCGCCGCATATCGGCGGGCCTCGATGTGGCGTTGTCTGGGGTCGGGTTGTCGGCATCCGAGGTCATTGCGCAACCTTATGCGGCGGAGTGGTCCGGGTCCGCCGCCTCCAACTCGGCGGTCACCGCCCGACCTCGGTTGCCGTCGAGCACGCGGCGCACCGCGTTGGCGTGCCAGGTCATCGAGCCGCTACCGGTCAGCACGCCGTCGTCCTCCAGCGAGGATGCGATCGAGCGCAGCGACGAACCGGTGTACGCAGCTCTGCAGATCCGCTCGACGACCGAGTCGGCCAGCTTCGAGGGCGTGCCGAGCTGGACACCCTGCGCCCGCTTCTCGGCCAGTGCCTCGCGGGTGCGCTGGCTGATCATGTCGCGCTCGAACTCGGAGAACACCCGGAGCATGTTCATCGCCGCCCGGCCTGCCGGGGTCGTGGTGTCGACCATCTGGTCGGCGGTCGTGATCGTCCATCCCTGTTTGGCTGCGATGCGATCGAGGTCGACCGCGTCGGCCAGCGACCGGCTGATGCGGTCGAGCTTCGCTGCCAGCAGGGTCTCGGCCTGCCGGTCGGCCAGCGCGTCGAGGGTATCGGCCATCGCCGGGCGTCGGGTCGGTGCGGTGCCACCGCTCACTCCGGCGTCCTCGAACCATCCGACGATCGTCAGCCCGCGAGCCTCGGCGTATGCCTCGATGGTCCGACGCTGTGCGTCGAGGCCGAGGCCGGAGTCCGACTGTTCCTGCGTCGACACCCGGAGGTAGGCGACTGCGGTCCCGGTCGGAGCGGTGGGACGGGTACGGGTGACACGCATGTTTGCCATGCCTCCAGTCTACCGTGTTACTCCGACGAACGTTGACGTAACACCTATGGGCGCGTGCAGGATTCGGATTCGGCATTCGGCGTAATCTCGTCGTCGCCGGTCGCACGACGGCGAGCGACGGTCAGCCACTCGGCCAGCTCATCGGCGGACACGCCGCCGAGGCCGAGCACCTGACGGGCTACGTCGAGCTGTACGGGCCAGAGAGGATCGTCCGGCCCAACGACCGCCCCGAATAGAGATCGTGCGTCAGCGACGAACTCAGCCGTCAGATCGGCGGGGTCCAGCTTGGCGTCGGCGATGTCGCGAGCGACGGCCATCGTCGCCTTGATACCCACCGCCTTCGATCCCGCGCTCACTCGACCACCTCACCCTCGATCGTCTGGAGCAGCTGGCGCTCAGCCTGATCGACGATGGACGACGGCGAGGACTTCACCGCCACCTCGACCTCGGAGCGAACCGGAGCGTTCGCGCCCACCAACTGCGCCAGCTGTGCGAGGTTGCGATGGACCTCGCGGCTCAGCTTCACCAACGTGTCGTCGTCGCCGCGCTGAGTCGCGTCGGCGACTCGACCGAGGAGGATCGAGCGGGTGATCCGCAGGGTCTCAGCTGCCGACCGACGAACCTCCTCGACAGACTCGCCGGGCTCGGATTCGAGGTACCGGCGCACGGCTGTCTGCGCCGCACCGCGTGAACGGAACCCCTCGGAGTCGGCGATCTCCGACCACGTCCGACCGAGGGCTCGGAGCTGGTGAGCGCGCTCAGCTCGACGTCGCGAGTCCTCACGACACATCGCTGGTCCGGGGGTCATGTACCCACTATGTACCAATTACGTGCAACCCTATACGACTTCGATAGGTGTTGTGGGGCAGGTACTTTCGACGATACCGCCCCACAACGCCGACTGAAGTAGGCATGTGTCGCAACCTGTCGCATGGGTGTCGCATGGGGTGTCGCATCCCCGAAAACCGGCATCACCGCTGGTAGAGCCTCAATCACCAGGTAGGTGTCGCATGTGTCGCATGGGGGCGCGCAACCTGTCGCACGTCGCAACCTGATTCCCCGGAGATAGATAGATAGATATTAAAAATGTGCGTCTATGGAAACCGGGCGACACATGCGACACCATCCGTCCGCGCGCGACAACCCATGCGACACATGCGACACGTGCCTGATCGGAGGGCCATTTATGGGGTGTGACCAGCGGTGATGACGTTTCGGCCTCGATGCGACACCCCATGCGACACCCATGCGACAACATGCGACACCTACCTACAAGAGTCGGTGTTGTAGGTAGGTGCAATCTGTTGCAGCGGCGATGACCGCGAGCGGTAGTTGCGCCGAGATCGGTTGATACACAACGCCTACCGGACTCGGGGTAGGGGACTCGCCAGTGATCGCCTACTTCCACGCCTGCCCTCCGCTGCGCTATCGTTGTCACAACGCGCTCGGCGGTGATTGCCTCGGCAGGAGCCAGCGCGCCGGATCACACGACACCTGTCGGAGCCGACCGAGACGCCCCGGTAGTAGCGGTGATTCATCTGGAGGCTGCACTGGCCATCGTTCGCGGTGGCCGCACGCAACCCGCGCTCAGGGTGGAGGCCGAGGCCACCTCATTATCGAGCGGGGCCGTGGAACCAATTCCGATCACCGGAGTTCCACGTGTCCGACCATCGTCTATCTCCCGCCGACCTTGCCGAGCATTACGACGTCTCGAAAGTCACCATCTACCGCCTGATCAAGCGCGGTTTGCCGCATCTTCGCGTCGGCACTCTATATCGGTTTGACCTCGCTGAGACCGATCCGTGGATGCGGGAGTACCGCACGCCCAGTACCGCCGACGGCGACTATCGCGAAGCGGTGCGTCGTCTTGTTGATGAGGCCCCGGAGCTGAGCGCCGAACAGGCTGACCGGATCTCGACGATCCTGAGCGGCGGTCAGTGAGCACCAGGACGGCCTCGGAACCGACCCTGAACAACGAGAACGCCCGCCCGGCCACCGAGAGGCCGGACGGGCGAGAGATCCCGAAGGATGGACCCACGATGTCCAGTTCCGACATTACCGCAGTGGCGAGCAACGACGACCCTGCCGAGTTCTGGCTGGCGTGCCAGTGGGCCGAGGAGACCGGAAACCTGTCTGACTTCCCCGTCTTCGATGCGATCACCGACGCACCGACGCGCCGCTCGTTGGCGGATGCCTGGGAAGGGATGACCGGCGAAACCCTCGATAGCGCAATGTCGTTCGACGACCTCCTTGTCGTTCCCGCGTGCATCGCGAGCACCCATGCGGAGAAGGTGCTGAGTCGTGTCGAGGTCGCCGCCTACGCGGCCAAGGTCGGTATGGACGATCCCCACGAGATTGCCGCTCGGCTGACTCAGGGCAAAGGTGCGCGAGCCGAACAACGACGGGCGCGGGTCGCGGCGATGTTCGGTGGTGCCCCGGTGCCGATTGGCGTCTCCCGTGTGCCGGACTTTCCGCTGCACGCCCTGCCTGCCGTTCTGGCCGACATGGTGAGTGCTGTCGCGGGGAGGCTCGACGTTGATCCGGGGTTGTGCGCCCCGATGGCGCTCGGAGCGATGTCGGCAGCTATTGGCGGTCACGTCAACGTGCAGGTGTATGACGGCTGGACCGAGAACGGAGTGGCCTACATCCTCGTTGTCGCTGACTCGGGTCAGCGCAAGAGTCCCGCAATGGACGATCTGGTGACCGGACCTATCGGCGACGCCGAGCGGATATTGGCGGCGCAGTGCTGGGATACACCGATCGACCGCGCCGGGGGCGACAGCTTCGATGTCATCGCGGGTGAGGCCGAGTTCACCGGACCGGAGCCGAGATTGACTGCGGCGGACGTGACCCCGGAGAAACTGGCAGCGCTCATGGAAGACAACAGCGAGCGCATGACCATCGCCGACGCCGAGGGCGAAGTGTTCGAGGTCCTGTCGGGCATGTACAGCGCGATGCCCTCGCTTGGGGTGTTCGTGAGCGCCTATACCGGTGAGCCGGTCAGGGTTGACCGTGTCTCGCGTCCCTCGGTGCACCTCGATCAGCCTGCACTCACCATGTGCCTCGCAACGCGACCTCATGTCGCCAGCGCAGCACTGGCAAATCCTCGGTTCGTGGGCAGAGGATTCGTCGCCCGGATCGAGTTCGCCTATCCCGAGAGCCGTAAATCCCGGTTCGAGCGCGGGGTGTCCGGTGTGACCGCGTCGCCTTCGTCGGACGTGGTCGCCGCCTACAAGCGGTTGGTGACCGGTCTTGCGGTGACCTTGCACGACAAGCCTCGCCGCACCGCTGCGCTGACCGAGGCCGCTCAGCGGCGAATGCAACAGATCTCGGCTGAGTTCGACCACCGGGTGTGGAGCGGTGATCTCACGGGCACGTTCGCGGCGTGGGGAGCCAAGTCGGCGGGCCGGATTGCCCGGCGAGCACTACACCTACACATGGCCGAACACGGTCGCGACGGGGTCCGGGTCCTCATCGAGACCTCGACCGTCGAACGCGCCCTGGAGATCGAGGAGTGGTTCATCGCCAACGCCCGCCAGGCGTTCGGCGTCGCCGCGACCGGCGAGGTCAAAGTCGAACATGCCCAGTCAATGCTCGACTGGTTGATCCGAGAGCATGACAAGACGCCGTACGAACCGATCGCCGTCCGCGAGATCAGCCGACGCGGTCCGAGCCCGACTCGTCAGACCTCGATCCGCAACCAGGTACTCGACCTGCTCCGAGATCTCAATTACGTTGTGCCGGTGCGTCATCTCGGCGGTGCAGGTGCGGTCTATCTCAATCCCGCCTCGACAGAACTGGCGAAACAATGACGACGGGCAATAGGTACCCGTTCGGACGTACGGGCGGTACGTTCTGTGCGGCGCGACGCTCACCGACGAGGAGAGCATCGAGGCCGGAATCGGCCCGGTGCAGAACCAAACTCGCGACCGATTAGCGGCACAACGAAAACAGACCCGGAGACCTAATCGGCCTCCGGGTCTGTTGCTTCAGGTGTCGATTCGACCGGCGGAATCATCGGGCGCGGCTACGGGCATCAACGCCCGATGACTCCGCGAGGCGAACCGGCACGACGGGTCACTCACCCTCGGTCAGCAGCTTGTACAGCGCGGCTGCGGGCACCCGGAGTCGGCGGGCACCCAGCCGGATGGTCGGGATATGCCCGGCCTTGGCGAGCCGGTACCCGTAAGCACGGCTGACGCCGAGGTATTCGGCGGCGGTCTCGATGCTCACGGTCGGCGGACCGTCCCGAAGGTCGGCAAGGGTCAGTGCAGCGGCGGCGCGGCGGGTGGCGGCGGTTGTGGTCGTCATGTCTCTAGCGTGATCCGTGACGTGGCGAATGTCTATGGTGTAGATTCGCCAACATGAGCACAGCACGGCGAGAGCGTGGCGACGTGGAGTCGGTCGACTATGCCGACCCACCGCCCAACGGGCGCAACCCGTTTCATTCGCCCGCACCCGATGAGCGCGTATCCATCCGCCTGTACGGGCACCCGCGTACGTACGTGGTCAGGGTCTCGACCACGGGCCGGGAACCACGGTTGACCGAGTTGTCGATCATCGCGGACGCGGGCACCGTGGTCGACCCTGCCGCGCTCCGTGAGGTACCGGCCCGCCGCCTCGCCTACTCAGCAGCGCAGTGGATCGACCGCCTTGGTGGTCGGCTTGCCTACCCTGCCGACACCACCGAGATCCACGCCCGGCCAGATGACGCCGACCCTCGGGTGTGGGACGCCGCCCGCGCTGCGGCCCGGGCACTCTCCCTCGGCCTCCCGGTGCGTCAGTCCGTCGCAGATGAACTGTCGGTGTCGACCCGCACCGCTGACCGCCTGCTCGCCAAGGCTAAGGCCGAGGGATTCCTCGACACCGCCGACCTACCCCGCCGACCACAACCACGCCAGAAGGACACGAACAGATGACCACCGACCACGCCCGCAAGCGCGGCCAGCGAACCGACGACGGTCTAACCAAGCTCCCCGATGGACGTTGGCGGGCACGTCCGACCCTCGGCACCGACCCCGTCACGGGCAAGCAGGTGCGTCCCTACAAGACGTTCTCGACTAAGGGTGCGGCGCGTGAGTGGATCACCGACCAACGCAAACAGTGGGATGCGAGGACATGGGCGGCGAAGTCCGAACGCACCTTTGACGACGTCGCCGACCACTGGCTGAAAGTCCGCGAGGCTGACGACGGCACCCGCGAGAACACCGTCCGGGCCGACCGTGAGTCGCTGGCCTACGCTCGTCGCGCGTTCGGGTCGGTGTCCGTGCAGAAGCTCACGCCTGAGGTCCTGATCGACTGGTCGCTGAACCTGACGACCAAGCCGACCACCAACAAGGACGGCACCCCGAAGCCGGGCCGACCCCTCGCCGCCTCGACCAAGCGGCGGGCCATCGTCACGGTGAAGGCCGTCATGGCTCACGCGGTGCGGATGCGGTGGGTCAGCTATGACCCGACCACCAACATCGACGCACCCGCACAGAAGGTGATTGTGGCCGTCGCTGAGGGCGAGATCTGGACCCCTGACCAGATGACCACGTTCCTCGACTCAATCGCCGACCACCGACTCGCCGGGTGTTTCGCGCTGACCCTGCTCGGTCTCCGCCGGGAGGAAGTCGGTGGGCTGCGCTGGTCGGATCTCGACCTCGACAAGGGCGAGCTTCGCATCCGTCAGGCGCGGGTCGACGTGAATGGTCACGACGTGGTCGGCGACCCGAAGAATGCTCGATCGGTTCGGGATCTTCCGATACCGCCGCGAGAACTCGCGATGCTGAAGGCGATGCGCACCGCTCACCTACGGGAGCGCATGGCGGTGGGTCGACCGCTGGTCGACGGTGACCTCATCCTGTCCAGGATCGACGGGACGCCGCTCCCGGTTCGGGACTTCACCCGGTTGTTCACGGACCGACGGAAAGCGGCCAAGCTGCCACCGATCACGTTGCGTAACCTTCGGCACTCCTCGGTGTCCCGGATGAGGGAAGCGGGTGTTCCCGCCGACGTCGTCGCCGCTTGGCACGGGCACTCGGAGCGCATGACGACGGCGGTCTACGGGCGCGTGTCCGACGACCGGCTGAAGGCGGCGAGCGAAGTATTTTCCAAGGCCATAGGCAATAGTTAGGCAATCCGGCGGCGGTAGGCAACGACCCCACCAACCACGAAACCCGTTCCGACGCAGGTCGGAACGGGTTTCGTGGTTGGTGGAGCTAAGGGGACTCGAACCCCTGACCCCCACACTGCCAGTGTGGTGCGCTACCAGCTGCGCCATAGCCCCTTGTTCACTTCTCGTTTGCCCTCTCTGCGGGCAAGAGAAAAGTTACACCACCGTCGTTACGGGTGCCAAATCGCCAGGTCAGAGGGTTGCGGCCGCAAAACGCCGATGCCCCGACCCGCGATCACTTGGTCTCCTTGGTGAGGATCTCGGTCAGCCAGCCCGGGCCGTCGAGGATGCCGGGGACCGGCTCACCGTTCAGTAGGACGGTGGGGGTCGCGGCGGGGCCCTCCAGTGCCTTGGTGAGCTGATTGCGGGAGGTCTCCGCGGCCTCGTCGGCCTCGGCGACCATCGCGCCGGTCGAGATGCACTGCTGGGTGGCCGGTGTGGCGCCCTGGGCTGCGGCGATCTGGGCGAGCTGGGCGTTGGAGTGGTCGGACGATCCGTTCTCCTCGGGCTGGTCGTCGAACAGCGCGGTGTGGAACCGGAAGAACACCGCGGGATCCTTCGCCGCACCGACGCACTGCAGTGCACCGGCGGCACGGGACGAGTAGTTGCCCGACGACGACATCCGATTCAGAAAGGTCAGCATGTGATATCGCACACGAAGGGTGCCCGCGTTCACCGCGTCGACGATGGCCTGCCCGGACTTGGACTCGAAATCCTTGCAGGTGGGGCACATGAAGTCTTCGAACACGTCGATCGTGGTCGGCGCGGCCGGCTCGCCGATGATGAGTGCGGCGTTCTCGTTGAGTACCTTTTCGCTGACCTCGCCGCGATCGGGCTTGTTCGCGTTCCACACGAAGCCGCCGATCACGAGTGCCGCCACGATCACGACGGCGGCGCCGATGAGCACGTATGTCGCCCTGCTGGAGGTCGCACGAGGTTGATGGCGCGGCGCGCCCGATGATTTCCGCCGGTCACTCACCCGCTCGACTCTAATGTGTGCCGGCCGTGTGGATGGTCGGCGGGCGGAGTGCCCACCGGGCGGTGCGTGGGAGAGCCGGCGGCGGCGAACGTCTGCGGTCGGGGAGTGGCGCCGGCCCGGTCCTCGGAGCCGCACATTCGGGGCCGCTGTTCGCGCCGAATCTGTGGAGTTGCTGCCAATACGCTGAACAGAAGTGACCGATAAAAGTTAGTCGGACCTAATGGATCGGAACCGGACGCATTTCCGGGAATCCGAGGTCGGGCGTCGAGCGGGCACGAACTACGCGTGTTTTGTCCGATTTACGCGATACAGACGTGGACAAACACCTTTGGTATGCCTACCCTTACCATTCGCTGGTTCGAATGATCTCGGACCGCTGACCGACCCGCTAACCGATGCAGGTGCGACGCCTTCGACGACGCTGCCGACAAACGAGCGGGCGGCCACTCACCACTGCGCTTGGTCATGTTCGGAGGAATTCATGAAGGTGTGCGTCGTCGGAGCGGGCCCGTGTGGCCTGACGACCATCAAACAGCTGCTCGACGAGGGGCACGAGGTGGTCTGCTTCGACAAGAATGCGGATATCGGTGGTCTGTGGTTGAGGCACAACGGTGACGACGAACAGATGAAGGCGTATGACAATCTTCACCTCACCATCTCGATGAAGCTGATGGCCTACAGTGACCATCCTTTTGTCGGCGACCGGGTCTTCTACACGCGCAAACAGTACTTCCACTACCTCGCCGGGTACGCCGATCGCTTCGGACTCCGGCCGGCCATCCGATTCGGCAGCCACGTCACCGACGTCCGGCAGGACCCTGGCGGGTGGGTGGTCACCGTGCGTCACGACGGCGTCGAGTCACGGGAGAACTTCGACGCTGTGGCCATCTGTTCCGGACCGTTCAAGACATCCAACCGGGCGATCCCCGAGATCGAGGGCTTCACCGGCGAGGTCGTGCATTCCTCGGAATACCGGAACAACAAGCGATTCCGGGGCAAGAAGGTGCTGATCGTCGGACTCGCCGAATCCGGGGCCGATATCGTCCGGGAGATCGGAGACGTCGCCGACAGCGCCACATTGTCCATCCGGTCGCGGGCCTACCTGTTGCCGCGGGTGTTCAACAGCACCAGGACCACCGACCACGGCACCGTCCGGTCTCATCACCACGAGATGCTCCGCCGGGCAACCGATTACCCGTTCGTCTACGAATCGTTCTGGGGGCGCACCAAGGTTGCCGAGGTGGTGTTCACCGTGGCGTCGATCATCTACGGGATCGCCACGACCGCACTCGGCGCGCTTCGGGTCCTCACGGAGAAGGTGGTTCCCGGTCGGCGGCCGGCCGCGCCCACCGTCAACCCGTTCGGACAACCCGCACACCCGCCCCAGCTCGACATCGACACCCCGCACACCGACGAGAACTGGGATTTCATCCGGACCTGGAACCGGCAGTCGCATCCGGACGGCAGCTGGGCCCAACGCAGCATCTTCAGCAAGAACGTCAGCTTTGTCCCGAGCATCACCAGTGGCAAGGTCTCGGTGAACGACTCGGGAATCGCCGATGCGGACAGCAACACGGTGCGGTTCCACGACGGAACGGCCACCGAATTCGACACCATCGTGCTGTGCACCGGTTTCAGCACCGACGACATCTCGATCGGTGAACTGCGGGTCCGAGACGGCAATGTGCGCAACCTGTACAAGCATTTCCTGCACCCCGACCACCAGGGCACCGTCGCATTCATCGGCTTCGTCCGGCCCTTCTCCGGTGGCATCCCCATCTGCGCGGAAATGCAGGCCCGCTACTTCGCGCAGGTGTGCAGTGGCACGCTGACGGTTCCGCGGAACATCGACGAGGTGATCGACCGCGAGAAGAAGTGGGAAGAGCACTGGACCTCGCTGAGCCCCCGACATACCGAGTCGATCCCGTCGAACATCGTCTATCTCGACTCACTCGCACGAGAAATCGGTTGCCTCATCCCGATGCGACGGATGATCCTGAATCCCAAGCTCTTCATCCAACTCTGGTTCGGCCCGTTCAACCAGGCCTGCTACCGAATCGTCGGACCGCATCCTCGCGGTCGATCAGCCGTCGACGACCTGTACTCCGAGCTCGTCGACAACCGGCGCGAGATGGCACTGCGGATGTCGCTGCTGCAGCTGATGCCGTCGCACGTGCACCCGAAGCACATGATGTGAGCCGATCGGTTCACCGTCGGCAGCCGGGCGTCAGTCGCCGAAGAACTCGTCGAGCCAACGGCGCGACTCGTCGGGGATGTGGGTCAGTCCACCGATCTCGGACCGGAAGATCGCTTCCAGGGTGGGGCGCGCGAGGTCGGTGACCAGGGCATCGTCGCCGGTGGTCTCGGCGAGCAACCGGATGATGAGGTCGGCGCCGTCGAGACGCCCGCTGAGGTAGTCGCTCTCGCGGTATCCGGGCTCGAGGAATGCCGCGAAATGGGCGAGCTTGGCGCCGTACAGTTTCGGGCGTGGCGTCGGGTAGTCGGACAGGGTTGCTGCCTCACGAGGACTGAATTGACTCACCGGGATCGGCGTCAGCTGGGGAATCCGCGACAGTGCCGTGATCGGGAACAGGGCGCCGTCCCATTTCGGGAACCCGAGGTAGCGCGACGCCAACAACCGGAAGTGCTCGTCGGTCCAGCCGTCGCCGAGGCGCAGGGCTCCGGTGGCGTCGCGGGATGCCGCCGACACCGCCGACAGTGCCGTCTTCGTGAACGTCGCCCAGATGGTGTCGTTGTCGTTGCCGACTCGGACATCCACCAGCGCCGCGTAGCGGGTGAAGAAGCTGTCGAGGAGCTCGGTGACCTCCGCCGGCAACTGGTCGGTTCCCACCGGCCGCGGCGTCTCCGCATAGGCCACCGACGCATTCGTGATCCCGCGGGTGCCCAGCGAGTCGACGATCTCCTCAGGCGCGTCGTGCAGCTTGGTCAGTTCATCCCACACCGCGGCCTTGAGCTTGTCGACCGCCGCGCGGTCGGGTCCGCCGTCACCGTAGAGCTTGTTGATACCGTCGATGATGAACATGTACCGCCGGACCCGATAGGGTGTGTCGGCGGGTTTGAGGAACTTGTCCGCCAAGGCCGTGCCGCCGTCCCGCCACTCGGGGGTGGCCCGCATGTACGACGACAACGCATCGCGAATTGCGCTGGCGGTCAACGATTCCGGTGGCAGCTGCTCGATGCTGATGATCGCATCGGTCACCCGGTCGGCGATCGCCAGGGCCTTCATCCGCTGGTAGGTCCGCCACGTCTCGGACAGGCCGGTCTCCGCATCCCGATAGAAGCTGTCGGAGACCTGCTGCGCCGACTCCAGGGTCAGCAACTGTTCGAGGAAGGTTGTCGGTGGTTTGGCCTCGACGCCAGGAGAACTCGCGGCATCGGCTGCGACGACCTGTTGTGCGGCGAGCTGGACCCGCCGGCTGATCACCGCCTCCACCTCGGTGCGCTGGAGATCGGCGATGCGCCCGATCTCGGCGATCCGGCCGTTCATGTCCCGCAGATGGAGCAGATCGCCGAGGTAGGAGTGGCTGGTCAGCGGCGCCTTGATCGCCATCAGGTCGTCGGCGAAGCTGTGTGACCGCCGCTGGTACTCCTCGACCGCCGCCGTCAGCGGCTTGCCGGGATCGGGCTCGATGTACACCAGGCGGCGGATCACCTCGTGCTGTGCCGGTTCGCGGGCGATCGCGTCGACCACGAGGTCGAAGGGCGCGTTGTCGAGGAGCCCGCCGTCGATGAAGTGGCGTTCGGACTCCTCGACAGTGCTGCCGCGGGGGAGCAGTCGCGCCCACCACGACCGTTTCGGTTGGGTGGGTTCCTCGGTGTCGGTGGTGTGATAACGGAACAGGAACATCTCACCGAACCGCTTGGGGTCCAGGGGGATCGCGTTCTTGATCTCCTGCAGGAACCCGCTGCGGGTGACCGGGGCGAAGGCTGCCGGGAACGCTGACGTCGCACGCGCCGCGAAGGCGAGCGCGCCGGTGTCGTCGGAGCCGAAGCCGGCCGGTTGCACCCGCGGATCGGTATTGCTGCTGCGGAACTCCATCACCTGCGCATAGGCCCGATCGCGTTGCCCGATCCCACCCGCACCTGACGGCACGACGACATCGAATCCGGACTGGTCGGTCGTGGTGACGAACAGCTGCAGCCGCCGCAGCCGCGGGATCAACGACGACGACTGCACCACGGGATTGGGCAGGGTGCTCGCATCCATCGTCGTCAGCGCGCGAACCAGGTTCTGCGACATCACATCCGACCGCAGCAGCGAGGTCGGTCGCCACGCGTTGACCACCGACCACACCGCCGCGGTGGCCGCCTGGACGGCGAGGCCCGCGAACCGAGGCCCGCGGAGCAACTTACGCAGATCGCCCTCGTTGATCCACAGGCTCCGCAGCGCATCCTGCGACGCGTTGATCGCGAGGGCCTTGGCCAGCACCACGCCGTTGATGCCACCGGCCGACGTGCCGCCGATGATGTCGATGGCCACCGACAACGGCCGGCCCGCGTCCTCGAGCCGACGCAGCGCGTCGAAGTAGAGCGCCTCGGAGTCGAAGCCGTCGAGGATCTGCGTCGGATCGGTGGCCGAGCAGAACGGGTTGGTGGTGGCGCCGGTGGCCCGGGCGTCGTCGAGTGCCCGGGACGCCACGACGAGCTTGTGCAATTCCTTGGTCACACCGTGCATGTAGACCGCGAGCGACACCCCGCCGTAGCAGACGAGGGCCAACCGGAGTTCGACGGTCTCGGGATCGGGGTGACTGATGGACTCGGGCATCGGGTCTCCACTCGGGTTGATTCGTCGGCGTTGGCGCGTGCGGATCGAATTCTGCCCCGATCCGGCGCCGAACGGGAGTCCAGAGTCGGCTACTCGGACCACCGCAGGGCGTACTCCACTGCCCGTGATGCGCAAGGACCCGGCATATCGGGAACATCGGGGAAAACGCAGAACGGCCGGCACCAGGAGGGCTTCCTCCCGGAACCGGCCGGTGAACTCCGAATCGTCGACCCGGTGAACTCGCTGGTCTCCGACTCAGTGAACTCGCTGGTCTCCGACTCAGTGAACTCGCTGGTCTCCGACCCGGTGAACTCGCTGGTCTCCGACTCAGTGAACTCGCTGGTCTCCGACTCAGTGGGCGGCTTCGAAGGCCTCGAGTACGTGTGCGGGAATGCGGCCTCGCGAACTCACTTCATATCCGTTCTTGGTTGCCCATTTCCGGATGGCCTGGGTCTGCTCTTTGCTGCGCGAGGCATCTGCCGTCCGACGCTTGGCAGCCGATGCCCGAGCGGTACCCGCGGTCCTGGAGACCTCGAGGTATTTCGCCAGGGAGTCGCGGAACTGCTGGGCGTGCCTCACCGAAGTGTCGAATTCGTACTCTTTGCCGTCGACGGCCCAGCGAACGGTTTCGTACTTCTCGAGTACCTTGCCGTCGATGTCGTCGATGACCTGGACGGTCTGAACCTTAGCCATCTGGCCTCCCGGGACTTTCCTCTATGGGGTGATCGGTGGACGCCGATCAATGTCGCCGTTGATTATAGGCATAGGAAAATGAGAAATTCCTGGGTGTTGCGGGTCGGCGTGGTGGAAAGCAGGCGAATTCACCGTGAGGGCGAAGTCGTGGTGGTCGCATCCTCGTCGTCGGCACCATAGACCGGGGTGGTCGTCGACTCGGAATCGGTGGCACCGAGCAAAGCGCCCGGGGCCCTCTGATTGGCGTAGATCTTCTGGTAACCCTTTGCCGTACTGGAGAATCCGGTCTTCGAACGGGATTCGAGACAATAGATGCCCGAGCTTTCGACCAGGCATGAGAATCTGCCCACCGCGATGGTCGTGCCGTAGTCGACAATCGCGCTGCGATAAAGAACCGGGAACTCGTCGGCGCATGCCCCGTGCTGTGGACCGGCCGCGTCGAGGAGCACCAGGTCGGAAGCCCACCTGCAGCCCGCCGCCGTGGACGATGATCGACGCGAATTCGACGAGTCGTCGGCGATCCGACACGCGAGCGTGGGGGTGCCGGTGGAGAAGGTGGAACAATTGACCGACCGGTCCGGGGTGGAGAAGTGATAGTCCGAGGTGTCGTCGAGTGGGGTTTGCGGACCGGTGGACCCCTGGTGATATCGCGAATTGTCGGCACGGGGTGCAAGTGCGATCACACGACCCATGCTCCAATTCGGCAATTCGGTGGGGGTATCGGAATCCGGGGGCGTCGTCCTGCTCGAACTCGAGGGTTCTGATTCGGTGGTCAATTCATCGGTCGGGGGCAGGACGATCTGTGACGGTGTGGTATCGGTGGAAAACGAACAAGCGGTCACCGCGGCACCCGAGCCGATCACGGCGATCGCCGCGAGCGCGAGAAAGGCGACCCGCCCCCACCGCGTTCGGTACTCACCCCGTGATCCGTACCCTTGCATTGTGTCGACCCCCAAGATCGTGCTGTTCTACGTGTTCACCCCGTTGCCCGATCCCGATGCGATTCGGCTCTGGCAACAGGCGATATGCGAGTCGCTCGGGCTTCGCGGCAGGATCATCGTGTCACGTCATGGGATCAATGGCACCGTCGGCGGTGAACTCGCGGATGTGAAGCGATATGTCCGGGTCACCCGTGGATATCGCGCATTCGCCGATGCCGATATCAGATGGGCCGAGGGAACAGGGGATGATTTCCCCCGTTTGTCGGTTCGGGTACGCCCGGAGATCGTCACCTTCGGTACCCCGGACGAACTGCTGGTCGACGACTCCGGCGTGGTGGGCGGCGGCACCCGCCTCAACCCCCAAGACCTGCACCGACTCGTCGCCGAGCGTGGGCAGGACGTGGTGTTCTTCGACGGCCGCAATCGTATCGAGTCGCAGATCGGACGGTTCGCCGGCGCCATCACCCCCGATGTCGAGACCACCCGCGACTTCGTCCCGTTGATCGAGTCCGGGGCCTACGACCACCTCAAGGACCGTCCCGTCGTCACCTATTGCACCGGGGGAGTGCGGTGCGAAGTGCTCACCGCGTTGATGCGTAACCGCGGATTCGGCGAGGTCTATCAGCTCGACGGGGGCATCGTCCGCTACGGCGAGGAGTTCGGCGACGACGGCCTCTGGGAAGGGTCGCTCTACGTCTTCGACAAGCGTATGTCGGTGGACTTCTCCGATCACCCGGTGGTTCTCGCGACCTGCGTCGAGTGCGGTACCCCGACGTCGAACGTAGCCAATCATCCCGACCGGCTCGGCCGCGACCTCGCCGTCCTGTGCTCCGGATGTGTCGATCCGGGACCGGCGTGACCCGCGCACCCATCCCGGTGATCCTGGTCGCCGGGTTCCTCGGCGCAGGGAAGACGACCATGCTCAACCACCTCCTGCGCGGAGGGTCCCGAGCTCGAATCGGTGTGCTGGTCAACGACTTCGGCGCAGTCAACATCGACGCGATGCTGGTCGCCGGACAGGTCGGTGACACCGTCAGTCTGACCAACGGATGCATGTGCTGTGCGGTCGACCGCGCCGGGCTCGACGACGCACTCGCGGCACTGGCGCGCCCGGGCGCGGCGCTCGACGCCATCGTGATCGAGGCCAGTGGGATCGCCGAACCGAAGTCGCTGATCCGGATGATCACCGCGATGGCCGATCCGCGGATGCGCTACGGCGGCCTCGTCTACGTGGTGGACGCGGCACTGTTCGAGACCGCGCGGCACGCTCATCCGGAGATCGACGGACACGTCGCGGTGGCCGACCTCGTCGTCCTCAACAAGACCGACCTCGTCGACGCGGAGGCGGTGGCCACCACCCGCGCCGCACTCGGTGCGCTCAACCCGAGTGCGCCACAGCTCGGCGTCACCGGTGGACGGATCGACCCGGCACTGCTCTTCGACATCCCGACCCGAGCGCCCGATGATGGTGGCGACCGGCCGGTTCAGCTCTCGCTCGAGGCGCTGCTGCGGGAAGCCGACGACGCCGATGCGGTGCGCCCGGAGGCGGACGTGCACGCGGGACCGGACGGGCACGCGGGACCGGACGGGCACGCGGGGGAGGCGGGGCACGCGCACCTGCACGACGCGTTCGAGTCGGTGGAGTTCTGCACGCCGGGCCCGATGGACCCGCGGGCACTCGCGGCGTTCCTGACCCGCCCGCCCGCCGGTGTCTACCGGATCAAAGGGGTGGTCTGGTTCGACCGGCCCGGCCATCGGCAACGTCACGTCGTGCACGCGGTCGGTGGGTTCGTCGACGTGTCCCGCGACCCCTGGCGCGGGCAGGATCGGCAGACCGCACTCGTGGTGATCGGCACCGGGGTCGACCCCGACGAAGTCCGCGCGATGCTGGAGGCGGCGACGGCGACCGCGGCGACCGCCGACGACGAGCACGGCATCCTGCACATCACCCGGTTTCTGCCGTCGGCGTGAGCCGCCACATCTCGGTGGGATACCCGCGACGTCACAGGTGCCTAACGAAACCGATCGGACCAGGTGGCTTCGTCACCGAAGCTCGACCCCGGGTTGACTCTGTTAAACCTGTGACTATTGTGGCCCATGTTGCTGGATGGAAGGAGTGAGGCGCGGGGGCCGATCCGGTGCACCCGTGTCCGTACCGCGATGACCCAGACATGCTTCTCGCGATTGAGGATGTCGCTCACCGCCACCGCGGTCGCCGCGGCGACCGGTGCGGCGGTGCTGAGCGCTGTGACCACGGCCCCGGCGTCGGCGGCTCCGGCCACAGGAACCTCGCTGGCCGGCAAGACCGTCTTCCTCGACCCCGGGCATCAGGGGAGCGCCGCCGGTCACAACCTGTCCCAGCAGGTCACCGACGGCCGCGGCGGTACCAAGGACTGCCAGACCACCGGGGCCACCGCAGTCAACGGCACACTCGAGCACACCATCAACTGGGGTATCGCCCAGCTGGTGAAGGCCGGTCTCGAGAGCCAGGGAGCGCGGGTGGTGCTCAGCCGCGCCGACGACACCGGGTGGGGCGGCTGCGTCGACGAGCGCGCCGCCGCGGCGAGCCGTTCGGGTGCGGCGATCGCGGTGAGTCTGCACGCCGACTCCACCACGACCGGCACGGACGCCACCAAGAAGGGCTTCCACATGATCGTGCCGAGCCTGCCCATCCCGGACGCCACGGTCAACGCCGTGCAGTCCGGCGAGGGCCGCAAGGCGTCGACGATCATGCGTGATGCGTTCGTCCGCGCGGGATTCCCCACCGCCAACTACGCCGGCGTCAATGACGGTATCCAGACCCGCTCCGACATCGCCGCGGTGAACCTCACCAAGGTGCCCGCGGTGTTCATCGAGATGGGCAACCTGTCCAACCCGGCCGAGGCTGCGGCGCTCACCGGCAAGGATGGTCAGCTGAAGTACTCGATGGCCATCACCGAGGGCATCGTCAACTACGCCAAGGGGGCTGCGGCCACGTCGTCGACGTCGAGCCCGCAGAACCTCGGTACCTCACCCGCCCCGCAGGCCACGCCGCAGTCCGGCGACGGCGAGCTGTCGGCCGTGCTGCCGTTCGTCCAGAAGTTGCTGGGCACAACCGATCCCGCAGAGTTGGGCCAGCTGCTGCTGACCGACGGGCAGGATGCGTCGGCACAGGTGCTCAACGCGATGCTGGTGGTGCTGTACGGATTGTTCGACGGCAAGCTCCCGATCGGCTGAGGCCGGCCGGACCCGCCCAGGTTGTCCCGGTTCTGCTGAGCGTCACAGCATCGGTGGCTAGGGTCGAGGCATGTCGTTTCGAGATCTGATCCGGATGGACCCGCCGGTGCCGACGCTTCGGGGCCGCAAGGTCCTGATCACCGGGGCCGCGAGTGGGATCGGGCTGGCCACCGCGCAGGCGGCCGCCCGGGCCGGTGCCGAGCTCGTGCTCACCGACCTGCGCGCCGACGCCCTCGACACCGCGGTCGGCGAGATCGTCGATACCGGCGGGACGGTGCTGTTCCATGCCGCCGGGGATGTCTCCGACTACGACTGGGTACACGGCTTCGCCGGGGAGGTCGACGCCGAGGTCGGCGTGATGGACGTGGTGATGAACGTCGCCGGGGTGTCGGCCTGGGGGACCGTGGAGAACCTGGAACACCGTCACTGGAAGACAATGGTCGACGTCAACCTGATGGGTCCGATCCACGTGATCGAATGCTTTGTGCCCCAGATGGTTCGACGCGGCCATGGCGGACAGCTGGTGAACGTGTCGTCGGCGGCCGGGCTGATCGCCCTGCCCTGGCATGCCCCCTACAGCGCCGGCAAGTTCGGTATCCGCGGGATGTCGGAGGTGTTGCGCTTCGATCTGCGCCGACACCACATCGGGGTGTCACTGGTCTGCCCGGGAGGTGTCGACACGCCGCTGGTCGACACCGTCGAGATCGTCGGCGTGAACCGCAAGGACCCGCGAGTCATCAAGCAGATCAACAACTTCCACAAGGTGGCGGTGAGTCCGGAGAAGGCCGCCGCGGCCATCCTGACCGGGATCCGCAAGAATCGGTTCCTGGTCTACACCTCCTTCGACATCCGCTTCGGGTACTGGTGGGCGCGCAAGTTCGCGCTGCCCTATGAGGTCGTGATGCGGATCGCCAACGACCGATTCGACCGACTCGCCCAGATCAGCCGTGTGGCGCAAGGGGAATCGGCGATCACCGACTCCGACGTCGAGTCCAACCACGGGTGAGTCCCGACACGGTCTTCCGCAAGGTCCGCCGCGACGCCGATCCGGACTTCTTCGCCGCCGAGGCCGCCGGTCTGGGGTGGCTGGCCGCGGCCGGTGCCCCGGTGGTCGAGGTGGAGTCGGTGTCTCCTATCGGGATCACGCTGCGCCGACTGCCCACGGTCCGGCCGACGACGGAGGCCGCCACCGCCTTCGGGGTGGCACTGGCCCGCATGCACGATGCGGGCGCCGACGCCTTCGGGGCGCCGCCGGACGGCTACATCGGCCATCAGTTCATCGGTGAGCGGCCGTTGAGCTCTGTCATCCACGACAGCTGGGGTGAGTTCTACGCCGCCGAACGTGTCGAGCCCTACCTCGCGCCCGCCATCGAAGCCGGGTTTCTCGACACCGCCGACGCCGAGGCCACCCGGGCGGCCTGCACGCTGATCGCGTCCGGGGCCTTCGACGACGCGGATCCGCCCGCCCGCCTGCACGGCGACCTGTGGAGCGGCAACGTGATGTGGACACCCGACGGTGTGGTGATGATCGACCCGGCCGCGCACGGTGGGCACCGCGAAACCGATCTGGCGATGCTGATGCTGTTCGGATGCCCCCAGCTCGACGCCATCCTCGACGGGTACCTGGCCGCACATCGGCTACGGCCGGGATGGCGTGAGCGTGTCCCGCTGCACCAGCTGCACCCACTGGCCGTACACGCCGCCGGGCACGGACCGGCCTACGGGGAGGCGTTGGGCCGCGCGGCCCGTGCCACCCTCCGGGCGGCCGGCGACGCACGGTGACGCCTGCCCCGCGATAATCGTCGGGTGACCGTCGATCCCACGTCCCGTGACGCCCACTCCTTCGACCTGCTCGACCCGTCGGTGCTGGTGGTCTCGGCCACCCGCTCCGAGGCCCGGTACATCCCGCAGGGAACCCGGCTGCTGATCACCGGGATCGGCAAGGTGGCGGCGTCGATGGCGCTGACCCGTGAGCTGTCGGGGCGCCCGCAGACACGGCAGGTGATCAACATCGGCACCGCCGGAGCCCTCCACGACCATCACTCGGGACTCTTCGTCCCGTCGCAGGTGATCGAACACGACATCAGCAGCGCCGAACTCATCGCGATGGGTTATCCGGTGGTGGACCGCTGGAACCTGCCCGACGGCGACGGCACGGTTCTCGCCACCGGCGACACCTTCGTGGCCGACCGGCTGCGGCGTGCCGAACTGGCCGAACGGGCCGACCTCGTCGACATGGAGGGCTGCGCGATCGCCCATGTCTGTGCGGCGTTCGAGGTGGATTGTCGGCTGATCAAGATCGTCAGCGATCCCGCCGACGAGACCGCGATGGACTGGCCTGCGCTGGTCGACGACGCAGCCCGACGGCTGGGGGACTGGCTCACCGGACGCTGAGGACCGGACAGCGTTCGGCTGTCGGGGTCGTGCCCGAGTCGGGCGCGTCAGTGCTGTCGGCGGGTCCGCGCCGGCTGTGCCGCCGCAGTGGTCTGGCCGGCTGCGGACTCGTAGCGGTCGAGGTCGGCCGCGGCCGAGCGGGGACGCGGACGTGCGGTGCCTGCGCTCGCGGCCCCAGAGCTCGCCGGTGTCGTCGCCGTGGCCTCGCGGGCGTTCTCCTCGACGGCCCGACGGCGTCGCGCCCGAGCCTCCTGCTGGCTGCGTTCACCGGACGTGGCGCGCTCGGCCGGCTGGGCCCGCTCAGCAGACTGGGGTCGGCCGCCACTCCGTGCCCGTCGGGGCTCCTCGGCACGAGCCGTGCGGCCACCGGTGGGTACGGTGCGCGTACCGTTCGCGCTCGCACCTGCCTGTGCGGTGGCGTCGGGCCGCGGTGTGCGAGTCCGGTCCGCGTCGGCCTTGCGGGTGCGGCCCTCGGCGGCAACGGCCCGCGCGGACGCGCGCTCGCTCCGGTCGTGCCGGCCTCTGCGGGGCGTGCCCGAGGTAGCGCCTGCAGGCTTGGCGGGGCGATTCCTGCCGGCAGGATTCTTGCCCGAGGAATCCTCGGCAGAGGGACTCTTGGCGGTCGGGTTCTTGGTGCCGGCCGACGTGCGTTTGAGCGGCGAGTCGGTGCCGGACCGGGTCAGGTACCACCGGCCGACCACCACGACGAGGGTCACCAGGAATGTGATCGCCATCCACGGGAAGTTCGCGGCGATCGGCAGCAGCACCTTGAGGATCAGCGACTTCAGCTCCGACGCCTGGTCGGCGGATGCGTACAGCGCGATGAGCGCGATGACGAACGACACCAACGGTGGCTGGGCGGCGGCGGTGAACAGCGCCCGGCGCCGGACGGCGAGGGCGGCGAGCACGCATCCGACAAGCTGACAGAAGTTGAAGGCGCCGCCGATGGTGCTGTTCGACGAGGTGTCGATGATCGCGCCGATCGCGGTGATGACCGTCGCGATGAGGATCGCCCCCCACCAGGGGACCCCGCGCACAGTCGGCAGGACCGACTGCTGGTCCACGGGCACCGTCGAGGAGCTTGACTGCGGGAAAGGCACAAGTAGACGGTACCGGTTGCGACGCGTTTTCCCGTGAACCGCCGGGTCATGTTGGTCAACCCGACCGAGGTCAGGTGTCTGCGTGTACGCCTCCGGCCTCACGGATCGTGTCATGGATCACGCGCGGGCTGGTCGGTTCGTCCAGATTGCCCAGTGCCTCCAGGGATGCCAGCTTGCGCGCAGTGACCCCCACCCGGCTGTCGAGCGCGCCGACCGTCGAGTTGTAGGCCTCCACCGCGCGCCGCAACGACACCCCGACCCGGTCGACGTGGCCGAGCACGGTCTCGAGCCGATGGTGCAGTTCCACGCCCAGTTCGTGGATCACCGCGGCGTCGCGCGCCATCGCGTCGTGACGCCACCCCAGGGCCACCGTCCGCAGCAACGCCACCAGACTCGACGGTGTGGTCAGCACCACGTTCTTGGCGAAACCGAAGTCGATGAGTCCGGGATCGCTGCGCACCGCCCACTCCAGCACCGCATCACCCGGGACGAACAGGACCACCATCTCCGGACTGTCGGACAGGGCGGACCAATAGGCCTTGGACGAGAGAGTCTTGATGTGCGCGCGCACGGCGTGCGCATGGGACGCGAGGAGCTCCTCACGCAGCGCCGGGTCGTCGCATTCGGCGGCGTCGAGATAGGAGTGCAGCGGGACCTTGGCGTCGACGACGATGCTGCGTCCCCCGGCGAGTCGGACGATCATGTCCGGGCGCTTGGCCTCGTCGGTGCCGATGGTCACCTGGGTGTCGAAGTCGCAGTGTCGGGTCATGCCGGCCAGTTCCACCACCCGCTCGAGCTGCATTTCACCCCAGCGTCCCCGTAGGTGGGGGGTGTGCAGTGCGTTGGTGAGCGCACGGGTCTGATCGCCGAGGCGGGTGGAGGCGACATGAATCCCGCGGACCTGCTCGGTGAGCCCGGCATAGGCGCCCACCCGGTTCTGTTCGACGCGTCGCAACTCCTCGGCGAGTTGTCCTACGAGCGCGCGCAGCGGATCGACGATGTGCGTCATCTGGGCGCCGATGGCGGTGGACTGTCGTCGGGCGGCGTCCTCCGATGCCGCCGACAGCGACCGTCCCACGAGCTCCTGGGACTCGCGGACGGCCTCGGTCTCGGCGCGTGCGGTGGCCACCGCCGACGCGGCCCGGCCGGTCGCGGCGAACCATCCGATGGCCACACCGGCGACGACGCCGACGACGAACGCGATGAGGGCAAAGGTCATGGCCGCGATGATGCCGGAGACGTCCGACAGAAATGAGCGGGCTTCATCGGGCGGCGACCACGTTGGGTGGTCGAGCCGGGACCGAGCCGCTGGGCGAGGACCCGTGTCGAGGCCCGGTGTGTCGACGTTGTTGCCGTCCACCTCTGGGGTGGTTGCTCTCCGATGTCGGCCGGCGGAGATGTCGACACGTTTTGTCGCTGCGCTGCTCGTCGGCTCAATCAGCGGATGCAAGGCGCCCGTCGAGCAGTGGCCGTCGAGATCTGCGTTGGCGAGCATCCTCGGTGGTTGAGCCGGGACCGAGCATCGCGAGGACCCGTGTCGAAACCCGGTGTGTCGACGTTGTTGCCGTCCACCTCTGGGGTGGTTGCTCTCCGATGTCGCCCGGCGGAGATTTCGACACGTCTCGTCGCCGCGCTCCTCGTCGGCTCAACTCAATCAGCGGATGCAAGGCGCCCGTCGAGCAGTGGCCGTCGAGATCTGCGTTGGCGAGCATCCTCGGTGGTTGAGCCGGGACCGAGCATCGCGAGGT